>NZ_KV830556.1:0-109787 GCF_001836795.1 Neisseria sp. HMSC061H08 | reverse complement strand
AAGGCCGTCTGAAAACTTTTCAGACGGCCTTTAATCTGGTTAACGCCATTAAACGCAAGCATCCCTTATAATCCGCTTGTTTTTATCCTTCAAATGAAAGACGCGCCATGATCAAACCCCTTATCCTCAGCCTCGCTGCCGCAACTGCTTTGGCCGCCTGCTCCGCTTCTGAAAAACAAGAATCTCCTAAGGTCGGCGTGGCCAATCCGGCTTCTGAATTCTGCGTCAAACAAGGCGGAAAATCCGAAATCAAAAAAGACAAAGACGGTGGCGAATACGGCGTGTGCCACTTGCCTGACGGTAAAGTCGTTGAAGAATGGGAATATTTCCGTCAACACAACAAATAATTGCTAAACCATATAAAAGGCCGTCTGAACCCAAGTTTCAGACGGCCTTTTTCTTTTAAACAGCGATTATTTTACTTCCAGTTTGGTCACGCCACCCATATATGGTTGCAACGCAGCAGGAACATTAATGCTGCCGTCGGCGTTTTGATGGTTTTCCAATACTGCCACCAAAGTACGGCCGACTGCCAAGCCTGAGCCGTTCAAAGTATGCACCAAACGGTTTTTACCGTTTTCATCTTTGAAACGCGCTTTCATGCGGCGTGCTTGGAAATCTTCGCAGTTGGAGCAGCTGGAAATCTCACGGTAGGTGTTTTGCGCAGGAACCCAAACTTCCAAGTCGTAGGTTTTGGTTGCACCGAAACCCATATCGCCGGTGCACAAAGTAATCACGCGGTATGGCAGTTCCAACGCTTTCAAAATATTTTCAGCGTGTCCGACCATTTCTTCCAGCGCTTCGTATGATTTTTCCGGATGAACGATTTGCACCATTTCCACTTTGTCGAATTGATGCTGGCGAATCAAACCGCGCACGTCTTTGCCGTATGCGCCCGCTTCGGAACGGAAACATGGGGAATGCGCAGTCAATTTCAACGGCAAATCGCTGCCTGCCACGATGCTGTCGGCAACGGTATTGGTCAGCGTTACCTCGGCGGTCGGAATCAGATATTGCGTTTTCTTGCTCTCGTCGCCACCGCGGGTAACATGGAACAAATCTTCTGCAAATTTAGGCAGTTGGCCTGTGCCCTGCAAAGTGGTGTCATCCACAATATAAGGCGTGTAATGCTCGGTATAGCCGTGTTGCAGCGTGTGCGTGTCCAGCATGAACTGAGCCAAAGCGCGATGCAGACGGGCGATTTGGCCTTTCATCACGGTAAAGCGCGCGCCGGAAAGTTTCGCACCACCTTCAAAATCCAAACCCAAAGGCTCGCCCAAATCAACATGGTCTTTGATTTCAAAGTCAAATTCGCGCGGCGTGCCGACTTTGCGGACTTCAACGTTTTCAGTTTCATCTTTACCGGCAGGTACGCTTTCATGCGGCAGGTTCGGAATGGTCAACAACCATGCGTCCAATTCTTTCTGAACAGCATCCAAATCAGCGGCAGCCTGCTCCAAATCCACTTTGATTTGAGCAACCTGATCCATTGCAGCTTGAGCCTCTTCGTGTTTACCTTGGCCTTTCAACGCACCGATCTGTTTGGAAATACTGTTGCGCGAAGCCTGCAACTCTTCTGTTTTCACTTGAACGGCTTTGCGTTGCTCTTCCAAAGCGTTGAAACGCGCGATATCAAACTCGTAACCGCGGGCGGCCAAACGTTCGGCAACTGCGGCGGTATTGCTGCGGAGCAATTGGATGTCTAACATTGTTTTCTCTCGTTAAGATTCAGAATGGCATTATTGTAAACCAATTTAAAGATATTTTCACAGCGACAGGCGTCTGAAAACAAAAAACGCCCCTGCAAAAAGCAGGAGCGTTTTTTAAGAATTTTGGCACGCCCACGAGTATAACTATCGGCACACAAAATACTTACTGGTAATTCAAATGTTGTTTCAATTGAGCTTCCTCAAGCCATTGTAAAGCCTGATGACGGTCCAGTTCTTCTCGCTCTACATTGCTATCACTACCCGCCAGGCAATGCTGACAAACGATACTACAATCAGCTGGGCAATTCAAACGGTCTAAAGCGCGACTTATGATACCGTTGATGTCATCTACAGCAGATAAAACGAAACCGGCGCCCCCTTCGGCTTTGTCGTAAATCTGAATCAAACAGCGAACGGCACCTGTTTCCAAATCTCTATCTGCCCGCACGGCATAGCCCATTTCAGTAGTTTCTATACCCAAAAAAGTAGCAATTTCATCGCGTACAGCAACGGCAATTGTGCGGGCGGTAGTTTTATCCCCACTACCTAGCCATACCTTAGTTTGTGGATTTTTCAGGGCAATCTCCAATACATCGGTTGAGATCTGATGGCCCAGATGGATATTGATCTGAACATTACTATTAGGACAATCTTTACTGTTACTGCTAAGATCCAAACCGCCACCCAAGGTTTTATGATACTCACCCAAAAATACATTAGGCAGTTCACCTGTTTCAGTCATGGAATCAGCCCTACCACATCTCATGCAAACAGCAAAACCTTTTTCATGCTTGCCACTAGAGCGAAACAGTACTCTACCGTCACTACCATATTTAATTTCACCGCACTCATGTTTTAGAAAGGCTACAGTTTCACCATTCAATTGTACTCTAGGAGGCTGAATAGGAACGAATGTTTGGTAGGAAACATCGTTGCTACTGTCTTCAAAAAAGTCAGTCAGAAAACCTGTTGGGGTTAGTACCGTACATTGTTCATCAAAAGGAATACTTTCACCGCAGTAAGAACATTGGATATCACTACAGCTATATTTGTAACGCGTTACGCCAGATTTACCGCAGTTTTTACAGCGCCACGCAGTATCAAAGCGTTGGTCTTCGTTTTTACCTCGTTCATCCGATTTTACCCGTAGATTGATGCCAGCAGAATGGTATACGCGCCCATCTAATACAACATCCGAACCAGGTGCGTATTCACGCAGTGCAATATCCAAACTGCGGCTTGGGTTTTCTTTGCGGATGAACAGATTATCGTCTCGCTTCTCTCGTTCACGGCGTAAGTCTTCCATTTTACGGATCTTCATTTCTACTATGCCAGTAGGGAAACCATAACCAGGTAAAAATGCGTTTACCGCCAGATAGCCAAGCAGGTTCTCATTTTCATGTAGTTGTTTCTCGCGATTTAAGGCTTTCTTGTATAAATCGTTGTCAGTTTGCTTAATTTTATGGTTGATACTATGGAAATCAGCCTGCCAATTCCCTGCTAATTCCAGCAGCCGTTGTTTAGCACTTGCTTTGATACGTGTTAATGGTACTCCTTCCAAAGCAGTGCCTACCGCCAGCTCACCCAAAGTTTGGTTAATAGTAGAGCATTCTGGTGAGTTCATCCAGTCGCAAAACTGCTCCCAAACAGATTGGGTTGGGTTGAAAAACCATGCAGTATTCAGCTTAGTACAGTCTTTGCCTGTATCGCTTCGCTTGGCAAGGAATGCTGCCAACAAGAGCGAATGCATATGGCGGCTGACGATTTTTTTAGAACTTAACGATACTTTCGGCGCGGCAATGGCCGTAGTGAATGCCCATTTCGGATTGGCAAATACGCGGCGGTTGTGCGGATCGTTTTTACACAATGTATAAGCCACCGCCGCTGATTCGCTACGACGCCCTGCACGGCCGGCACGTTGCAGGTAATTGGCAGGATGTGGTGGTACATTATTCATTACCACTGCTGCCATACCGCCAATATCCACGCCCATTTCCATGGTAGTAGAGCAGCTCAATACATTAATTTTCCCTTCTTTGAACATCTGTTCGTATCTGTTTAATTGTGTAGATTCAATTTGTGCTGAATGTTCCGCCGCACGATAGTAGAAACCTCCTTCTACGATTTTATCGTTCAAATTGCTCCACAAACCTTCTTGGCGCAAGTGGCCTACATCTTTATCTTCCTTCAGCAAACGACGCATTTGGCTACGACGAGGTTCGGCAGTGGCATCCTGTTTGAAACGATAATAATCTGGAATCTCAGTTTTGCTGCAAAACAGTTTTTCAGACGGCATTTCCTGCCAGTTACCAGGCAAATAAGGAGACACACCGCGCAAAGTAGTGTCGATCAGGCGGTGACTTTGCGGACACAGCCACATTTCTTTTTCAGGTAACTTAAACGCTATTGCTGAAAGCGGCATTTTCCAAGCATCATTATCGGGATGTAGGATATTGCTATCAGTAGTCAATTGTTTCCACGCAGTTTGCAGCCACGAATTAATTTTGTGTTTAGCCAAAGGGTTTTGAATATCAAGACCTGTAACCGCCTGCAAAATTTTGACTGCTCGAGGTTGTCGGCCTTTATCTCGAACTTTCGGCCAAGCTCGTTTGCGCGAAGTTTGCTTTTCTCTGGTATCGGGCGGCAGCAGGGATTTTCCCGAAAAGCGTTTGCCTAACCATCGTTTTTTCTGCTCATCTAAATTGGTAAAGGAATTTTCACGGACATGAAAATCCAAAATCATTTTTAAAAATGCTTTCCAATCATCCAAATCCAGCGGTTTGCTTGGATTGTCTGCCTGATTTAAAACACGTGTCTCTACCCAACCATCAGGCACTGTGCTGATTTTATCCAGACTAGGATAACAAATCATTGTCAAACCTAAAGTTTCCAAACTATTGGCATTTCTTGGGCGGCGGATAAATTCGCGTGCCAGTAGCAACTCTGCCAGCTTTTCTGCTCCGTTGCCACTAGGATCATTAAACATGCTGGGATTGGTCTCTCGATTGTAAGGCAGTAAATCTTGCGTCATTTCATCTTTGTAGCGCAGTGTACGGTACATATCATCCCAAGTGAGGTAGGCTTTTTTGTCACTTTTTTGTGCTTTACTTTTTGCTGCTTCCAACAACATTTCCGCCAAAGTGGGGTCGGTTTGTTTCAATTGTTCAATTTTTGCTACCATTTCAGGCATTAGGACGTTATTAACAGGTTTTTCAGTTTCCTGCACCAATACATCAAACACCATACCACGCAATTTAGAATATTCCGCTTCCTGCTGCATTTTTACCGCCATTCTCGCTGTGCCTTGACGGCTGTCAGTAAAAGTAATTAATCGCCGTCCACGAGCGGGTAACGATTGCGGATCATTTTCAGCATCACTACAAAATTCTAATACAGTCGGAACAGCGTTAGTTACATAAAATGGTGCACCTAAATATTGTCCACGATAAAACGGCATTCTTCGGTTTTCTTTGCCGCAGGCGGAACAGCAGGCATGCGAGGAGCAATCCAAAGCCAACTCAAAAGTTTTACCTTGCTGCACACCTATTTGCGCAGTTTCTTTATCGATTTTTTGTACCATATAGTCTTCAGACTGCATACTGACTGGGGCTGCAAGCACTTTATTGCGGGATATGAATTGTAGACCATCTGAAATTGGGTTTACATCATCACCACTGTCTTCTTCATCATTAGCTGCAGGCTCAGGATTGAGTGCAAACTCATCGGTGATATAGGTATCGCACTGCTGCAAAATACCGTTATACTCCTGCGCCATCAAGTGCGGGGTACCGCAATCTTGGCACAACACTAATTCGTACACAGGAGCGCCACAATCACATTTAGTTCTGCGGTTAAGATAAACCTGCCCAAATAGCCAGTCTTTAAGGTAACCTTCTTTTTTGCTGCAATGACGGTCAGCACACGCCCATAACCCGTGCAGCATTGATTGAAATATATGCAAACGCAGTTTTAAAAATGGTTCAGCATTTTCAGACGGTTTTGTCTGAGTCATAACATCCAGCCAGCCTAAAACTTCACGCTGCTGTTTATCAAGGCTATCAGAAAGCAAATATGCTTGCGTTGCCTGTATCAATTGGTTCAGCGTGTAAGGTTGGGTATTGGCTGTCAGACAATTACGCAGGGTAGTGGCCATTACACTTTGACAAAGGGCTGCAAAGCGTTCTGCTTCGTCCTTAATAGATGTGATATCTGCGAGGCTCTGTCTACCATCGGCAACACTAATTGGCAGAAAGTCGCGGCTTCCAGAAACTACTAGAACCTGTTCCTTGGGTACCCCAGCTAAATCAGCAAGATAGCAGCGAAGTTCGTCTGCTGCTTTGTCGGAAGCAATGGTGGCAGATGTAGCAACAAAGCGTATATCCTCGGGCTTTTTGCCGAACGCGTGTACTACACGGCGTAATAACAGTGCAATTTCTGCCGCCTGCGATCCGATATAACTATGTGCCTCGTCTAATACTATCCAGCGCAATGAACCTGTTTGGCGAGATTTTTCCAAAATAGGGGCATCTACTTGGCGCACCAGCATATATTCCAACATAGTGGCATTAGTAAGTAGGATAGGCGGAGGTTCTTTGCGTAGCAATTCCCGCGACAAGATTTGGTTGGGCTGGTCTTTGTCACGTGGATCAGTACATGGTTTGGTGTTGCCGTTGTAGAGGCAAAAGCGGATTTTGTTACCGAAGGGCTTCGTCCATGCGTCCAAGCGTTCCTTTTGCGAATTGATTAAGGCGTTGAGCGGATAAAGAAACAGAGCCTGAACGCCAACCAGCGCTGTGTTTTCCTGCGTTTGTCGGCGTATCAGGTCTTCCAATATCGGAATCATGAAGCATTCGGTTTTGCCAGAACCCGTGCCGCTGGTAATGATGGCAGACTGGGGTGTATCGGCCAAAAGATGCCGCCATGCTTGCAATTGGTGGATGTAAGGGCGGGCAGTTTTGGGGAAATCATAATTGTCGGCTTTGGCTAACACATCGGTAAGTTTTGCAGAAAACAGGTTTTGCTCTACCAAATCGGCAAAGGTGCAGTCCGCACTTTCCCAGCCGAAAGTCTGTTCGACGACGGGATCGGCAAGAAAGCAGTTTTCGTTACCCAATTCGTTGTTGATCAGTTGGCGCAGGTGGCCGCGCAATTTATCATCCGTAATATCCAATACACCGATGGTGGCTTCCTTGATGCGGTTCAGGCTCTGCTCTATCAGGCCGGACAGGGTTTGCATGGGGTCGGTATTCATTGTTATTCACTCATCAAATGGCAGCTCAGGGTGGCGCAGACGTAATCGAACCATTCTGCGTCCAAAGCATAAATACGGTAAAAAGCATCGGCAAACTGCGCGGCTGTCATTTCAGACGGCCTGATGTCGTTAGGATGCGCCTTGCCGGTTTTAACACAGGCGGTAAAAACGGGGAGCCAGACGGCAGCACGGTCAAAATGAATTTTAGATAGGCGGCGTACTTGGTCGAAAAATGAGCCTTGTTGTTTGTCTAACCATTGTTGCAATCCGTCTGAAAGCGTTTCGGGAATCCGTAAGTTTTCATTTTGACGCAATGCATTGTAATGGCGGTTATAACGTGAATCGTGCTTCTTGTCGAAAATTTCCCCAAGCGTGTTTTCCACCACTATCATTTCTATTTCTGAAAGAAATCCTTTAAATACATGATTGCGTAAAATCTCGTCATGGCACAACACACTTGTAGGAATACAGTTTTCAGACAAGAGGAAATCATCGGGCTTCAAGCCTGTAGCTGCAATTTTGGTACGAATGTATGGTTTGTACGCACTTATGGCAGCAAACCAATCTTGTAGAGCCAACCACTCCCATACCACAGCCAATTCATTACGCATCCGCTCGCAAAATACACCATCCAACCTTAAGCGTAATACCGCTAAAGCTAAGGCTTTGGGCTGTTGTACCAAGGCTTTCCATGTTTCAAATACTGACAGTGGCAGATGAGAAAAATGCTGCTTCAGGCTCTCAAAATACAGCCAACCAGAATGCTCAGGATTACCCACCATTTCCGTAATGATACGGCTAATAGCTTCGGGATTGTGGTCCGGATGGAAAGCGCGTGCAGCAATATGCAGGGAATTATGTTGAAATGGTTCGATAAATTTTTCACTGCTATTGTCAAATATATCTGGACGGAATTGAACTGGTGATTCAGGCGCAGGGTAAATCAACCACAATCCTTCATCATATTGTTCGGACGACAGTTGATAATGCCCATTTATCCTCATTGCGCTTTCAAGCAGCCTTTGTGCACCTTTTTCAGGTGCATCCAAGCGCATGATGTTTACTACTGCTTCTCGGCAAGTTAATTCGTCTTCTGCCTGCCGTTTGATGACGAAACTTTTTCGTAATGCATCTGTCACTGCCAGAATACCGAAACGGTAAAACTGATTATTCCACATAACTAGACCATTATAACGAGACAGGATAAGCCGTATCAAAGGGTTCTCTGAGCCCACATGGCACACAGTAATTTCTACCTGGGCATCTTGACTACTGCTGCACGATAAGAGCTGCAAAAGTTGCGGTTTCCATTGATCTAAGAAAAACTGCTGCACCGAACCATCTGCTGACAAACGTTCGCTGATCGAAATGGGACGACCATGTACATTATCCGATAATTTGAATACCAGCCTCATATCGGTCGATGCGGAGGAATATACCATTATCCACTTGCCTAGCAGCTGATTGACATTCAGACGGTAATCATCAATTCTACCTTTTTCATCATATAGATACGCACCATCAAACGGTAGAGATAGTCTTAATCGTGCAGCTTGAAGAGGGTTACTTCCAACTGCAAGAATAATATGAGATGGATAATTACCGTCCTCAGCTTGGCAGATAAATCCAAATCGGGAATGGATTTGTGTGATATCTAGATGCTTGGCAAAGACATCTATGAAAACCTTTTTGGAAGTATCAACATTTAAAATAGCGGGATCTTTGCCGCTTGCTGCTTGCCAAGTATAGGAAAAATCTTCAGGCAGGACAGTAATTTTACGCCGCAACAAACAAATTGTGCCCTTATAGAAAGCCACCTGAAATGTACCATAATAGCTCGGGCAGATATTTGATTGAACCTCGCCGTTGATTTTGATGTGCGTCGGAGATAAGTCAGGAGGCGTTAGCAGAGTAGGAAAACCACGATACACAGGTAAACCATCAGTATTTTGGCAGTGATAAAACAGTCTCCCGTGCAAAATACTCTGTTCTGTCAGACTAGCTTGTACAACAACTATTTCTCGCCCATCCGCATGACAAGCAGTCAATCCGTCCGAACACTTAAACCACTGCTCGCCCAAACAGGAAACATTTTCATCTTCAGACAACCTAAAACCGTCTGGTAGATGAATCAAAATATCTCTATCTTTACTGCGCGTGTATTCATTAGTGGAGAACAGTTGCCAACGTTGATATTGATCAGGGCGAAACACTAGCGGTGCATCTTCATCAAATCCAGTATCTCCAAACAACTTGGTATAAATCAGCCGCCCGCTAGCAAACACTCGCACAGACAAAGGCAGACTAGGTTTCTCTCGGATAAAATCAAGCTGTTTCCCAAAAGGAAGTTTGAATGTTAGCTCTCCGCCTGTATCACTAAGAGAAGCAAATGCTGTTGCTCCCATTTGGGCAACTGGCTCTTCTCCTTCAAAAATTTGCCATTGTAAAACCGTTTTACCCTGATAATTCTGAATAGGGAAACTAAATTTTTCAGGTAACCCGATTTTAGCATGCAAGCACCAACTTTCCTCCTTTACATAATGCCGACAGGAGAACTCTTGCTTTTCCACTTTTTGACGTTCGTCTGCTGCATTACCCAACCAGCGGTTGATAACTGCATCCACCTGATTACCATCCAAAGCAAAAGGAAACTCACTGCGCCAACCACTATCTGCCTGATCCAGGTATTCGACCAAATTGCGTTTATTCTTCAAGTCAAACCGTTCAGTGAGCTTGACTAGCGCTCTGACTGTATCAGCAAATAGAACAACAGCCGCAGTATCACGAAATACTTGTGCCAGTCTATACACTCTTTCAGCAATATATCCTTCTAAAGGGCGGAAAGTTTCCATACTCTCCTGATATTTTTTCAAGCCATAATCAATAATATTACGAATAACATTATCATCAGCTGCAAGCATTTTCAGTGGTAATCCACCTTCAGCAACTAATGTACCAAGATAACGCGTACTTTTAGCAGCGTCATATTTCCATTCTCGCCGCCAATATGCCAACCCTTTTTTCAAATATTTGTAACGTTGCTGCTCATTATCAAATTGCGTACCTATTGCATTATCGAAAAATGCCCAACTCCATTCACCACCCGAATACTCGCGTCGATAAGTTTCACTAACTGCCAGACAGTAACAGGCACACCATTCGTCCTGATAAGAAGAACCCGATATCAAAAAAGGCTTACGATAAAACAGCGCACACAGTTCACGATATTCATTTTCATTAACTGCATAAGTATACAGTGGCCTACCATTCGGAATAGGATTAAGTGGATCACGATTAAAAAAGAAATGTGATAACCAACTCTTAAACGGGTTCGTAAGATTTTTCATAATAAAAATCGGCAGTTGACTTAAAACGAAATTATATCAGCATATAAAAACCATTTGGATTTTAAGTGCAGTACCTAGACTAATCTTACAAACCTAATATTGAAATAGCATATCATACGCCTACAACCTAAAAACTTCCAGATAGGCTTATTAAACACACACTTCCTCAATGGATTTCATAGAGGGGAAATTAATCTATTCTTTTTTCAGTGCTTTCAACATGATTTTCGTTTTCATGATTTCTTCCTCTATTCATCTTCTAAGTTTAATCATCAATGAGACACTCTTTTGCCTTTTCTGAATGATGGGACCCATCTACCAGTCACCGATACATTATTTTTAGTTAATGTAGAACACCCAAAAATGTCGAATAGGCCGAGTATTTTGCTTCTAGTCCACGTTTACAATAGAGTTTAAAGATGTACAAACAGTACCATAGTGGCAAAAAAATAAACCCTTACTATTTTTTAGTAAGGGTTTATTCAAAATATGGCACGCCCACGGGGATTCGAACCCCGGTTGCCGCCGTGAAAGGGCAGTGTCCTAGGCCTCTAGACGATGGGCGCGTAACCGAAGCGCGAACTATACAGAAACCCTTTTCTTCTGTCAACGCCTTTACTGCATTTTTAAAGATGCTGCCGATTTCCGTATGTTATTTTCCCTGTATAATGCCGGTTTTAATAAAAAGGAAAACTCACCATGTGGTTTAAGCAAATCAGTTTTTATCCGCTCAACAAAGACAAGTTGCCCGAATTGGAAGTCCTTGCCGACAAATTGGCGCAATCCGAATTTGCCCATTGTCAAGGTTTGGACTGGTTTAGCGAAGGCTTTGCCACGCCGGTTTCCTTTTTGCCCGAGCTGGTTTTCCCTGCCGATTACACTTGGCGCGTTGCTCTGAAAAAAGAAGAAAAAGTCCTGCCTGCCGGCGTGATCCGCGATATTTTGGATGAAAAGGTTTTGGAAATCCAAAACAACGAAGCGCGCAATGTCGGCCGCAAGGAAAAACAAGAGCTGAAAGAGCAGATTACCGACGACCTGCTGCCCCGTGCCTTTACGCGCAGCAGTCGCACACAGGCGATTTTCGACACGCGCCACGGGTATCTTTTGGTCAACAATGCCGCATCTGCCAAAGCGGAAAACATCCTGACCAAGCTGCGCGAAGCGTTGGGCGGTTTAGAAGCCTCGCTGCCCAACACCAAACAATCGCCCTCTTCCCTGATGACCAGCTGGCTGCTGCAAGGCCACTGCGAAGGCGGTTTTGAATTGGACAGCGATTGCGAACTCAAAGGCGTAGGCGATGTTGTTCCGGTCGTCAAAGTTTCCAAACAAGACCTGACCGCCGACGAAGTGGTACAACACGTCAAAAACGGCAAAACCGTTACCCAGCTGGGCTTGGTATGGCGCGAACAAATCGCGTTCATCCTCACCCAAGACTTTACCCTCAAACGCATCCAGTATCTGGACGTTTTGCAAGAAGAAGCCGAAAGCAACGGCGACGATGCCGCCAGCCTCGCCTTTGCCTCGCAAATCCTGATGACCGAAGCCATCAGCACCATGTTGGAAGAACTGGTTTCTTATTTGGGCGGTTGGCAAGAATAATTTTTCAGACGGCCTTTTGATTGGGAAATATCAAAGGCCGTCTGAAATATAAAGAGAAGTATCAGAAAGGATGTCATGATGTTGGGCGCAGTCATTGGCGATATTGCCGGATCACGATTCGAGTTTGACAACTACCGTCACACCAATTTTGATATTTTCAGCCCCGACAGCGACTTCACCGATGATACGATTTGCACTGCTGCCATTGCCGATTGGGTTTTACAAGGCTGCAACGATAATTTAGCCTCTATTTTACAAGGCTGGTGTAGGGCATATCCCTGCCCTAAAGGCGCATATGGCGGCCGCTTCTCACAATGGATAGAATGGAAAGATCCAGAACCTTATAATAGCTGGGGCAACGGCTCGGCCATGCGTGTTTCTGCCGTTGGCTGGGCATTTGCCACATTGGAAGAAACCCTGCATTTTGCCGAACAATCCGCCGCCGTAACGCACAACCACCCGGAAGGCATTAAAGGCGCGCAAGCCGTAGCCGCCGCCATCTTTTGGGCGCGTACCGGCATGGGCAAAGCGCAAATCAAAGAAAACATTACACGACAATTCGGCTACGACTTGAGCCAAAGTTGCGACCAAATCCGCCCGCATTATCATTTCAACGAAAGCTGTCAAGACACCGTACCTCAAGCAGTTACCGCCTTTCTTGAAAGCGATGATTTTGAACACGCCATCCGACTGGCGGTTTCCCTGGGCGGAGACAGCGATACCTTGGCGGCCATTACCGGCAGCATTGCCGAAGCCTACTACGGTATCCCTGCATCCATGCGCGAACACGCTTTAGCCATATTGCCACGCCGCATTGCTGAAACCCTGCTGACTTTTGAATCCCAATATCAGGCCATCTGAAACCGCCTGCAAAAAGGAATGAATAATGAAATACCTCGCCCTACTCCCTATCGCCTTCATGCTGGGTACGCCTGCCATTGCCGAAACCATCAATCCTTATCAGGAAAAAGGTTGCGTTTACGATGGCGATGTCGGCAAAGACAGCAAACCATCCGGCAAAGGCACATGGAAATGCCAAGACGGCCGCAGCTATGTCGGCACCTTTAAAAACGGCAAATTTGACGGCAAAGGCGTAT
This sequence comes from Neisseria sp. HMSC061H08, assembly GCF_001836795.1. Classification (NCBI taxonomy): domain Bacteria; kingdom Pseudomonadati; phylum Pseudomonadota; class Betaproteobacteria; order Neisseriales; family Neisseriaceae; genus Neisseria; species Neisseria sp. HMSC061H08. The sequence continues at coordinate 96,784 of NZ_KV830556.1, read as the reverse complement.
ATACCGTTTCCAGCAACAGCGAAACCTTTATCGAACCTTTCTCCTCCAACAGCGCCAAATTACGCAATATGACGCTGGAGGGTGTGTTCAAAAAAGGCAGGGCGCACGGAAACTTTACCGCCTCTCAAAACGGCACACCCGTCTTCATCATGAAATGCGAAGACGGTATGATTAAAGAAGTCAAACTGGCTAAGAAATCTGCTTCTAAAACCAAATAAACAGCCTTTCAGACGGCCTTATCCAGCTTTTAGGCCGTCTGAAACATCAATTGACAAGCCTGTCTAAAGGCTGTCGTGTTGATTTCAAAGAATTCCCAAACAACCCTTACCCCAGGACAACCACCATGAGCATTAAATCCGACAAATGGATACGCCGCATGGCCGAAGAACACGGCATGATTGAGCCGTTCGAGCCCAACCAAATCAAAGAGGCCAACGGCCAGCGCATCATTTCCTACGGCACATCCAGCTACGGCTACGACATCCGCTGTGCCAATGAATTTAAAATCTTTACCAATATCAACAGCACCATCGTCGATCCAAAAAACTTCGACCCGAAAAACTTCGTTACAGTCGAAGACGACTGTTGCATCATTCCGCCCAACTCCTTTGCCCTGGCGCGCACAGTCGAATATTTCCGCATCCCGCGCAACGTCCTGACCGTCTGCTTAGGTAAATCCACTTACGCACGCTGCGGCATCATCGTCAACGTTACTCCGTTCGAACCTGAGTGGGAAGGCTACGTTACGCTTGAGTTTTCCAACACCACCCCCCTGCCTGCCAAAATCTATGCAGGCGAAGGCGTGGCTCAAGTCTTGTTCTTTGAAAGCGATGAAGTCTGCGAAACTTCATACAAAGACCGCAACGGCAAATACATGGGGCAAACCGGTGTTACCCTGCCCAAGACCTAATATACAAAATAACAAAAGGCCGTCTGAAGTTTCAGACGGCCTTTTATCATTTTATTTAGAAACGGCGTTTCAACTTACAAGCCTGCAAGATATGAACGGCGAGTTCTTCCACAGATTTATCGGTTGTATTGGTAAACGGCACACCGTGGCGTTTGAACATATTTTGCGCATCGGCAATCTCGCTGCGGCAAGTATCGATTTTGGCATAAGTCGAATTAGGACGGCGCTCCTGACGGATTGCCTGCAAGCGTTCAGGCTGAATGGTCAAACCAAACAGCTTGTCTTTATAAGGCTTGACCATACGCGGCAAATCTGTGGATTCCAAATCATCAGGAATCAATGGATAGTTGGCGGCACGGATACCGTATTGCAAGGCCAGATAGAGACAAGTCGGCGTTTTGCCGGAACGGGACACGCCCATCAAAATCACATCCGCTTCCTGCAGGTTTTTATCGCTGACGCCGTCATCATGATTCAGTGAAAAATTGACCGCCTCCATACGCGCATCATAGCGTTGGGTATTGCCGATACTGTGGTGCCCCTGCTGGGCGGCAACCGCCTCCGTATTGAGTTCCTTTTCCAAAAGACCGAGAAAGGTTTCAAAGAAATTAATATGGAACGCATTGGCTTTCTTGATGATTTCACGGATTTCGTCATTGACCACACTGACAAAAGCAATCGGGCGCACGCCGAATTTTTCAGCTGACTGGTTGACTTTGTCTACAACAGCACGTGCTTTTTCAGGCGTATCGATAAACGGATAGGTATGGCGTTTGAACTCAACATTGCCAAATTGGTTCAGCAAGGCTTCACCGATATTTTCAGCGGTCAGGCCGGTTCGGTCGGAAATATAGAAGACTTGGCGTGGATCAGTCATAATGAATCCTCTTGAGGGTAACGTTTCAGACGGCAATCATAGCAGTTACAGCCTTTGCAATAAAGCGATTCCCGATAGATTACACAGGATTACAACAAATTTGAACAATTTTTAAATTGGCACAAAATTTTATTTTTTGCTATTTTGTAGAATTTTATTCTAAAATTACAAAATAAATCTTGTTTATCAAATTTATTAACTTATTTTGTTTTCCATATTTAACAAGAAGATAACACGTAAAAACATGAATCTGATATTCACATTTCAGAAGGCTACACGCCTGAAAAGCACAATATCACAGACGAATTTGTGATTTTTAAAAAGATAAAACACATGACAGCCATCAAACGAATGGCTACAATAAGCAGGCGGATTTGTTTCTTTTTTAACATTTTTTGGATTGGATTGGACACACAAATGGCCGAAAACTACGTTATTTGGTTTGAAAACCTGCGTATGACTGACGTTGAGCGAGTGGGCGGTAAAAATGCCTCTTTGGGCGAAATGATCAGCCAACTGACTGAAAAAGGCGTGCGCGTTCCCGGCGGTTTTGCAACCACAGCCGAAGCTTATCGTGCTTTCCTGGCTCATAATGGTCTGAGCGAGCGTATTTCCGAAGCCCTGAAACAACTGGATGTTGAAGACGTTGCCGAGTTGGCGCGCGTGGGTAAAGAAATCCGTCAATGGATTTTGGATACTCCGTTCCCTGAGCAGCTGGATGCTGAAATCGAAACAGCTTGGAACAAAATGGTTGCCGATGCCGGCGGTGCGGACATTTCCGTTGCCGTACGTTCTTCCGCAACAGCAGAAGACCTGCCGGATGCTTCTTTCGCCGGCCAACAAGAAACCTTCCTGAATATCAATGGCTTGGATAACGTTAAAGAAGCCATGCACCATGTATTCGCTTCCCTGTATAACGACCGTGCCATTTCTTACCGTGTCCACAAAGGCTTCGAACACGACATCGTTGCCCTTTCTGCCGGCGTACAACGCATGGTGCGCTCTGACAGCGGCGCGTCCGGTGTGATGTTCACCATCGATACCGAATCCGGTTACGACCAAGTCGTTTTCGTTACCTCTTCTTACGGCCTGGGCGAAAACGTCGTACAAGGTGCAGTAAACCCTGACGAATTCTATGTATTCAAACCTACTTTGAAAGCAGGCAAACCGGCTATCCTGCGCAAAACCATGGGTTCGAAACAAATCAAAATGATCTTTACCGACAAAGCCGAAGCCGGTAAATCTGTGACTAACGTCGATGTACCTGAAGAAGACCGTCAACGCTTCTCCATTACCGATGCCGAAGTTACCGAGTTGGCCCATTACGCGCTGACCATCGAAAAACACTACGGCCGCCCAATGGACATCGAATGGGGCCGCGACGGTTTGGACGGCAAACTCTACATCCTGCAAGCGCGTCCTGAAACCGTGAAATCTCAAGAAGACGGCAGCCGCAACCTGCGCCGCTTCTCTATCAACGGCGAAAAAGTTGTCTTGTGCGAAGGCCGAGCCATCGGTCAAAAAGTTGGTCAAGGTAAAGTTCGCTTGGTAAAAGATGCTTCCGAGATGGATTCCGTTGAAGCAGGCGACGTACTCGTTACCGACATGACCGACCCGGATTGGGAACCGGTAATGAAACGTGCTTCTGCCATCGTGACCAACCGTGGCGGCCGTACCTGCCACGCAGCGATTATCGCGCGTGAATTGGGTATTCCGGCTGTTGTAGGTTGTGGCGACGCTACCGATCTGCTGTCCGAAGGCCAAGAAGTTACCGTATCTTGTGCCGAAGGCGATACCGGCTTCATCTACTCCGGCTTGCTGGACGTACAAATTACCGATGTTGCTTTGGACAATATGCCTAAAGCGCCTGTAAAAGTAATGATGAACGTTGGTAACCCTGAATTGGCATTCAGCTTCACCAACCTGCCTAGCGAAGGTATCGGCTTGGCGCGTATGGAATTCATCATCAACCGTCAAATCGGTATCCACCCTAAAGCCTTGTTGGAATTTGACAAACAAGACGACGAGTTGAAAGCTGAAATTACCCGTCGCATCGCCGGCTACGCCTCTCCTGTTGACTTCTATGTCGATAAAATCGCAGAAGGTGTGGCAACTTTGGCTGCTTCGGTTTATCCACGCAAAACCATCGTCCGTATGTCTGACTTCAAATCCAACGAGTACGCTAACTTGGTGGGTGGCAGCATCTACGAACCACACGAAGAAAACCCAATGTTGGGCTTCCGTGGTGCAGCACGTTATGTGGCTGATAACTTCAAAGACTGCTTCGCACTCGAGTGCAAAGCCTTGAAACGCGTTCGCGATGAAATGGGTTTGACCAACGTCGAAATCATGATTCCATTCGTTCGCACTTTGGGTGAAGCAGAAGCTGTTGTTAAAGCCCTGAAAGAAAACGGTTTGGAACGCGGCAAAAACGGCCTGCGCCTGATCATGATGTGCGAGTTGCCAAGCAACGCTGTATTGGCAGAACAATTCCTGCAATACTTCGACGGCTTCTCCATCGGCTCTAACGACATGACCCAGCTGACCCTCGGCCTCGACCGTGACAGCGGTTTGGTATCCGACTCCTTCGACGAGCGCAACCCTGCCGTTAAAGTGATGTTGCACTTGGCAATCTCTGCCTGCCGCAAACAAAACAAATACATCGGTATTTGCGGTCAAGGTCCATCAGACCATCCGGACTTTGCCAAATGGCTGGTTGAAGAAGGTATCGAGAGCGTATCGCTCAACCCTGATACCGTCATTGAAACCTGGCTGTATCTGGCTAACGAATTGAACAAATAAGTTCGATGAGACAAAAATCCCCTGACCGTTTATCTCGGCAGGGGATTTTTATTGCCTTATTCAATGCCGTCTGAAAAAACTTTCACTTTCTTTTACCTTGTCAAAAAAGTCCCTTTTCATCAAAAAGATATAGAAATATTCAGCCATACCCACAAATTCTCAATGGTACTATATTGCCTTTCCGCATTTTATCCCATGCCTTTTGAGTGAACCTTTTTTCACTCTTCCTATCTATCATATACAGTATAACGATACATTTAGAAACAACTCATGAATACAAATTTTATTTCCACCTTTCAGACGGCCTTAAAACGTCTGGCACTCATCAGCACCATTGCCGTCTTAGCAGCCTGCGCCGGCAACAACACTTCTTCCAACCGCGCCGTACCCGACGGCTACTACAAAGTCCGCCCCGGCGATACCCTGACCCAAATCGCCAAACGCTACGGACAAAACGTCAATACACTGGTTGCATGGAACAATCTTCCCAACGCCTCACAAATCGAAGTCGGCCAAGTATTGCGCGTCCGCCGTCATGTTGCCTCCCGCAATACTGCTACGCAGCAACGCCAAGCAACCGCCGTTACCCCGATCAATCGGTTAAGTTTGCAATGGCCGACCGATAACGCCTCATCTTCCATTATCCAACGCTACAACGGCACAACCAGCAAAGGCATAGATATTGCAGGCACACAAGGCCAACAAATTCGTTCTGCCGCAGCCGGTACCGTCATCTACGTTGGTGAAGAAGTCCGCGGCTACGGCAAGCTGATTTTGATCAGCCACAATGACTACACCATTACCGCCTACGCCCACAACGACACGCTTTTGGTACAAAAAGATCAAAAAGTCCAAGCAGGTCAAGTTATCGCCACCATGGGCAGCAGCGATACAGACAGCGTCAAGCTTCATTTTGAAGTTCGTCTAAACGGCAAAGCAGTCGATCCCCTGCCTTATTTGACCAGAACAAATTAATACCTCAATCAAAAGGCCGTCTGAAATAACTTTATTTCAGACGGCCTTTTGATTTGTCTTACCATAACACCCATCTCAACAAAGTATTGACCAACTTAACTTATGTTGATTGAGTGTAAATGCCGTTATACAATAACAGCTCTTTTTAACATTCCATTTCAGGTACCCTACTATGTCTCCTAACCGTATCCTTGCAACCGCATTCTTGTTTGCATCTGCATTTGCCAGCGCGGATGTCCATATTGATGAAAGCATCCCTTACCGTGACAAAGAAGAAATCGATACCCGTATTGTTTCCGAGTGTTTAGAAGTGGGCAGCATCATGTCCAAATCTTTGCAAGAAACTGCAGCCAAAAGCGATGTAACGGTTGTCCGTGACGGTAAAAAACAAGGTACATACGCAGACATCGCCATTACTTCCGCCATGAGTGCAGCTAATGCCTTTATCGGCCATGCCAAAGGGATGGCTGTTTCTGCCACTTTGTATGTTGACGGTAAACAAGTCGGCAAAAAAACCTTTACCCGCAACTCTTCCGGCGGCATGTTTGGCGCTTATAAAAGCTCTTGCGCCGTCTTGAACCGCACTTCTAAAGTATTGGGTTCAGATATTGCCCAATGGGTGGTCCGCGAACAAAAAAATGCTCAAGACAAATAAAACCCCAATTTGATAAAGGCCGTCTGAAAAACCGTATTTCAGACGGCCTTTATATTTTCTATTTCTCTAGAAACAAAGAAATAAATTATCCATTAATCATTGTCAGAAATAGAGAATTTTATTTCCAAAGCCCTTGATTTTAGAATATCCACCCTCAATTATTAAAACTATAAGAATTTTGTATATGAGCAGTCAAAGGAATAACATGGCAGAAAAAAACTATTATGAAATACTGGGCGTTGCCAAAGATGCGGATGAGGCCGAAATCAAAAAAGCCTACCGAAAACTGGTGCGCAAATACCACCCTGATGTCAGCAAAGAACCTGATGCAGCCGAACGTACGGTAGAAATCAACCGTGCCTACGAAACGCTTTCCGACAAAGAAAAGCGGGCCGAATACGATGAAATGTTGGCTAATCCTTACGGACGCAGCGCCGGAGGCAATCCGTTCGGTCAAGGCGGCAATCCGTTTGGCAATGGATTTAACGGCGGCGGCTTCCGCTATGAACGTCATGAAGGCGAGCCGTTCGGAGCGGGAGACTTTAATTTTGAAGATCTGTTTTCATCATTCCGCCAATCCCACACTCGTTCCGAGCAACCCCGCGGCCCAATAAAAGGCGAGGATCAACATGCTGAATTGAGTATTGATATTTACGCAGCGTATGTTGGCGCAGAACGTAGCATGACTTTAAATGTGCCGACTCTAGACGAATACGGACGTGCGGTTTATCAAAATAAAACCCTCAACGTCAAAATCCCCAAAGGCATTGCAGAAGGCCAACAAATCCGTTTGGCCGGTCAAGGTTTGCCGGGATATAACGGCGGTGAAAACGGTGACTTGTACTTAAAAATCAAGTTCCACGACCAACCTGATTTATACGTCAAAAACAGGAAAGACGTATATCAAACAATAGATGTCAAACCTTGGGAAGCCGTATTGGGCGGCAAAATCATCATCCCTACCGCATCAGGCCGCTTACAGGTCAATCTGCCTGCCAACAGCCAAAGCGGTAAAAGCATCCGCCTTAAAGGCAAAGGTATTCCAGCAAAAGAAGCCGGAGACCTTTATCTCAATATCCGCATTAATGTTCCGCCAGTAGAGAGCGAAGCCGACCGTGCCGCATGGAAAAAATTGGCCGAACACTTTGCCGCGAAACAAGCATAAGAGAAAGGATAAATTATGATTCAGTCCTCCGATGTTACCCTTACTTTTGAAGAAATCGTTGCTGCCAGCCGCTGCCGTCGCGATTGGCTGTTGGAACTTATAGCAGAAGACATCATCAGCATCGATGGTGCGCCCGAAAAAAGCACCTTCAGTGGTTTTCATCTTGCCCGTATCCGTCGCGCACAACGCTTAAGCCGTGATTTTGAAGCCGGCATTCCCGCATTGGGGTTGATTATGCGACTGTTGGACGAGGTGGAAGAACTCAGAAAAATACAGCGTCCGCTGGTACTGCTCGAAGAAGAGTAAATATTGGCAAGTTGTTCGCTTAAATATTGATGACAAGACAAAGTTTTTGATTTTTATTGATATTCCATAATAAAAGGCCGTCTGAAAATATTTTCAGACGGCCTTTTTATGCCTTCATTAACAACAGCGTCCGCCGTTGCTACCACAACGGCGTTTGCGGCAGTAGTCTTGGAATTGCAGCTCGGTCATGACCGGCGCATTGGGATTATGTTTGCGCTGGCGGGCAACGTAGTTTTCATAATCTGGGACACCGGCCATCAAGTTTGCTGTCAACTTGATGGTTTTCCACCAAGATGCAAGCTTATGCTTCATGCTGAGCCTCCGGCTGTTTACCGTCGCGGTACACTGCTGGAATTTCTTTAGCAGTTGGCCAGCCGACTTTGCGGGCTTTCATGGCGGTACGGAAACCGTACACGGCGACAATCACGACAACTGCCAAGAACAAAGCGGTCAGGCCGGCATTGATTTGGTCGTTGAAGATGATTTGTGACATTTCGCCGATGTCTTTAGCAGGGGCAAGGACTTCGCCTGAAGCCAAGGCATCGCGGTATTTGCCTGCGTGAGCCAAGAAGCTGACGCGCGGGTCGCTGTGGAACAGTTTTTGCAAACCGGCATAGCAGGTTACAAACAATACGCCGACAGCAGGAACCAAAGTTACCCAAACATAGCGGTCGCGTTTCATTTTTACCAATACAACGGTACACATAATCAATGCTACGCCTGCAAGCATTTGGTTGGCGATACCGAACAGAGGCCAGAGCGAGTTGATACCGCCCAGAGGGTCGGTTACGCCGGTGTAGAGGAAGTAGCCCCACAATGCCACGGCCAAGAATGTTGCAACCAAGTTGGCAGGGATAGAGTCGGTATTACCGAATGGTTTGTAGAAGATACTGCCCAAGTCTTGAATCATGAAACGGGCAACGCGTGTACCGGCGTCAACCGCGGTCAAGATGAACAAGGCTTCAAACAGCAAGGCAAAGTGATACCAGAACGCCATCATGGCTTCGCCCGGAATCAGACGGCTCATGATGTGTGCCATACCGACTGCGAGGGTTGGCGCGCCGCCTGCACGAGACAGAATGGTGTTTTCGCCCACTTCTTTAGCAGTGTGCAACAGGGTTGCGGCATCAACAGGGAAGTTCAGTTTAGTGGTGATGACTTCGGCAGCAGTGTTGGCATCTGTACCAATCAGCGCAGCCGGGCTGTTCATCGCGAAGTACACGCCCGGATCAAGCGAAGCGGCGGCAGCCAGAGCCATAATGGCCACAAAGCTTTCCATAATCATGCCGCCGTAACCGATCATGCGGACGTGGGTTTCGTTTTCCAGCATTTTCGGCGTAGTACCGGAAGAAATCAGCGCATGGAAGCCTGAAACCGCACCACAAGCAATGGTAATGAACAAGAATGGGAACAATGCACCGGAGAATACCGGGCCGGAACCATCGATAAAGTGGGTAACTGCAGGCATTTGCAGAGTCGGGTTAACAATAACGATACCCAAAGCCAAAGCTGCAATCGTACCGATTTTCAGGAAGGTAGACAGATAGTCGCGCGGAGTCAGCAAGAGCCAAACCGGCAATACGGAAGCCACGAAACCGTAAATCATAATCGCCCAAGTCAGCTGAATGCCGTCAAGGTCGAACCAGTGACCAAAGGAGCTGTGGGCAACATCTTCACCGTAAATCACGGCCAACATCAGCAAAATAAAGCCGACGATGGAAATCTCACCAATTTTGCCCGGACGGATATAACGGGTGTAGATACCCATAAACAGAGCAATCGGCATAGTCGCTGCGATGGTGAACGTACCCCAAGGGCTGTGAACCAATGCTTTTACAACGATCAGCGCCAACACCGCCATGATGATGACCATAATCATCAAAATACCGATGGATGCAATCACGCCTGGGACGGTACCGAGTTCTTGTTTCACGATATCGCCCAAAGACTTACCGTCACGGCGCATAGAAACAAACAGTACCATCATATCCTGTACTGCACCGGCAAATACCACGCCGAAAATAATCCACAAAGTACCGGGCAGATAACCCATTTGCGCTGCCAATACAGGACCAACCAAAGGACCTGCGCCGGCAATAGCGGCAAAATGGTGGCCGAACAGTACGCCTTTATGTGTAGGAACATAGTCCAAGCCGTCGTTGTGGCGTTCTGCCGGAGTCAGACGGTTAGGATCAAGCTGCATCACACGATTGGCAATGTAAAGACTGTAGAAACGGTAGGCAATGCAGTATACAGAAATGGCGGCCGTAACCATCCAAATCGCACTGACTTGCTCGCCACGGCTGAGAGCTAAAGTAGTAAAGGAGGCCAAGCCTACCAAAACTACAATGCCCCAGATCAAAAATGATTTGAGCGATTTCATTGATTTATCCTTAAAACGTGATGCACAAAGGCTTGGTTTAGCGACAAACTGCCTTAATGCGCTTCAGAAAGACCAATCATTATAGTCTTCATGATTTTATGAGTAAAATGTCATTTCAACCCAAATTCGACTGAAAACAAAATGATTAGTTCGTCCGTAAGGTTAACACAAACAGACAATACACCCTTTAGTTTTTACTTTAAAACTAAAATTTTCTTAACATATCGCAAATGAAAGGCCGTCTGAAAACCCAAATCTTCAGTTTTCAGACGGCCTGACAAACGGTCAATGCTATAATCCGACATTCCCATTTCTCTATATTGCCATACCATGCAAAACAACGATTCCGAAACCATGCGCCTCTCCAAACGCATGGCGCAATTAGGCTTATGCTCGCGCCGCGAGGCAGACAGCTACATCGAGCAAGGCTGGGTCAAAGTAAACGGCCAAACCGCCGTACTCGGTCAAAAAGTCACCGAGCGCGACCGCATCGACCTCAACAAACAAGCCCACGAAAAACAAGCAGCGCGCGTAACCATCCTTCTGAACAAACCTGTCGGCTACGTCAGCGCTCAGGCAGAAAAAGGCTATAAATCCGCCGCCGAACTCATTACCGCCGACAACCATTGGGAAGGCGACGACAACCGTATCCCTTTCAGCGAAAAGCATAAATTCGGCTTAGCCCCTGCCGGCCGCTTGGACATTGACTCTGTCGGATTATTGGTACTCACGCAGGACGGCCGCATTGCCAAACAGCTGATTGGCGAAAACAGCAGCAGCGAAAAAGAATACCTCGTCCGCGTCCGCGGCAAACTGGACGACAAAGGCCTCGCCCTGCTCAACCACGGCTTGAGTTTGGACGGAGAAAAATTACGCCCCGCCAAAGTCGAATGGCAAAACGAAGACCAGTTGCGCTTTATTTTGCGACAAGGCAAAAAACGCCAAATCCGCCGCATGTGCGAACTGGTCGGCCTGCGCGTCATCGGTTTGAAACGCATCCGCATGGGCAAAGTCAAACTCGGCAGACTGCCGCCGGGCAAATGGCGTTATTTACGCGCTGACGAATCGTTTTAATTGCAGATAACAAAAAGGCCGTCTGAAAACACATTTCAGACGGCCTTATCTTTGACTGCTTACTCAATATAAGTAAACTTCGCACGTTTAATATTGCAAAGGATTTCGTACGGAATCATACCGGCAACTTCGGAAACTTCATTGATATTAATCACATCGCCCCAAAGCTCGACTTCCGCACCCAAGCCTTCTTTAGAGGCTTCCAGCTCAACCGTAATCATATCCATAGATACCCTGCCGATAATACGGCTGCGTTTGCCATCCACCGCCACAGGGGAATTAGTAGAAGCGCGACGCGGATAACCGTCGGCATAGCCGCAGGCAATCAAACCGACACGGGTAGATTTGCTGGTGTAGAACGTTGCGCCGTAGCCAATCGGTGAATGTGGCTGCAACACACGCTCGCCGAAAACGCGGGAAGTCAGACGCATAACAGGTTTCAAACGCTCATCCACGCCGCCGAAAGGCGAAATACCATACAAGGCCAGACCGGCACGGCCCCAATCGCGGCGCGCTTCAGGCACGTTCAAAATCGCGGCGGAATTGGCCAGGCTCTCCTCGCCTTCCAAACCCTCGCAGGCCAAATCAAATGCTTCAAGTTGCATTTCGGTCATGCCGTTTTCCGGCTCGTCCGCACAGGCAAAATGGCTGAATTTCACAATGTTTTCAACCGATTCGGATTGTTTCAATGCCGTATAGGCGGCGGCATAGTTATGCGGAAAGAAACCGGCACGGTGCATACCAGAGTCCATTTTCAGCCATACGGTTGTCGGACGTTGCCACTCATGATGTGCAAACGCCTCCAGCTGCCACTGACTGCCGATTGCCGGCCACAAATCATAACGGTCAACATCCGCATACTCCGCAGCATCAAATACGCCTTCCAACAAAACAATCGGATTTTTAATGCCGTTTTGACGCAATTCCACGCCTTCATCTACCGTTGCCACTGCAAAGCCGTCGGCAATATCCGCCAACGCGTGTGCACATCTGACCGCGCCATGCCCGTAAGCATCGGCCTTAATTACAGCCAACAATTTATTGCCATGCAACTCTTTGAGAAAACGATAATTTTGACGTAAATTATCCAAACGGATTTGCGCATTGAGCGGACGCATAATGTATTCCTCTTATCGACATTCCGTTTCAGACGGCCTGCCCTATTACTTTGAAGCAAATATTATAGGTCAAAAACTACACAGGATTCCATGAAATACACAAGAATAATCTATTCATAATTTGGACCTCATGCGCGCCTTTAGGCATTTATGCTTCTTCTCAGGCTGTTTTAAGGTTATGATTCAATCCAAATGAAAACGACAGACATCAAGACCATGAAAGAACTCGACAAAACTGACTTAAAAATTCTCAAGCTCCTACAACAAAACGCACGTATCCCCATGACCGAATTGGCTGAAAAAGTCGGCCTCTCTACCACGCCGGTAACCGAACGCGTCCGCCGCTTGGAACGCGACAACCTTATTACCGGCTATCACGCCCATCTGAATCCTCATGCTTTAGGTCAAAGCCTCTTGGTCTTTGTCGAGCTGAAACTGCGTTCCAAATCCGGCAATATTTTTGAAGACTTCAAACGCGAAGTGCTAAAGATTCCGCAAATTTTGGAATGCCACTTGGTCTCCGGCGAATACGATTACCTCATCAAAGTCCGCCTGCCCAATATGTCCGCCTATCGCGATATGCTCGGCAATATCCTGCTGCAACTGCCGGCTGCAGCCGAAAGCCGCAGCTATGTTGTGATGGAAGAAGTCAAAGAAGAAGTAGTATTAGACATCTAATTCTATTCAACAAACAAAGGCCGTCTGAAAGATTACAACATTCAGACGGCCTTTATTTTAAATAGGCAAAAAAAATGCACACATCCGACAGAATGTGTGCCAAGTCTACAAAGGAGAAATAGAGGAGAAACTATTAACTGACTACTCGAACCAGCTAACGAAACGAATTATGCAACAAGAGCTTCAACTGTGCAAGTATTTTTCTTGTAAAGTTTCTTAATTATCCAATTTACAGAACTTAAATGTAATCATGTTTCAATACAGATAAAAAAATGCGCATACCGTTTCGATATGCGCCAAGTCTACAAAGGAGAAATAGAGGAGAAAAATCAAGCTGCATCAAGCAACTCAACGGCGCGAATTATCCTAGCCTTCTACCCGACTGTCAACTGTTTTCCTACCTATTTTCAAGCATTTTGCCAAAAAACAACAAATCCGCTATTCCCCTCTTTTTCTGGCTATTTTCGCCCATATATAAAGGGAACTTAGGGCCGTCTGAAACACATATTGCCACTACAGGCAAACAGCCCCATACTCACACATTCATAGCCCATATCCGTCCCAACCCACAACCATGACCACCCCACTTTCCCTTGCCGTCGTCGGCCATACCAACACAGGCAAAACCTCACTCTTACGCACGCTTTTGCGCGACAGCACCTTCGGCGAAGTAAAAAATGCGCCCTCAACCACACGCCATGTCGAAGAAGCCCTCATCAACGACGGTGACGACAGCTTGGTTTATCTCTACGACACCCCCGGCCTAGAAGATGCCGGCGGCGTGTTGGACTGGCTGGAAACCCACACATCTGCACGCGATGACGGCATCGAACGCATCCAGCAATTCCTCAACAATCATGAAGCGCATCACGAGTTCAACCAAGAGGCCAAAGTGCTGCGCCAAGTCATGCAAAGCGATATGGCCATGTACGTCATCGACGCGCGGGAACCCGTCCTTAACAAATACAAAGACGAGCTGACCATTTTGTCTTGGTGCGCCAAGCCCATCATGCCCGTGTTCAACTTCACCCAAAATCAAGACCTGACCGCTTGGACCAATATGCTCGCCCGCAGAAACCTGCATGTTTACGCTGGTTTCGATACCGTTGCCTTCGACTTTGAAGGCGAAATCCGATTATGGGACAACCTTGCCACCATGTTACCTAAGCGCGACATCCTCGACCGCCTCATCAATATGCGCCGTCGCGAGTGGCAGCGGCTGGATACGGAAGCGCGCCGTGAAATTGCCGATTTTCTGCTGGATGCCGCAGCATTCACCCAAGAAATTGCCGAAAACGACGACCCTGCACCAACTTTGGAAGTCATGCAATCGGAAATCCGACAACTTGAGCGGCAAATGCAACAACGCCTGTTCACACTTTACCGCTTCTATCACGACGAAGTCGGCAGCGACAGCACATGGATGCCCAAAGCCTTCAAACAAGATCCGTTTGACAGCGAATTGCTCAAACATTACGGCATCCGTACCGGTACCGGCGCAACCGCAGGCGCACTCATCGGCTTAGGCTTGGATATTGCCACGCTTGGCGGATCGCTTGGTTTGGGCACAGCCATCGGCGGACTGTTGGGCGGCATTTTGCCCAATGCCCAAGACATCACCGACAAAATCAACGGCCGACAAACCCTGCATACTGATCCTGAGACCCTTACCCTGCTCGCCGCACGCGCACTGGACTTGTTGCACGTCTTGCAAACACGAGGCCATGCGGCTCAATCTCATATTGAACTAAAAGAACGCAAAGCGCCATGGAATGCGGCCAAATTGCCAAGCGAACTCAATAAAGCACGCAGCAACCGCAAATGGTCTTCGCTCAACACACACCAGCCCGAAGCCAGCCGTAACGAACGCGCAGCCTATGTCGCCACTTTAAGCAAGAAATTAAAAGCTTAGAATTGCCGCATAACAAAAAGGCCGTCTGAAACCCAAATGTTTCAGACGGCCTTTTAATCTTAGCAGGCAAATACTTATTCAGCAGCTTTGGTTTCTCGTTTCAAACCGCCGCCAAGTGCTTTATACAAGTCGGCAAGGTTTTCCAAACGGGTCAGCTGATTAGCCAAAAGAGCAGTTTCTGCGCTGTAACTGCTGCGCTCGGCATCCAGTAAATCCAATGCGCTGGATACGCCATGTTTGTAGCGCAGGCTGATGAGGCGCAGGCTGTCGTTGTAGGCACGGCTTTGTTTGCTCAAAGCGGCATAGCTTTTATCCAACTGTTCACGCGCAACCAAAGCATTAGAAACGTCTTTAAATGCGGATTGAACAGCAGCTTCATAAGCAACGATTTGTGCCTGTTGGCGCAGTTTGGCTACGTCAAGATTGGCTTTGTTTGTGCCCCAGTCAAAGATAGGCAATGTGATGGACGGTGCAAAAGCCCAAATACCTGTGCCGCTCTTAAACAGGCCGCTCAACTCGCCGGAAGCGGTACCAACCGAACCGGTCAGGCTGATGCGTGGGAAAAACGCCGCACGTGCCGCACCGATATTGGCATTGGCTTGTTTGAGCGCGTGTTCGGCCGCACGGATATCCGGACGGTTGAGCAACACGTCCGAACTCAAACCGGCAGGCAGTTTGGTCAATTTGAACTGCTTGCTCAAAGGCAAACCGGCAGGCAAATCTTCGGGCAAAGGTTGATTAATCAACATAGCCAAGGAATTGCGCGCTTGCTCGCGGTTTTTTACCGCGGATGCGTAATCGGCTTTGGCTGATTCAATCAATGCTTCCTGTTGGCGCAAATCAACGGCGGAAATCACACCGGCCTTATGGCGTAATTGTGAAAGCTTGTAAGTCGCTTCACGGGTTTGCAATACGCGTTGTGCCAATGCCATGGTTTCTTCAGCGTAGCGTTCGTTAAAGTAGGCTTTGGCAACGGTAGAAATCAAGGTCAGATGGGCGGCATCGCGGTTGGCGGCCACATTGAAATAACCTTGCAACGCGGCTTCGCTAGTACTGCGGACACGGCCGAAAAGGTCAAGTTCATAAGAGGCTGCGCCCAAACCCACGCTGTATTGGCTGCTGACGCTGCCGCCGCTCAAGCTGCCTTGACGCGAACCTGTACCGCTGGCATTGACGGTTGGCAACAAGTTATTACGCGCAATCATATATTGCTTGCGGTAGATTTCCGCATTCAGTGCGGCTGTACGCAAATCGGTATTGCGTTCTAATGCGATGTCGATCAGGCGGTGAAGGCGCGGATCGGCAAAGTAATCTTGCCAACCCAATTCAGCGGCACGGATACCGTCGTCAACAGTGTCGTATTTAAACGTATCGGCCACGGCAACTTGAGGCTGCTCATATTTCGGCATCATGGTACAGGCCGACAAAGCCACGGCGGCGGCAACGGCGGTCAGTACAGGTTTGAATGTAATCTTCTTCATTTTAGAATCCTTTAGCATTTTGAGGCCGTCTGAAAATTTTTCAGACGGCCTTTGCTTTAGTGCTTGTCTGAATCTTGTTTACCGTCTTCAATCATGCCGGCTTCAGCGGCGTGTTTGGCGGCCATCTCATGCTCGTGTGCGGTTTCTTTAAAGAATTTGCGCACAACCACATAGAACAAAGGCACAAGGAACACAGACAGAATCGTACCGATCAACATACCCCAGACCACGGTCGTACCAATCGCACGTTGGCTGGCGGAGCTGGCACCGCTGGCAACATAGAGCGGTACCACACCCAAGATGAAGGCGAACGAAGTCATGATAATCGGACGGAAACGCAGGTGTGCGGCGGCAAGCGCAGCTTCAAGCGCGCTCTTGCCTTGCGCTTGCAGGTCTTTGGCAAACTCGATAATCAAAATCGCGTTTTTCGCACTCAAACCCATCACCGTAACGAAACCGACTTGGAAGTAGATATCGTTGGCGTATGCCGGAATACTGCCCAGTAATGCTTCAAACATGTTACGGCCAGTCACACCCAATGCCGCGCCAATCAAGCCCAACGGAATCACAAGGATAACCGCCAACGGGATAGACCAGCTTTCGTACAAAGCAGCCAATACCAAGAATACAGCGGCAGCGGCCAATGCGTACAATACGACAGTTTGCGAGCCGCCTTTAGCCTCTTCACGAGACTGACCACCCCATTCCAGACTGTAACCGCCGCCCATTTCATCCACCATTTGCTGTACCGCAGCCATGGCCTGACCGGAAGATACGCCATTAACAGGCGAGCCGGAAAGCTCCATTGCCGGATAACCATTGAAGCGGACGCTTTGTTCCATACCGTTTTCCCAAGAAACAGTAGCAATGGTAGAAAGCGGTACGGCCACGCCGGATTTGTTCGGTACGGTCAGGTTCAGAATATCGGCAGGCTGCATACGGGCACTCGCATCAGCTTGTACCATCACGCGTTGCAGACGGCCTTGATTCGGGAAGTCATTGACATAAGACGAACCCAAAGAAGAAGCCAAAGCAGTACGGATATCAGAGAACGAAATACCTTGTGCGGCTGCGGCGGAACGGTTGATGTCGATTTTCAACTGCGGCGCATCTTCCAAACCGCTCGCACGAACGGTACTTGGGTTAAACAAACCGCTTTTGCGCATTTTGTCAATCAACTCATTGCGCTTGGCCAATAATGCGGCATGGCCGCTGTTGTTACGGTCTTGCAGGTAAATCGTCAAGCCGGAGCCTGTACCCAATTCCATAATGGCAGGAGGCACAATCGCCAAACCGAAACCGTCTTTCAGCGTAGCCATCATCATGCCGGTCAACTTACCGGAAATAGAAGTCGCATCGCTGCCCGGAGCAGTACGTTCGCTCCAGTCTTTCAGAATGACAAAGCCCAAAGCCATGTTTTGGCCGGAACCGCTAAAACTAAAGCCGGAAACGGTAATAATGTTCTCGATCTCAGGTACAGATTTCGCCAGTTGAGTGATTTGAGCCAAAGTTGCATCGGTACGCTCTTTGGTCGCGCCGGCAGGCAGCTGTACGCTCAACATCAAGTTACCTTGGTCTTCAGTCGGCAAGAAGGAAGTCGGCAGACGCATAAACAGGAATACGCCCACAACAGTCAAACCAATATAGACAACCATCATGCGTAAAGTCTTGCGCAAGACTTTGGCAACCCAGCCTTCGTAGCCGTGCGTCCAGTTGTCGAATTTTTTGTTAAACCAACCGAAGAAACCTTTTTTCTCTTCGTGATGACCCTTCTGAATCGGTTTGAGCATGGTGGCACATAATGCCGGAGTCAGCGTCAAGGCAAGGAATGCGGAGAATGCAATCGATGCCGCCATGGTCAAGGCAAATTGTTTGTAAATGTTACCGGTTGCACCGCTAAACATTGCCAGCGGAACAAATACGGACATCAACACGGCAGTAATACCAATCACCGCGCCGGAAATCCGACCCATCGCTTTTTTGGTTGCAGCCTTAGGCGACAGACCTTCGCTCGCCATAATACGCTCAACGTTTTCAACGACCACAATCGCATCATCGACCACAATACCAATTACCAATACCATCGCAAACATGGTCAATACGTTAATCGACATACCCATATATGAGATAAAGGCAAAACCGCCCAACAGGGAAATCGGTACAACAATGGTCGGAATCAGCGTATAGCGGATGTTTTGCAGGAAGAGATACATCACTAAGAATACCAATACGATGGCTTCCAAAAGCGTATGGATCACTTTCTCAATCGAAATTTCCACAAATTTGGAAGTATCGTAAGGAACTTTCCAGCTCATGCCGTCTGGAAAATACTTCTGCAAAACTGCCATTTTTTCTTTCACGGCAGTCGCCGTTGCCAAAGCGTTACCGCTGTTGGACAGCATCACTGCCATACCGGTGGTATTCACGCCGTTCAAACGTGTGGAAGTAGAATAGTCCTGCATACCCAAGCTGACTTTGGCAACGTCTTTCAGATAGACATTAGAACCATCGGTATTGGATACCAAAATGATGTTGCCAAACTCTTCAGCAGTGCTCAGCTGACCTTGCGCCGTCACAGTTGCCGAAATAGTCTGGCCTGCAGCCGCCGGCAAAGAGCCGATAGAGCCTGCAGAAATTTGGATATTTTGAGTAGCCAGTGCGTTGGTTACCGTTGCAAAAGACAGGTTGTAGTTTTGCAGTTTTTTCGGGTCAACCCAAATACGCATGGCGCGTTGCGCACCAAACAATTGTACCTGCCCTACGCCGTCGATACGCTGCAGTTCAGGAATGATATTGCGCTGGGCGTAATCGTTCATTTCCTCAATGGATTGCTTTTCAGAAGAAAGCATGACCACTTGCAAGAAGTTGGAACGCGCCTTAGATACGGTTACACCATATTGTTGTACGGTAGAGGGCAATGTGGACAACACTTCCGACAATTTGTTCTGCACGTCTACCTGCGCCAAATCTTCATTGGTTTCCGGTGTAAACGTCAGACTGACGCTGCCGCTGCCGCTGGAATTGGCAGAAGTCGTCATATAGTCCAAACCTTCCACACCATACATATTACGTTCGATAACGGCCAGTACGCTGTCTTCCATTACCTGAGCAGAAGCGCCCGGATAAGTAGCGCGCAAAGTAATGGTCGGTGCAGCAACGGACGGATATTGGGAAATCGGCAGTTTTTGAATGCCGAAAATACCCGCTGCGATGATAAAAATCGCAATAACCCATGCAAAGATGGGGCGGTCAATAAAAAACTTAGACATTCACGCGTTCCTTATTTGGCTTCAGATGCAGCTTTAGCTTCAGGCTTGGCCTCGGATGCAGCTTGGCCGTCTGAAACTGCCGGTGTTGCTGCCGCAGCGCTTGCAGGCGGCGTCCATTCTTTCGGCGTTACCTGTTTAGCACCCGACATAGCGGCAATGCTGATGCCTTCAACAATCACTTTGTCGCCGTCTTTAAGGCCGTCTGTAATAACCCAATTGCTACCTTGCTGTTGGGCAATGGTCACGACACGCGCTTCCATTTCGCTCTTGTCATTCACTACCATCACAGTATCTTGCGAACCGCGGGTAACTGCTTGTTGCGGCACTACAAATGCATTATCTACTGCCACTTGCTCCATCAACACGCGCACATACAAGCCCGGCATCAAGATATTTCTGTCGTTAGGAATGGCGGCGCGCAAGGTAATTTGACCGGTTGTTTCGTTGACAGTCGGATCTGCAAACAGCAGACGGCCTTTTTCAGGGTAAACCGTACCGTCGTCAAATTTGATATCCACTGCAATCGCGCCGTTTGCCGCCAACAATTTGCCTTCGGCAACCTGTTGACGCAGTTTCATGACCTCACTCGCAGACTGGGTAACGTTGACATACATCGGATTGGTTTGTTGGATAGTGGCCAAAACAGTGGTATCGCCGGAATTCAGCAGCGTACCTTCAGAAACTTTAGATTGACCGATAAAGCCGGAAATCGGCGCAGTAATGCGGGAGCGGTTCAGGCTGATACCGGCAGATTTGATGGCTGCTTGAGCGGATTTGACGCCTGCTTCGGCTGAGCGCTTGGCGGTTACGGCCGCATCGTATTCTTGTTGGCTGATGGCATCGGCGGCAACCAGCGGTTTGTAGCGGGCCAAGTCGGCATTCGCTTTGGCCAAAGTAGCTTGCGCACTCGCCAACTGGGCGCGTGCGCTTTCTAAGTTTGCTTCATAAGTTGAGCTGTCGATTTGGTACAAAGGCTGACCGGCTTGCACATAGCTGCCTTCTTGGAACAGGCGTTTTTGCAAAATACCGCCGACTTGGGCGCGAACTTCGGCAGTACGCAACGATTCCAGACGGCCCGGCAACTCGGTTGTCAATGCAACGGTTTCCGGATGCACGGTAACCACGCGGACTTCAGGCGCAGGTTGATTTTGCTGTTGCTGACTGCCTTGCGCCTGTTGGCCGGCTGCCTTCTCATCGCCTTTGCCGCAAGCAGAAAGCGCCAATGCAGTAGCCGCCGCAATCGCCGCGACACGCATCATTTTAGAAGCATAAAGAGCCATAATTTTCCTATCTCTATGATAAATAAGGGTTTGACTAATTAAAAATTGATTACTTTAATTTCATATTTCATAAGCAGAAATTGCCTGCTTTTGTGAAAAACAGGCTGATTATATAGTGTTGAGAAACACTATATAATATTAAATTGAATTATACATACATTCTTGCATGTTCAGAAGTAATTTTTTATAATCCGAACCATAAATTTACATTTCCTACAAAACAACTATGAGAAGAACCAAAACCGAAGCCTTAAAAACCAAAGAATATCTCATGCTTGCCACATTGGATACGTTTTATCAGAAAGGCATTGCCCGCACCTCGCTTAACGAAATTGCCCAAGCCGCAGGCGTAACGCGCGGCGCGCTGTATTGGCATTTCAAAAACAAAGAAGATTTGTTTGACGCCTTGTTCCAACGGATTTGCGACGACATCGAAAGCTGCATAAAAGAAGACTCGAACAACAATAACGAACAGGCTTGGTCAAGCTTCCGACTGACCCTGACCCGTTTTTTCGAGCGCCTGCAACACAACGAGCTTCACTATAAATTCCACAGCATTTTGTTTTTAAAATGCGAACACACCGAGCAAAACGAGGCGGTCATTGCCATCGCTAAAAAACACCAATCACTATGGCGTGAAAAAATCGTTGCTGTCCTGACTGATGCGGTACAACAAAAAGCGTTGGCGGATAATTTGGATATCGATATGGCAGTCATCTTCATCAAGTCTTCATTAGACGGCTTTATTTGGCGCTGGCTTTCTTCAGGTCAAGGCTTCGATTTAGCTCAAACTGCCCCACGCATGATTGAAATCATCATTGATACATTGGAAAACCATCCGCAATTAAGAAAACAATCATAAACATCAAAAATAAAAGGCCGTCTGAAACATTAAAAGTTTCAGACGGCCTTTTGGTTCAAACCTGCTTAACGTGTTACCGGTTTGTAACGGATACGTTTCGGTTTCGCGCCCTCTTCGCCCAAACGGCGTTTCTTGTCGGCTTCGTATTCCTGATAGTTACCGTCGAAGAACACCCATTTAGAGTCGCCTTCACAAGCCAAGATATGCGTAGCGATACGGTCGAGGAACCAGCGGTCGTGCGAAATCACCATCACGCTACCGGCAAATTCCAACAATGCGTCTTCCAGCGCGCGCAGGGTTTCTACGTCGAGGTCGTTGGACGGTTCGTCCAGCAGTAAGACATTACCGCCGCTCAACAAAGTTTTTGCCAAGTGCAGACGGCCGCGTTCGCCGCCGGAAAGTTGCCCCGCAATTTTGCTTTGGTCGCTGCCTTTGAAGTTAAAGCGTCCCAAATATTGGCGGGCTGGAATTTCAAACTGACCAACCTGCAAAATATCGCGGCCTTCGGCGATGTTGTCGAACACGGTTTTGTCGTTTTGCAAACCTTCGCGGCTTTGGTCGATCAAGCTCATTTTCACGGTTTGACCGATTTTCACTTCGCCGGAATCAGGCTGCTCTTTGCCTGAAATCATTTTAAACAGCGTAGATTTACCCGCGCCGTTCGGACCGATGATGCCGACAATCGCGCCCGCAGGTACTTTAAAGCTCAAATCGTCAATCAGCACTTTATCGCCGAACGATTTGGAAACGTTCACAAATTCAATTACTTCGTTACCCAAACGCTCGGCAACAGGAATAAAGATTTCCTGAGTTTCGTTGCGTTTTTGGTATTCGTAGTTGCTCATTTCCTCAAAACGCGCCAAACGCGCTTTAGACTTGGCTTGGCGGCCTTTGGCATTTTGGCGCACCCATTCCAATTCCTGCTTCATCGCCTTCACGCGCGCAGCTTCTGATTTCGCCTCGTTTTCCAAGCGTTTTTCTTTCTGCTCCAGCCAAGACGAGTAATTGCCTTTCCACGGAATACCATGGCCGCGGTCGAGTTCCAAAATCCATTCGGCGGCGTTGTCCAAGAAGTAGCGGTCATGCGTTACCGCAACCACGGTACCAGGGAAGCGTACCAAGAATTGCTCCAGCCATTCGACAGATTCCGCGTCCAAGTGGTTGGTCGGCTCGTCCAGCAGCAGCATATCGGGTTTGCTCAACAAGAGTTTGCACAAAGCAACGCGGCGTTTTTCACCGCCGGACAGATTGCCGATTTTGGCATCCCAATCAGGCAGGCGCAGCGCGTCGGCAGCGATTTCTAATTCATGCTCTGCACCTCCGCCGGTAGATGAACCCGCCGCAATAATCGCTTCCAGACGGCCTTGTTCTTCCGCCAACGCGTCAAAATCCGCATCAGGATTGGCATACTCGGCATACACTTCTTCCAAGCGTTTCTGCGCGGCAGCCACTTCGCCCAAACCGCTTTCCACTTCCTCTCGTACGGTTTTCTCAGGATCAAGCTCCGGTTCTTGCGGCAGATAGCCGATTTTGATGCCGCCCATCGGCACGGCCTCGCCCTCAAATTCTTTATCCACGCCCGCCATAATCCGCAGTACAGTAGATTTACCCGCACCGTTCAAACCGAGCAAACCGATTTTTGCACCGGGGAAAAATGAAAGGGAAATGTCTTTAATAATGGTTTTTTGTGGCGGCACAACCTTGCTCACGCGCAGCATAGAATAGACGTATTGTTGGGACATAGTTTTCTCGTTTCCGTCAAACAAATTTCAGACGGCCCATTTTAACCTATTGCCCAAATACTTGCTTGTTCAAATGCCGTCTGAAAATAGAAATAAGCATCAAAATATACACCGAGCCGAACCAATACCCTCATTGCCCGACGGTATCAATGCCAAACCGCAGAAAATTTGATTTAAGCCAGTTTATCCTTGAACTGGCATTGCCAATATCTGGCGCGCTTCATAAAATGCACCTATATCCTTGAAAGTACGTACACAAACAATAACGACAGAGAACACCACACCAAGGAACATTTCAGATTTCTCAATAAAAATACTTTTCAAAAAAAGGATTTACCTCATGTCGGAACATACGCAAAAAACAGCAAAACAAGGTTTGCCGTCACTGGCAAAAAGTACGATTTGGATGCTGAGCTTCGGCTATCTCGGCGTTCAGACGGCCTTTACCCTGCAAAGCTCACAAATGAGCCGAATTTTTCAAACTTTAGGCGCCGACCCGCACAATTTGGGCTGGTTTTTCATTCTGCCGCCGCTGGCCGGTATGTTGGTTCAGCCGATTGTGGGCTACTACTCAGACCGCACCTGGATGCCGCGCCTGGGCGGCCGCCGTCTGCCCTATCTGCTTTACGGTACGCTGATTGCGGTTATCGTCATGATTCTGATGCCGAACTCGGGCAGCTTCGGTTTTGGCTACGCTTCCTTGGCGGCTTTGTCGTTTGGTGCGCTGATGATTGCGCTGTTGGACGTATCCTCCAATATGGCAATGCAGCCGTTTAAAATGATGGTCGGCGACATGGTCAACGAGGAGCAGAAAAGCTACGCCTACGGGATTCAAAGTTTCTTAGCGAATACGGGCGCGGTTGTGGCGGCGATTCTGCCGTTTGTGTTTGCGTATATCGGTTTGGCGAACACGGCCGAAAAAGGCGTCGTGCCGCAGACCGTGGTCGTAGCATTCTATGTGGGCGCAGCGTTGCTGATTATTACCAGTGCGTTCACCATCTTCAAAGTCAAAGAGTATGATCCGGAAACCTACGCCCGCTACCACGGCATCGACGTAGCCGCAAATCAGGAAAAAGCCAACTGGTTCGAACTCTTAAAAACCGCACCTAAAGCGTTTTGGACGGTGACTTTGGTGCAATTCTTCTGCTGGTTCGCCTTCCAATATATGTGGACTTACTCGGCAGGCGCGATTGCAGAAAACGTTTGGCAGACAACTGATGCCTCCTCCGTAGGCTATCAGGAAGCGGGCAACTGGTACGGCGTTTTGGCGGCGGTACAATCCATTGCTGCCGTTATCTGCTCGTTTATTCTGGCAAAAGTACCGAATCAATACCATAAAGTCGGTTATTTCGGTTGCTTGGCTTTGGGTGCACTCGGTTTCTTCTCCGTTTTCTTCATCAGCAATCAATACGCACTGGTGTTGTCTTATACCTTAATCGGTATTGCGTGGGCCGGTATCATTACCTATCCTTTGACGATTGTGACCAATGCCCTCTCAGGCAAACACATGGGTACTTATTTGGGCCTATTCAACGGCTCTATCTGTATGCCTCAAATCGTCGCCTCCCTGCTGAGCTTTATCCTCTTCCCTATGCTGGGCAGCCATCAGGCAACCATGTTCTTGGTTGCAGGCGCAGTCTTGCTGCTGGGAGCCTTCTCAGTCTGTCTGATTAAAGAAACCCACGGCGAATAATCCATCCATACCATCGGCAAAGGCCGTCTGAAACCTTTGCCGAACTTACAATTTTAATAACAGGAGCTTCATAAATGTATACAAGAATCATGGAAATCAGCCCTTGGACGCTGCGTTCGGCAAAACTGGAAAAAGAACACAAACGGCTGCAAGAGAGCCTGACCAGTTTGGGCAACGGCTATATGGGCATGCGCGGCAGCTTTGAAGAAACCTACTCCGCCGACAGCCACTTGGGCACCTACATCGCCGGTGTGTGGTTCCCCGACAAAACCCGCGTCGGCTGGTGGAAAAACGGCTATCCTAAATATTTCGGCAAAGCCATCAATGCGCTCAATTTCAGCAAAGTCAAAATCTTTGTCGACGAGCAGGAAGTGGACTTGGCGAAAAACGACGTTGCCGACTTCTCCGTCGAACTCGATATGCAACACGGCGTGTTGCGCCGCTCGTTCACCGTATTCGGCGTGCGTTTCGATGTGTGCAAATTCCTATCCGTCGCGCAAAAAGAACTGGCTCTCATCCGCTGGGAAGCCGTATCCGTTGACGGCAAAACCCACCAAGTCCGCATCGATTCCATCATCGATGCCGACGTGAAAAACGAAGACTCCAACTACGAAGAAAAATTCTGGCAGGTATTGGACAAAGGCGTTTCAGACGACCACTCATACATTGCCACCCAAACCGTCGCCAATCCTTTCGGCGTGGAACAATTCATCGTCAACGCCGAGCAAACCTTCGCCGGCAGCTTCAAAGCCCTCGGCGGCAGCCAAACCGACTGGCAAGTTTCTAATTCTTTCGAAGCCGAAGTCGGCGGCACACCCGAAACCTTTGAAAAACGCGTGATTGTTACCACCAGCCGCGATTATCAGGGCTTGGAAGCGGTGAAAGCTGCAGGCCGCGCCTTGTCGGAAAAAATTGCAGGCGTTGCGTTTGAAACCTTGCTGGAGGCGCACAAAGCAGGCTGGTTGCACCGTTGGGAAATCGCCGACGTGGTCATCGAAGGCAGCGACGAAGCGCAGCAGGGTATCCGCTTCAATCTGTTCCAACTGTTCTCCACCTACTACGGCGAAGACGCGCGCCTGAACATCGGCCCCAAAGGCTTTACCGGCGAAAAATACGGCGGCGCGACCTATTGGGATACCGAAGCCTACGCCGTACCGCTCTACCTCGCACTGGCGGAGCCCGAAGTTACCCGCAACCTGCTGCAATACCGCCGCAACCAACTGCCGCAGGCGCAGCACAACGCGCGCGAACAGGGTTTGGCGGGCGCGCTCTATCCGATGGTAACGTTTACGGGTATCGAGTGCCATAACGAATGGGAAATCACCTTCGAGGAAATCCACCGCAACGGCGCAATCCCTTACGCCATCTACAACTACACCAACTACACCGGCGATGAAAGCTATCTTGCCAAAGAAGGCTTGGAAGTCTTGGTCGAAGTGTCCCGCTTCTGGGCGGACCGCGTCCACTTCTCCAAACGCAACGGCAAATACATGATTCACGGCGTAACCGGCCCGAACGAATACGAAAACAACATCAACAACAACTGGTACACCAACACCCTCGCCGCATGGGTATTGGACTACACCCGCGAAGCCCTGGCGAAATACCCGCGTCCGGATTTGAACGTGAGTGCCACCGAGCTGGAAAAATGGGCGGACATCAGCGCGAATATGTACCGTCCGCATGACGAAGAACTCGGCGTATTCGTTCAGCACGACGGCTTCCTCGACAAAGACATCCGCCCCGTGTCCGCGCTTTCGCCCGACGATTTGCCGCTCAACCAGAAATGGTCGTGGGACAAAATCTTGCGTTCGCCCTTCATCAAACAGGCGGACGTCTTGCAAGGCATCTATTTCTTCGGCGACCGTTTCAATATCGACGAAAAACGCCGCAACTTCGACTTCTACGAACCGATGACCGTGCACGAAAGCTCGTTGTCGCCGTGTATCCACGCCATTCTCGCCGCCGAACTGGGCAAAGAAGAAAAAGCCGTGGAAATGTACCAGCGCACCGCCCGCTTGGACTTGGACAACTACAACAACGACACCGAAGACGGCCTGCACATCACCTCCATGACCGGCTCGTGGCTTGCCATCGTCCAAGGTTTCGCCCAAATGAAAACCTGGGGCGGCAAACTCAGCTTCGCACCGTTCCTGCCGAGTGCGTGGACAGGCTATGCCTTCCACATCAACTACCGCGGCCGTCTAATTAAAGTTGCCGTCGGCAAAGAAAACGTCGTCTTCACCCTGCTCAAAGGCGAGCCGCTCGATTTGCAGGTGTACGGCAAAGACATCACGCTCAACGGCAGCCACACTGTCGCGTTGGAAAAATAAGGAGGGCGCAAAATGACTTTCACCGCAGTCCTGTTTGACCTCGACGGTGTCATCACCGACACCGCCGAATACCACTACCGCGCATGGAAAAAGCTCGCCGAAGAACTGGGCATCAGTATTGACCGCAAGTTTAACGAGCAGCTCAAAGGCGTATCGCGAGACGATTCGCTCAAACGCATCCTCGCGCACGGCGACAAAACCGTCGGCGAAGCCGAGTTCGCCGAACTGACCCGCCGCAAAAACGACAACTACTTGGAGATGATTCAGGCAGTCAAACCCGAAGACGTGTATCCCGGCATTTTGCCCCTGCTGGAAGCATTGAAAGCAAACGGCAAAAAAATCGCCCTCGCGTCCGCCAGTAAAAACGGCCCGTTCCTGCTCGAACGCATGGGGCTGACCCACTTCTTCGACGCCATTGCCGACCCTGCCGCCGTCGCGCATTCCAAACCTGCCCCCGACATCTTCCTCGCCGCCGCCGAGGGCGTGGGCGCGGACATCCGCCGCTGCATCGGCATCGAAGACGCCGCCGCCGGCGTCGCCGCCATCAAAGCCGCCGGCGCCTTGCCTATTGGCGTGGGCAAAGCCGAAGACTTGGGCAGCGACATCGCGCTGGTGTCCGGCACCTCTGAGCTGACCTACGCCTACCTGCAAAACGTGTGGGAACAGTCAGGCAGGTAAAATACTAAGGAAGTAAAAAGGCCGTCTGAAAACCTGATTCAGGTTTTCAGACGGCCTTTAATATTTCCAATCAACCCAACGTTACCATCTCAATCTGTTCCATACTCCTACCCAAGAAACGTTCGCCGATGGTGCGGAAGCGCAGGGGGATGTCGCTGACGTAGAAGCGGTAATCCGGATTGTCGTTTTCTGTATTCAGCAAACCTGCTTGCGCCAAGGCTTTGGCGGTGGCTTCGGCGGTGGTAATGGCGGAATCGACCAAGGTAACGTTTTGTGCTTCGCGGCCGATAAGCGGTTTGAGCAGTGGGAAGTGGGTACAACCCAACACCAGCGTATCGATGTCGTCAGCCAAAAGCGGCTTCAGGTATTCGCGCACGGTCAGGCGGGTGACTTCGTGATCGAGCCAGCCCTCTTCCACCAATGGCACAAGCAGGGGCGCGGCTTGCGTGCGCACCAGCGTGTCGTTGTTTTGCGAATGGATGGCGCGTGCGTAGGCATTGCTGTTGACGGTAGTGTTGGTTGCGATAATGCCGATTCGGTTGTTTTTGGTGGTTTGCAAAGCGGCTTCAGCACCGGCGGAGATGACGTCCAATACGGGCATATTGCCTGCTTTTTGACGGATTTTCTGTCCGGCAACGGCGGCGATGGTGTTGCACGCGATGACGAGTGCTTTGACATCGTTTTCCAGCAGGAAATCGACAATCTGCATGGCGAAGGTTTCGATGGTGGCGCGGGATTTGGTGCCGTAGGGAACGCGTGCGGTGTCGCCGAAATAGATGATGTTTTCCATTGGCAGGCGTTCCATCAGGGCGCGGACGTTGGTCAAACCGCCGACGCCGGAATCGAATACGCCGATGGGGCGTTGTTTGCTGGTACTCATGGTTAATTTCTTCAATATAGCGTTGAGGCCGTCTGAAACCGTTTTTCAGACGGCCTGAAGGTTAAACATATTCTTTTTTATCGTTTTCTACCCAAGCCTGATGCGAGCAAATCCACAACAGTACGATACCGCACACAGTCGAGCTCAACATCATACCGGCCATCACTAAGGCAGAACCATTGTGCAGCCAAGTCGTTGCCATGCCGACCGATGCGCCGATGAGGGATTGGAACACGCCTAAAACCGCATTTGCACTGCCGCCCTCTGCGCTGAAATAGCTCATAAAGCAGGCTTGAGTGTTCGCACCGACCAAGCCTTGCGTACCGACTGAAAACATCACGCACAGTACCAAAGCCCACAAAGGCGGCAGAGACAGCGACAATACCAAAACCGTCATCAGCAGATTGGCGGCAAATTGGACGATAATGCCCCATTTGAGGATGTTTTGCGGATGCGTACCGGTTTTCAAACGCCATGCAGTAACGCGGTTAAACGACATCATGGTAATGATATTAAGCGCAAATATCCAAGCATATTGGTTTGGTGAAACATGATACAGTTGTTGGTACACGAACGACGATTCGGTCAAAAAGGCAAACATCGAACCAAAACTGAAAGCTTGGAAAAACAAATAGCCCATCGCGGCCCGCGTTCTCAAAACGCGTTTAAACCTGCCGGCCACCACGCCGAACACGTCCATGCTGATTTTGCCTTTTTGGTGCGGCTTGGGCAGGAAATACCACATCAATCCCCAAAGCAGCAGCGAATAGCAGGCCAGAAAACCGAAAATCATGCGCCAGCCGCCCAAATTCTGCAAGCCCGCACCAATCATCGGCGCCATCAGCGGCACAATCATCAAAATAATGCCGATTAAGGCAAACATCTGCGCGGCTTTGCGTCCGGAATAATAATCGCGCACCATCGCGCCGGAAATCACCACGGTCATCCCCGCGCCAAACGCCTGCACGGCACGCAAGTTCAACAGCTGCTCGACATTATTCACCATCGTCAAACCGATAACGGCGGCAAAGTAAATGCTCAAGCCCACCAAGGCGACAGGTTTGCGGCCTTTAATATCCGAAATCGAACCGCCGACTACCTGACCAAACGCCACGCCAAACATAAAAAAGCTCAGGCTTTGCTCAATACGGTGGATGTCCGAACCCAGCGACTTCGCCATTTCGGGAATCGCAGGCAGATAAGCATCGACAGAAAACGGCATCAGCGCGACCAACATCGCCATCAGCACGGCCATGGTTTTTTCGCCCAAAGGGGCTTGTTGTGCAGTCATCCCGACTTTCGCTTTCGTAAAAAATATTCAAAAAACAAAGAAAACAACCGCCTTGTCAGACGGTTGCGGATTAGATGGAATTATAGCAGATTTCAACTCTGTCCAATCACTGCAAAAAAACCTTTGCAAAACTTAAGGCCGTCTGAAACTTTGCTTGGTTGAATCCCCTCGCCGCAAACGTTAAAATGCTTGTTTTTAAGACAACAAATTGTTTCACATCACGGATTCTAAGGAATAATCATGACTACATTTCAAATTGCGCGTGCCGACGGGAAAACGCTCAAAATCCAAGGCAAAATGGCCAACCGCCACGGCTTGATCGCCGGTGCGACCGGTACGGGTAAAACCGTTACCCTGCGCCGTATGGCGGAAGCCTTCAGCAGCGAAGGCGTCCCTTTATTCTTGGTCGATGTCAAAGGCGATTTGTCGGGCATCGCGCAGGCCGGTGCCAACAGCGGCAAAGTGGGCGAACGCATCGCCGAGTTTGGTTTGGGCGAACAATGGCTGCAAAATTTCCCCGTGCGCTTTTGGGATGTTTACGGCGAAACCGGTATTCCCGTACGCGTAACCGTTTCAGAAATGGGCCCTATGCTTTTGGCGCGCCTAATGAATCTGAACGACACGCAAGAAGGCCTGCTCAACCTCGTGTTCAAAGTTGCCGATGACAGAGGCTGGCACATTCTGGACTTGAAAGACCTGCGCAGCATGCTGAAACACGTTTCCGACCATGCTTCGGAATACCGCACGCAATACGGCAACGTTTCTGCCGCCAGTATCGGCGCGATTCAACGCCAACTGCTGACCTTGGAAAACGAAGGCGCAGAAAAATTCTTCGGCGAACCTTCCCTCAACCTGCAAGACTGGATGCAAACCGACAACGGCAAAGGCATCATCAACATCCTCAACTCCGAAAAACTGATGCGCTCGCCGCGTATGTACAGCGCGTTTTTGCTGTGGATGCTGGCAGAATTGTTTGAAACTCTGCCCGAAGTCGGCGACTTGGACAAACCAAAATTCGTGATGTTCTTCGACGAAGCGCATTTAATGTTCGACAATGCTGCCAATGCGTTGGTCGAACAAATCGAACAAGTCGTGCGCCTGATCCGTTCCAAAGGCGTGGGCGTATATTTCGTCACCCAAAACCCGCTTGACTTGCCCGATACCATTCTCGGCCAACTGGGTAACCGTGTACAACACGCCCTGCGCGCCTTCACACCGCGCGACCAAAAAGCAGTCAAAGCCGCTGCCGAAACCTTCCGTAGCAACCCCAACATCAAAGTTGCTGAAGCGATTGCCGAACTCGGCGTCGGCGAAGCCCTCGTTTCCTTCCTTGATGAAAAAGGTATGCCCGAGCCGGTAGAACGCGCCCTCATACTGCCGCCGCAATCTTCCTTAACCCCGCTTACCGCAGAGGAATGCAACCGCCTGTTCCAAAACGACGATTTATATCCAACCTATAAAGACATGGTGGACAACTACTCCGCTTTTGAAGCATTGGCCGAAGCAGACAGCCAGGCTGCCGCTGAAAAAGAAGCCGCAAATGCTGCCAAAGAGCAGGAAAAAGCGCAAAAAACCGCAGAAAAAGAGGCTGCCAATGCCGATCCCGGCATCCTCGGCGGACTGATCGGCGGTTTGAGCGGCGGACGTAAAAAATCCGGCCAAGGTTTGGGCTACAACGTTGCCGACGCCATCGGCAGCCAAATCAACCGCCAAGTAACCAACGCCATTTCACGCAGCGTAATGGGCATTATTAAAAATATGTTCAAATAATCAGCCTGCAAACATAAAAGGCCGTCTGAAAATCAATTTCAGACGGCCTTTTATATTCATCAATCCAATCAGTTTTTCATCGATTGAACCGGAGCCGGGATTCTGCCGCCTCGGTTGACAAATACTTCGCACGAACCTTCTTTAACCGGCATTACAGGCGCGTAGCCCAACAGGCCGCCGAACTCGACGCTATCGCCGACGGTTTTACCGGTTACCGGAATAATGCGCACGGCGGTGGTTTTGCTGTTGATCATGCCGATGGCGGCTTCGTCGGCGATGATACCGGAAATCGTGTGCGCGGGCGTATCGCCGGGCACGGCAATCATGTCCAAACCAACGGAGCAGACGGCAGTCATGGCTTCGAGTTTATCCAGCGTCAGCACACCGGCTTCGGCAGCCGCAATCATGCCCTCGTCTTCTGAAACGGGGATAAATGCGCCGCTCAAACCGCCGACCGCACTGGAAGCCATCATGCCGCCTTTTTTCACAGCATCGTTCAGCAATGCCAAAGCAGCCGTCGTGCCGTGCGTACCGCAGACGCTCAAACCCATTTCTTCAAGAATGCGTGCCACTGAGTCGCCGACGGCAGGAGTTGGTGCCAACGACAAATCAAGAATACCAAACGGGATATTCAACATTTTTGAGGCTTCGCGGCCGATAAGTTCGCCCACGCGAGTAATTTTGAAAGCAGTTTTCTTCACTACTTCCGCAACTTCGGTCAATGTCGTTGCATCTGAGTTTTCCAACGCGGCTTTTACGACACCCGGGCCGGATACGCCGACATTGATAACGGCATCCGCTTCGCCCGAACCATGAAACGCACCCGCCATAAACGGGTTGTCTTCCACCGCATTGCAGAACACGACGATTTTGGCGCAGCCGAAACCTTCGGGCGTGATTTCAGCCGTACGTTTGATGGTTTCACCTGCCAGCTTGACCGCATCCATATTGATACCGGCGCGCGTGCTGCCAATATTGATGGAGCTACACACGATATCGGTGGTTTTCATCGCTTCGGGAATGGAACGGATCAGCACTTCATCCGAAGGCGACATGCCTTTTTGCACCAACGCGGAAAAGCCGCCGATAAAAGACACACCTATCGCTTTGGCAGCCTTATCCAAAGTTTGCGCCACGCTGACATAGGAGTCTGCATGGGTGGCTGCGGCGATTTGGGCAATTGGCGTAACGGAAATGCGCTGATTTACAATCGGCACGCCGTATTTGGCAGACAGATATTTTGCCGTCTCCACCAAGTCTTTACCGACTGTGGTAATTTTGTTGTAAATATTTTGGTTCAACACATTGATATCGCTGCTGATACAGTCGTGCAAATCAATGCCGATGGTAATGGTGCGCACATCAAAATTCTGGTCGGCAACCATTTTGACGGTTTCAAGTATCTCATTACTGTGGAAGTTATTCATGGGGTTCGGCCTTTCTTGTAGGTCGTCTGAAAAATATTTTCAGACGACCTTCGATTAGACTTTAAGCTTGACATACATATGCTCTTGCGTGCCTTCAGCAGTTTTTCGCATTTCGTAATCAAACACATCAGAATATTTTTTTACTAAATCGGTAAATTTCTTACACCCGTAATTACGTGGGTCAAAATCTACCTGCAAGCGTTTCCAAGTGGCACCGAATGCAGTCATAGCCATCCATTCACTTTCCGCATGTTCGAAAATTTTATGTATAGTCTCTAATGGTAATTTGTTCTCAAGTTGTTCGGCAATTTTCGGTTGAGCTTGAGCATTTTCGGGAGAGGCTGTTTGAATCTGTTTCTCTGTTGGTTTCTGTGGTTTATCAGTTACTGTTTCTTTTTGTGTGGGTTCAGGCATCAAGTTTTCTACATAGATAAATTGGCTGCACGCATTACGGAAAGCTTCAGGCGTTTGCTTTTTGCCGAAACCGTAAACTGTTACACCTTGTTCTTTCAACCGAATAGCTAATGCAGTAAAGTCACTATCACTAGATACCAAACAAAAACCATCAAAACGGCCAGTATAAAGTAAATCCATCGCATCAATAATCATAAAACCGTCAGTGGCATTTTTACCTGTGGTGTAAGCGAATTGCTGCATAGGTTTGATAGCATGCTCATTAATGACGGCTTTCCATTTGCCGTTGTTACCAACAAAGTTGCCATAGATGCGTTTTGCCATTGCTTCACCGAATTTAGTTGTTTCTTCTAAAATCGCATCAATGGTTTGCGCTGACGCATTATCAGCATCAATTAAAACTGCCAACCGTGCAGATTTCTCTTCAGCTACATTAAAACTAATTTTATTTTTTGACATAATTTTAGAGTTCCTAAAATCAAATACGGTGCATGGCTTGGAAAATTTCTTCGTTTTGCATACGGATATCAAGCGCGAGTTTTTTGCTCTCTTCCGCAAACAAATCCAAAACTTCTTGACGCGATTTGGTGCATTTTGAAGTGTCTACCAAAATAATCATGGTAAAAAAATCGTCCATCAGCTGTTGGCTGATGTTGAGAATATTGATTTGGTTTTCCGCTAAAATTTTGGAAACGTCGTACACAATGCCCACACGGTCTTTACCGATGACGGTGATGACTGAATTGTTCATAACGCTGTTTCTCCTTATAGGATATTTGAAAAGTGTTGACAATTATAACACTCAGGCCGTCTGAAAAACTGTTTCAGACGGCCTGAGTATTCAAATTTCAATTTTAATTATCGCCCTGCTTTCAAAGCCTGCCACAGGCGAACGCTGAGTTTGCTCGCATCGGTTGACTTAGGGGAGACAATGAAGCTTTTTTCCATCAATTCTTTACTTGGGAAAATCGATTCGTCAGAAGTGTATTTTTCATCCATCAAATCCCGCGCCGGACGGCTGGCCGGAGCATAAGTCACATAGTTGCCGTTTTTGGCCGCCGTTTCCGGATTGAGCGTGTGATTGATGTATTTGTGTGCATTGGCCACGTTTTGCGCATCACGCGGAATCATCAGCGAATCCACCCAAATACCGACGCCGTTTTTCGGTGTCAATACTTCGATTTCTACGCCGTTTCCGGCTTCTTTGGCACGGGTTTTGGCAATATTGAGGTCACCGCCATAGCCTACTGATACGCAAAGGTTGCCGGCAGCCATATCGTCGATATAGCCCGATGAGGTAAAGCGTTTGATGTCGGGACGCACTTTTTTCATCATATCGACGGCGGCTTTGATGTCCTCAGGGTTTTCGCTGTTCGGATCTTTGCCCAAATAATGCAAAGCCAAAGGAATCTGCTCGATGGCGCTGTCGAAATAGCTGATACCGCAGGATTTCAGTTTTCGGGTGTATTCAGGGTTGAACACCAAATCCCATTCATTTTCAGGCAGCTTGTCCGTTCCCAAAGCCTTTTGAACCTGCTGCTTGTTAATCGCCAGCGTATTGATGCCCCAGAAATAAGGGACGGCATATTCGTTGCCCGGATCGACGGTTTCCATCATTTTCAACAAATCGGGATCGATATTGGCGTAATCGGGAATTTGCGATTTATCGATTTTTTGATACGCGCCGGCTTTAATCTGACGGCCGACATTGGAAATAGAAGGCGCAACCAGGTCATAACCCGACTTGCCGGTCAGCAGCTTGGCTTCCAGCGCTTCGTTGCTGTCGTAGTAATCGTAGCGGACGTTGATATGCGTATTTTTTTCAAACGCAGACAGCGTGGCCGGATCGACATAATCCGACCAGTTGTAGATATTGAGTTTATCCGTTTGAGAGGAAGAAGTTTGAGTTTGAGATGCGGAAGATTCTGCGGCGGTTTCTTTTCCACCGCTACACGCAGTCAAGACGAGGCTCAAGATTGCCGCCGCCATCAAAGATTTTTTCATGGTTTCAGACCTTTTGTTCGGGGGGTAAAAATATTGCAGCGGTGGCAGATGCCACTTACAAAAGGGAAACTGTGGGGGCGGCCGGCATGTGTCCTTTGCCCTTGATTCAGCAAGGTTTGCATTAAACGGCAAAAAGCTTTTGAATGCAAGACCTTAAAGCAGAAAAAAATTTCATTTTTCAGACGGTCTGAAGCTATGGTTTTATTCATAAACAACATTTTTTCAGAAACGGTTTCATGCCGTCTGGAAAAAACTGTGGGCTTATTCAGACGGCCTCAAGATTTGTCAAAACCGCCCAATTTGTGGGAAAATTGCACGATTGAATTTAATGAAGGGCGACACCGTGTTAGACAGAGAAGGCTATCGCCCCAATGTCGGTATTATCCTGATTAACGAACGTAACGAAGTCTTTTGGGGCAAACGCGTACGCGAACATTCTTGGCAGTTTCCGCAAGGCGGCATCAAGCCGGGCGAAAGTCCTGAGACCGCTATGTACCGCGAGTTGTACGAAGAAGTCGGCCTGTTGCCGCAACACATCAAAATCGTTGGCCGTACGCGCGACTGGTTGCGTTATGACGTTCCCAGTCACTGGGTGCGCCGCGAATGGCGCGGTTCGTATCGCGGACAAAAACAGATTTGGTATCTTTTGCGTTTGGTCGGCCGCGACAGCGACGTCAACCTCCGCGCCTGCCATCATCCTGAATTTGACGGCTGGCGCTGGCACCAATACTGGGCGCCGGTTGACGAAGTCATCGACTTCAAGCGCGGCGTGTATTTGGGCGCATTGACCGAACTTTCTCGTTTCTTGCGCGGTATAGAAAGCTATGAAGAATTTATCCGTCGCAATCCAATAGAAAACCTATAACCCCAACGCTTTCAGGCCGTCTGAAAGCGTTGTTTTTCTTCCTTTCAGACGGCCTTTACATTATTCCTATGGCTAAAAACAATCAATACAGCGAATCCAGCATTACCGTCCTCAAAGGTTTGGAGCCGGTCAAAGAACGTCCCGGCATGTACACCCGTACCGACAGCCCGACCCATATCTGTCAGGAAGTGATTGATAACGCGGCGGACGAAGCGTTGGGCGGTTTCGCGACTGCAATCGACGTGCAAATTCATGAAGACGGTTCGCTTTCCGTCCGTGATAACGGCCGCGGTATTCCCGTCGGCCTGCACCCTGAAGAAGGCGTACCCGTAGTCGAACTTGTATTCACCCGTCTGCACGCAGGCGGCAAGTTCAACAAAAAAGACGGCGGCAGTGCCTATGCCTTTTCAGGCGGTCTGCACGGTGTCGGCGTATCCGTCACCAACGCCCTCTCCACCCGCCTCGAGGTCACCGTCAAACGCGAAGGCAAAATCCACCGCATCGTCTTTTCCGGCGGCGACGTCATCGAGCCTTTGACTGAAGTGGGCAAATGCGCCGTCAAAGACAGCGGCACCGAAGTGCGCG
The DNA here is from genome assembly GCF_001836795.1 of Neisseria sp. HMSC061H08. NCBI lineage: Bacteria > Pseudomonadati > Pseudomonadota > Betaproteobacteria > Neisseriales > Neisseriaceae > Neisseria > Neisseria sp. HMSC061H08. Next base: position 59,355 of record NZ_KV830556.1, on the reverse strand, counting down.
TGTGGCCGGACGGCAAATATTTTGAAAGCCCGAATTACAGCATTCCCGAACTCGAACGCCTGCTGCGCGCCAAAGCCGTGCTGCTGCCGGGCGTGCGCGTTTCCCTGACCCGTCCGGTTAAAGGCGAAGGCGAAGCATACACCCAAACTTGGCACTACCCGGACGGCCTGAAAAGCTATCTGACCGACCTGATTGCCGATGCGCAAGAAGCTGTGCCTATCTTTTCCTGCGAAAACTACATTTCAGACGGCCACAATGGCGATTTCAGCATCGGCGAAGGTGCCGCGTTTGCCCTGACTTGGCTGGAAGAAGGCTCATGTGCCAACGAAAGCTACGTCAACCTCATCCCCACCCCGCTGGGCGGCACGCACGAAGCAGGCTTGAAACAAGCCGTGTTCAACGCCGTCAACAACTTTATCAATCTGCACAACCTCCTACCGCGCGGCGTGAAAGTACAAAGTGACGACGTGTTCGGCAAAACCGCCTTCGTCCTCTCCGCCCGCGTCCTTGACCCGCAATTCCAAGGTCAGACCAAAGACAAACTGACCAACCGCGACGCGTTGAAACTCGTTGCCGCCGTATCGGGCGACCCTTTGGAATTATGGCTGAACCAAAACGTGGACTACGGCAAAAAAATTGCCGAACTCGCTATCCGTCAGGCACAAGCGCGGATGCGTTCGGTTAAAAAAATTGAAAAGAAAAAAGGCAGCGGCGTCGCCGTCCTGCCCGGCAAACTGACCGACTGCGAAAGCGAAGACATCCGCGAAAACGAACTCTTCCTCGTTGAAGGCGATTCCGCCGGCGGCTCCGCCAAACTTGCCCGCGACAAAGCCACACAGGCCATCCTGCCCCTGCGCGGCAAAGTGCTCAACAGCTTCGAAGTCCACCCCGACCAGCTCTTCGGCAATGCCGAAATCCACGACATTTCTGTTGCCATCGGCGTTGATCCGCACGGCATCAACGACCATCCCGACTTAAGTGGCCTGCGTTACGGCAAAATCGCCATCCTGTCCGATGCCGACGTGGACGGCTCGCATATTCAAGTTTTGCTGCTGACCCTGTTCTACCGCCACTTCCCGAAACTGGTCGCCGACGGACACATCTACGTCGCCCAGCCGCCACTGTTCCGCGTCGATGTCAACGCACAAGGCAAAAGCAAACCCGCCCGCAAATTCTATGCCCTCGACCAAAACGAACTCGACAGCATTTTAGAGCGGCTGCAAAAAGAAGGCGTCAAAGAAACCGCCTATTCCATCAGCCGTTTCAAAGGCTTGGGCGAGATGAACCCCGACCAGCTCAAAGACACCACCATGCACCCCGACACCCGCCGCCTGTTGCAGGTACAAATCCCCGAAGGCGCGGATGACGAAACACGCGACATCTTCGTCAAACTGATGGGCAAAGGCGAAGCCACCGCCCGCCGAGCATGGATGGAAAAAGAAGGCGATACGGCCGAATTGGATATTTAATCCATTGTTTTAATAGACTAAAGGCCGTCTGAAACTTTAAAAGTTTCAGACGGCCTTTTTTAAAATCATCAGAATTTAAGGTTAAACAGTATTTCAATACCCCGTTACTTACCTGTCTCTATTTTTGCAGCTTAATTGTATCTTTAAGACAAATAAAAAAGCACTGACATAATCAGTACTTTTTAAATAATGGCGCGGCGGACGGGGCTCGAACCCGCGACCCCCGGCGTGACAGGCCGGTACTCTAACCAACTGAGCTACCACCGCGCATCCATTGTCAGGGACAATGAAAAGGAAAGTGGTGGGTGATGACGGAGTCGAACCGCCGACATTCTGCTTGTAAGGCAGACGCTCTACCAACTGAGCTAATCACCCGATAAGCCGACATTAAATCAAAAAATCAGATTACGCGCAAGGTTTTTATTTAAATAAAAATATATCCCATTGAAAGAATGTAGAATATTTTATTTAACCGCAAAAATTACCGTTATACCTATCCATCAATCGAAAATCAAATGCCCCAATTTATCCGCTTTAGTATGCAGATAACGTTCATTTTCCACATTTTCGCCGACATGTAATGCAATCCGTTCGACCACATTAATACCGGAGTCTTTCAACGTTTGGATTTTTTCAGGATTATTGGTCAACAATCTGACCTCACGAATATGCAGATAATCATAAATCTGCTTGGCCAAAGTAAAGTCGCGTGCATCAACAGGAAGGCCGAGCGCTACATTGGCCTCAACCGTATCCAAGCCCTGATCTTGCAGACGATAAGCACGGATTTTGTTTATCAAACCAATGCCCCTGCCTTCTTGGCGCAAATATACGATAACGCCACGCCCTTCTTTCTGAACGGCCTGCATCGCCGCTTGAAGCTGAGGGCCGCAATCACATTTCACCGAAAATAAAGCATCGCCGGTCAAACACTCGGAATGAATACGCGACAACACAGGCAGGCCGTCTGAAACATCGCCCATCGTCAATGCGACATGTTCCTGACCGCCCTCTTCTTCAAAGCCGTGCATGGTAAATTCGCCCCATTCCGTAGGCAAACGGCATGACGCAACAAACTTCAACGCGTTACTCATTTTCCGCTTCCTCGCTTTCAGCCACGCCCAGCAGATTTTTCAAAGAATCCGACAAGGCCAAGGCAAGGGCAATCCAAGCCACCAATACTTCATCGGGCGCACCGTCCTTGACATCAAATTCAGCATGTACCACGCCTAAAACTGCACCGCTGGGCATACAGACAGGAACAGAAATCTGACTCAAGCCGAGATGATTGCGTTCATCCGACAATTCCCCAATTTCCTGCCAATACGCCACATTCTGACAAACATTCATCCAACCGCTTTGCGCCGTACGCACAGCCAAAAAAGCCTGTCCGGCCTGCTCGTCGATTGGAATCACATTTTCCAACGGCACGCCCCAACGGCTCAGTCGAACCAGCGACAACGCGCCATCTTTCGGGAAGGCTGTATAAACCGCTGCGCTTTTCAAATGCTCGGTGCGCTCGGCAACCGAATCCAAAGCCATAAAAATCTGTTTCAACAACAATTCATGTTCGGCATCAACATAATCCGCCAACTGCCAACCGTCTTCAGACGGCCACAAAATCGAACGCTCAACCGAAGCATTGCCCATTTTAATCACAGCCTGGGCAGTCAAATAAGCAACATGTATCTCATCCGCAGGCAACTTCAAACCTTGCGTCTGCAAAAAATCTTTAATCAATAAAGCAGGCATCTGCCCTTCCTCACCAATAGTAAAGTTGAGGCCGTCTGAAAACAAACCCTGCTTTCAGACGGCCGGAATAAACCATTATATAAGGGATAAACCGAAAAATTCAAGCGAACAAGACTTTGCGCCCCCATTAATCTTGTGTATAATCCACGATTCAAATTAGTGCGGACGTGGCGAAATTGGTAGACGCACCAGATTTAGGTTCTGGCGCCGCGAGGTGTGAGAGTTCGAGTCTCTCCGTCCGCACCACACTCAAAATGAGCAGCTTTCAGGCTGCTTTTTTTACATCTATTCCACTATATACCCGAAATCAAAACTGCTTTTAATTTTTTGACCTTTGCAAAAAAGGGGTTTATTTGTGGGTATAACAGACGTTTCCATTTTATCTTTCAGACGGCCTATCATTTATGTTGAATCCATCGCAAAAACTTGTCGAATTGGTCCGCATCCTTGAAGAACGTGCCTATATTTTTCCGGGAGATCCTGTGCAGGCGACGGAAGCGTTGCGACATATTGATGGCGGCAATGAGGAAAAACTGATACGCCGCGCTCAAATTATCGACCGCGACCAGCATTTGAAATATGCGTTGCAACAGGTGGAGACAGGCTCGTTTTGGCTTTGGATTGTTGCAGCGACATTGTTGTTTACAGTCGGTTTTTCCAGTACTTATCTTTTGATGGACAATCAGGGGCTGAACTTTTTTCTGGTATTGGCCGGGATTTTGGGCATGAATACAGTCATGCTGCTGGTGTGGCTGGCGACTTTATTCCTGCGTTTGAAAAATGTGCACTTTATCAGCAGTCCGGCAACTTGGTTCCGAGGCAAAGACCCGGTCAATCAGGCAATTTTGCGGCTTTATGTAGATGAATGGCGCAAACCGCAAACGCGTTGGCTGATTGGTGCAACTTCACACGGCCTGTGGCTTTGTACGCTGTCGGGAATGTTGGTTTCTGTTTTGCTGCTGCTTTTGGTGCGTCAATATACGTTCAACTGGGAAAGTACGCTTTTAAGCAATACGGCATTGGTGAAAACGGTTGAGGCTTTGTCATGGCTGCCGGAACGTTTGGGCTTTCCTGTTCCCGACAGTCAGGCCGTAATTGCAGGCCGTCTGAACAATCATATCGAAGATGCGCGCGCTTGGGCGGGTTTACTCATCGGCAGCATTGTCTGCTATGGCATTCTGCCGCGCTTGCTTGCTTGGCTGGCTTGCAAAATTACTTTAAAAACCCTTCGCGAACGTTTGGATTTGAATCGGCCCTACTATCAAAACATTCTCCGCACATGGCAGACGAAGATTGTCGATGCCGATGACTTTCAGGAAAATATCGTTCCCGTTTCATCTAAAATTACGCTGAATAATGCGCCCAAATGGGCCGTTACTCTGGAAACGGAATGGCCTGAGCCGCTTTGGTTTTCCGGCGTTTTGGCGCAAGAATGGATAGACAAAGGCGTAGTCGCCGGCAGAAAAGATTTGGAACAATTGGAAGCCGAATTGAAACAAACTCCGGTGCAACTTCTCATCGGCGTACGCACGCAAACTGTTCCCGATCGCGGCATTTTGCGTCAAATCAGCCGCTTGGCCGAAGCTACGGACGGAGGCGTTATCATTCAGCTTTTGAATCAAGACAGTTTCTCTGAAGATTTGGATACCAAACTGGATTATTGGCGCGATGCGCTGGCAGAAAGAAACATTGCCTGGCTGGAGCCGACCCGTTTGGCACAAGAAAAACGGCAAAGCGCTATTTGACAGATAAACCGAAGGCCGTCTGAAACCTGATGTTTGGGTTTCAGACGGCCTTATTTATTGTTGAGGATTCATCTTAATGAGGTTCGTGGCGATGCTCTCGATGATGTTTGGGCTTTGGTGCGTGGTGTTTGGCTTTAGGTGCAGGTTTTTTCATTTTGTGCGGTTTGGCTTTTGTGTGCATACGCTCTTGTTTCGGATGCGTGTCGTATTTGCCATGCGCAGAAGCGACTGGAGCCAAGACCAAACCGGCAGCGGCAACCATCAAAGAGGTCACTTGAATCAGTTTTTTCATATTCATCTTCTTTCAAGAGGTTGATTTGAGGTAAAAATAAGCATTTATTCGCACTCAAGCGATGGACAAATATTAATGGCTTTGACTGTCAGCTGCTGTCTGCATTCGGCGAAATCTGTTCAAAATTCAGCAATAGAAGTATGGCAACGCGATGATGTAGCAAGGTTTTGAAAGTTTACCGTCAACTTTGACAAAGCGTCTTTACACATTCCCCAAACAACAAAAAGCGCGAACCTTTCGATTCGCGCTTTTTTCAGACGGCATCAATTATTTTTTGTCGTCTTTTACTTCTTCAAAGTCGGCATCTACAACGTCGTCGTCTTTCTTAGCTGAAGACTCGGCTTGAGCACCCTCGCCTGCTTGTGCTTCGGCTTGTGCTTGAGCGTAAACCATTTCGCCCAGTTTTTGGCTGGCTGTGCCCAAAGCTTCGGCTTTAGCATCGATAGCGGCTTTGTCGTCGCCTTTAACGGCTTCTTCAGCTTCTTTCAACGCAGCTTCGATTTTTTCTTTCTCGGCAGCGTCAAGTTTGTCGCCGTAGTCGGCTAAAGATTTTTTCACGGAGTGAATCAGAGCTTCGGCTTGGTTGCGTGAAGCGACCAATTCAGTCAGTTTTTTATCTTCTTCAGCGTTGGCTTCGGCATCTTTCACCATACGTTCGATTTCTTCTTCACTCAAACCTGAAGAACCTTGGATGGTGATGTTGGCGGCTTTGCCGGTGCCTTTGTCTTTGGCAGAAACGTGCAAGATACCGTTGGCGTCGATGTCGAAAGTAACTTCAATTTGAGGCATACCGCGTGGTGCAGGTGCGATGTCGGTCAAGTTGAACTGACCCAAAGACTTGTTGGCAGAAGCGCGTTCGCGTTCGCCTTGCAGCACATGGATGGTTACAGCGCTTTGGTTGTCTTCGGCAGTAGAGAACACTTGAGACGCTTTAGTCGGAATAGTAGTGTTCTTTTGAATCAACTTGGTCATCACGCCGCCCATGGTTTCGATACCCAAGGACAGAGGGGTTACGTCCAGCAACAATACGTCGCTACGGCCGCCGCTCAATACTTCGCCTTGAATCGCTGCACCTACGGCAACAGCTTCATCAGGGTTCACGTCTTTACGAGGCTCTTTACCGAAGAAGTCTCGAACGGCTTCTTGTACTTTCGGCATACGACTTTGACCGCCGACCAAAATCACGTCGTCGATGTCGCTGGTGCTCAAGCCGGCATCTTTCAATGCGATTTTACAAGGCTCAATAGAACGTTGGATCAAATCTTCAACCAGGCTTTCAAATTTGGCACGGGTAATTTTCATGGCCAAATGTTTCGGGCCGGTTGCGTCCATAGTGATGTATGGCAGGTTGATTTCAGTTTGCTGACCGCTGGACAATTCGATTTTGGCTTTCTCAGCAGCTTCTTTCAGGCGTTGCAGAGCCATGACGTCTTGTTTTAAATCAATGCCTTGTTCTTTTTTGAACTCGTCAATGATGTAGTCGATCAAGCGTTGGTCGAAGTCTTCGCCGCCCAAGAAGGTGTCGCCGTTGGTTGCCAATACTTCGAATTGTTTGTCGCCGTCGATGTTAGCGATTTCGATGATGGAAATATCGAAAGTACCGCCACCCAAGTCATACACGGCGATTTTACGGTCTTTGCTGTCGCCTTTGTCCATACCGAATGCCAAAGCGGCTGCGGTCGGTTCGTTGATGATGCGTTTTACTTCCAAACCTGCGATGCGGCCTGCGTCTTTAGTCGCTTGACGTTGGCTGTCGTTGAAGTAGGCAGGAACAGTAATCACGGCTTCGGTTACTTTTTCGCCCAAGTAAGCCTCGGCTGCTTCTTTCATTTTACGCAAAACTTCTGCGGAAATTTGAGGAGGAGACAGCTCTTTGCCTTGTGCTTTTACCCATGCGTCGCCGTTGTTGGCTTTGATGATTTCAAAAGGCATGGATTCGATGTCGCGTTGTACTTCTTTGTCTTCAAATTTGTGGCCGATCAAACGTTTGGCGGCGTAAATAGTGTTTTTAGCGTTGGTTACCGCTTGGCGTTTTGCAGGTGCGCCGACGAGGATTTCGCCGCCGTCCAAATAAGCGATAACGGAAGGAGTGGTGCGTGCGCCTTCTGCGTTTTCGATTACTTTGGTTTGACCGTTTTCAGAAATGGCCAAACAAGAGTTGGTTGTACCTAAGTCAATACCGATTACTTTTGCCATATTATGTTGCTCCTAATAAATAAACTTTTCTAAATTAATAATCCTGTGGAACATTTCGTTCCGATGGCTTGTAAATAAGGTTGCTTCATTTTTTTTCAAGGCCTATTTTGAATTTTTTTTAAGATTAAATTCAAGTGCTTGATTTATTTATCCACAAGCCGTTTATTCTTTTTTCAGACGACCCGGTTTTCATTTTCCGATTCCGGTTTATCGGAATGATTTTCCAATAGCGGAACATCGGGTTTTGAAACCGGATAAGGCCGTCTGAAGATTTTATGCTTGATAAACTTTATCAAGCGATGCCTTCAATCTTCTTTTTTCGCCACGACAACCATTGCAGGACGCAGCACGCGGTCGGCCAATGTATAGCCTTTTTTCATCACGCTGACGATGGTATTCGGCTCTTGCTCGCTGACGACTGCCTGCATGGCTTGATGTTGGTGCGGATCGAGTTTATCGCCCGGCTGCGGGTTGATTTCTTTAATGTGTGTGGCATCAAATGCTTTTTGCAGCTCGTTCAAAGTCATTTGCACGCCCATTTTCAGCGCATCGAAATTGCCGCTTTGGTCCAGCAGCGCCATTTCGAGATAATCTTTAACCGGCAACATTTCTGCTGCAAATTTTTGTCCGGCGAATTTATGGGTGTCGGCGATTTCCTGCTGATGGCGGCGGCGCAGGTTTTGCTCGTTTGCCAGACCGCGCAATTCGCTGTCTTTGAGCTGGCCTTCCAACTCGGCGACACGCGCCTGAAGTTCTTCGTAAGTCGGTTCTGCTTGTTCGGTTTCAACGGTTTCGGCAGTTTCTACGGCTGCCGCTTCTTCTGCTTCGTGTTGATGTTGTTCGTTATGCTCCGTCATTTCTGACATCCTTTTAGCGTGTTGATATTCGATGTTTCATATATAAGGCCGTCTGAAAAAACTTCAAGCATTTGAATGCCGATTATCAAATGCCTTGTTAAAAGACGTTGGAAAACGGTAAGATAGCCATCTGATTGTATTCTTCAGACGGCCTCAAACATGAAAAAAGACCATTTGAATTCAACTGATTTTAATCTGTGGCACACCATCCGCGAAGAAACCGAAGCCGCAGTCGCGGCCGAACCGATGCTGGCAAGCTTCCTGCATCAAACCGTGTTGCGCCACGATTCGCTCGATTCGGTATTGGCCTACCATCTTTCCAGCAAGCTCGGTAGCCCGATCATGGATGTGCGTGCACTGTTTGAAATTTATCAGCAGGCTTTGAGTGTGGACACCCGCATCAGCAAATGTGTCGAGGCCGACTTGAAAGCCATTTACGAGCGCGACCCGGCTTGTGATGAATATTCGCTGCCGCTGTTGTATTTCAAAGGCTTCCACGCCGTACAGGCACACCGTATCAACCACTGGCTCTATCAAAACGGCCGTAAACCGCTGGCGTATTTCCTGCAAAACCGCATGTCGGAAGTGTTCGGCGTCGATATCCACCCGGCTGCGCGTTTCGGTCACGGTTTGATGCTCGACCATGCCACCGGTTTTGTGGCTGGCGAAACCGCCGTCTTAGGCAACAACATTTCCATCCTCCACGGCGTAACGCTGGGCGGTTCGGGCAAAGAAAGCGGCGACCGTCACCCGAAAATCGGCGATGGCGTGATGATTGGTGCAAATGCCTCAATTTTGGGCAACATCCGCATCGGCGAAAATGCCAAAATCGGCGCAGGCAGCGTGGTGGTTGCCGATGTACCGTCTTCGATTACCGTTGTCGGCGTACCGGCCAAACCGGTTGGCCGCTCGTCCAAAACCCCGTCTGCCGATATGGATCAAAACATTCAATTATCGACTACGGATTTTGTGATTTAAGCAATCTGCCATTTAAAAGGCCGTCCGAAAGATTTGTTCTTTCAGACGGCCTTTTATGATTTAAATCTTAGTGTTAGCCGCGTTTGCGCAAGGCTTCCAAGTGTGTTTTAACCTGCTTGACTTTCTCTTCGGTAAACAGGTTGGCAATGTTTTTCCAAATGCTGTGATAACCGTAAGGCCCATGTTGCATTTCGGCTTTTGCTTCTTCCACCGGCCAGCCTTGATAAATAATGAGGTACATTCCGGCAATCAAACCGGTACGGTCTGCGCCGTGATAACAATGGATAAGCACTGCGCCGTTTTGCTGTTGTTTTTCAATCAAGTATAGGATTTCCGCAATCTCTTTCGGCTTAATGCTCCATGACAGCAACGGACGGTTTAGCAAGGTCAAACCATACGCTTTCAAATGGTCGTCATCGTTGCGGTCGAAAAAGCGCAGGTTGATCACGCTTTGAATGCCCAGTTTGACGATGGCTTCGCCATCTTCGGCAACAGGCTGCTCGCTGCGATAAAGCTTGTCGTCAATGCGATAAAGGTTGGCATCGTGTTTGACGGGGGTTGCCCAGCGTTCGGACTGAACGGCTTTGCTGCCGTTATCCGGCGGCGCGGACGAGCAAGCAATGGGCAAGCCGGAAGCAAGAAGGCACAACAAAAGACGGCGCATAAAATTCCTGTATAAAAATCAATTGAAAATCAAATATCATGCGATTCTATCAAAACCCGTTCGGATATTCTATCCGCGCAAACCGCGTTACAATAAAGCCTCTTTTTTCAGACGGCCTTTCATCATGATCTGCCTTGCTTGGAACACCACGCCTTCCCTTGCTACCCTTTGCCACGCGATCGAACAACATACCGCGCCGCTTTATTTGATTGTCTGCCTGCCTGAAAACCGTATTCCCGATTTTCCGCTGTCAAATCATTCCTCCGAGCTTGAAGGCCGTCTGAACAACCGTCTTGCTCAAGCCATGAAATGCCTTCAGTTCAACAGCGTCAATGTTTTAGAAGACCTATTGCCTGATGTGCATCTCTGGCTGGTTCCGCCACACCGCGCCGACCGCTTACACGAACATTTCCATCATATCGAATGGCAAACCGAAGCCATACCCCAATCCGCCCCTATTCCTCTTAAACCTTGGTTCAGACGGCCCGAACATCAAGCCACGCCCGAACACGTCCTGATTATCGGCGCAGGCATTGCCGGCGCGGCAACCGCACACAAACTGGCTGAGCACGGCATACGCGTTACGGTTTTGGAGGCAGGTAAAGCGGCGCAGGCAGGCAGCGGCAACCGCCAAGGCTTGCTCTACGCCAAAATCTCGCCACACGATACCGAACAAACCGAGCTGCTGCTGACAGGCTACGGCTATACGCGCCGATTGTTGGAAGACTTGCTGCCCGACTCCGACGTATGGGGCGGCGACGGCGTATTGCATTTGAATTTTGACGAAAGCGAACGCAAACGCAATCAAGCCTTGGGTTTGCAACACCAGCATAAACACCTCTACCGCAGCGTATCTGCCGAAGAGGCTGCGCACATTGCAGGCATAGACGTATTTTCAGACGGCCTTTACTGGCCGCAAGGTGTATGGCTGAATCCACCCACTGTCGTGCATGCATTATTGAATCATCCGCTGATTGAGTTGCACGAACATTCGCCGCTGACCGCCGTATCGCATGACGGCACACGATGGACGGCACACACGCCGGTCGCGCATTTCAACGCCAGTCATATCGTTTACTGTATGGGCGCGCACAGCCCGACTGCCGCCGACACCAACGTCTCCGCCCTGCCTTTCCGCCAAATCCGCGGCCAAACCGGCGTTGTATCCGCCAGCCCATTTTCACAAAAACTGCGTTGCGCCATTTCCGGCGAAAGCTACATCAGCCCGATCTGGCAAGGCCGCCACTGCTACGGCGCGACATTTGTCCTCAACAGCAACGATGAAACTTGGTATCCGCACGAAGAAACCGAAAACCGCGCCGCCCTGCAACAGCTCAATCCGCCATTGGCACAATCCCTGTTTGAGCAAGATTCGTTTTCAGACGGCCTTCAAAACACACAAGGCCATGCCGCCCTACGTTGCGACAGCCTCGACCACTTACCCGTTGTCGGCGCGCTCGGCGACATCGCCGCCATGCAGTCCGCCTACGCTAAGCTGGCCTTGGACAAGAACTACCGCCTCGACAATATTCCCTGCCCTTACCTGCCCAATGCCTACATCAATACGGCACACGGCACACGCGGACTGGCGACAGCCCCCATCTGCGCCGCCGCCATTGCAGCCGAAATACTCGGCTTGCCGCAGCCGCTATCGCAAAGACTGAGAACCGCGCTACACCCCAACCGCGCCATCATCCGCGCGATTGTTCGGCAGCAGCCGTTGTTATCCGTTTAAAAATTTCGCTGTAAATAAAAAAGGCCGTCTGAAAGTCATCAAAACTTTCAGACGGCCTTTAGCTATCCGTTAACTGCTTAGAATTTCCATTCCAGCGATACAGCGTAATTGCGGCCTGGGGCGCGGTAGCGGTCTAAGCCTTTGCCATCGTGGTCAACGCCGTTGGTGGTGCTGTAGCTGTACCAACCTTCCTTTCTGTTCTAATTACCTTAGAACTTGGCTTCAAGCGTGAAGTTGTAGCTTCTGCCGGGGGAGGTGAAGCGTTCTATACCGGCATGGGTTTTGTTGTCAACGCGGTTGACTGTACCGAATTCGCGGATGCTGCGCAGCGATTCCCAAGTGTAGTATTTTTTGTTGCCGATATTGTACGCACCGGCGCGCACAGTGAAGTATTTACCCAAATTGACGTAACCTGTCAAATCGAAAAGCGTATAAGCTTTACTATGTTTGGCAAATGGCCATGGGTTGTTCAAATCATCACTGCTATGGACGGTGTCAGACGGTTTTTTAGCTGCAGTGTGGGTCAGGTACGCATTGACACCCCAGCGTTTGGAAGGAGCATCATAGCCCAGGTTGTAAACGGCAGACCACGGGGAAAGGGCGTTAATCGGGATTTCCTGTCCGTTGGTTTGTTTGGCTTTGCCTTTGATGTAGCTGACATTAACACCTGCGTGCGTGCCTTGCGGCAAACCGATGCTGTCGAGGTTCCATGTGCCGTTAAATTCCAAACCTTTCACCCATGCGGAGGAACGGTTTTGGTTTTGCCAAACGGGTGAGCTGACCAATGCGGTACCGTCGGAAATCGGCGCATAATTAGGGCTGTTGGGGTTGTCTGAGGACACACCCATGTAGGTCAGCTCGATAAAGTTGCGGTAGCGGGTTTGGAAGCCGGAGAGTTTAAAGTTTCCGGCTTTGCCACTGCCGGCAAGTCCCAGCTCGAAGTTTTTGGCGGTTTCTGCCTTCAGGTTGGGGTTGGCTTTAAGGTAGAAGTCAGGATGCGGGAACAATAGCCAGGTTTCGTCCGAAGTCGGCGCGCGGAAGCCTGTACTGTATTTCGCTAGAAGATTCAAATGTGGAGTAAATTTCCAGTCTAATCCTAAGCCGTAGCTGAAACCGCTGTGTTTACGCTCGCTGCCAAGATAGGGGATTTGACCGCGGATGGCAGGGGTATAGTTGGGGTTGTCCTTGGCTTTGCTGCTGCTGTTGTCGTAACGAACCCCGGCATTGAGGCGGTATTGGCTGCTGTCGCCGAATTGGAAGGTGTTGTTCCAGTAGGCAAAACGGTTTTTGGACGAGCTTTCGACCAGCATAGTCAATTCTTGGTTGTTGGACGTTTGGTATTTCGGGTCATATAGGCGTACCCAATAGCTATGGTCGCTATTACCGTTATCGTTTTTGGAGCCACCTAATCCGTATTGCATTGCCCATACCGATTTGGAGAAGTCGATTTGTTTTTCGGCATCGGCACCGAATTGGGTATTTTTTTGACGGATGTTGCGGAACATATGGTACACGTCGCTGTTGACACCGTTACGGCCATAATCCGTCGGCAAGTCCCAGGTCCAAGTGCTCATGTCGATGGTTTGACGGTCGTAACGCAGGTTGAGGTTGTCCCATGGTCCTTTGTCAAGTTGGTTTTTGTATTCGAAACCGATGCGTTTGCGGTAGGAAATATCTTGACGGGAACGGGTGTCGCCCAGTGCGTCGCCTTTCCAGTCTGCCGCCCACATATTGGACAATTCAATCGTCGTGCGGTCGGTGCGTGAATCTTCGTAAATCCAGCCGATACGGTTTTTATCGTTGAAGTTGTAACCCAGTTTGAACAGGGTGCTTTTGTTTTCCCAGTCTTGAGGGTCAGGTTTGCTGCGCGCTACACCGCGGCTGCCGTAGTTGGTCATACCAGCATTCGGACTCCAGCTTTGTTTGTTGTCAGTGATGACGGTATCGGCAGCGTCGCTGTTGTTTTTGGTTTCTTTACCGAAACGGCGGGTGTAGACCATCAATGCGTCCAGACCCAACCAGGTTCCTGCGGCGGTTATGCTGCTGAATTTTTGGCTGTTGCGTCCGATATAGCCGCCTTTAATGCCTAAGTGGTAGGGTTTTTCTTCGGAAACATAGTCGCTTGCGGATTTGGTTTTGTAGTTGACGGCACCGCCCAATGCGCCGCTGCCGGATTTAAGCGAGTCCGCGCCTTTGTTAAGGGTTACTTCCGAAAAGTTTTCGGGTTCGGAAGTGTTGCGGTTTGCATTGAAGTTGCCGTATGCACCGAACAACTCTTGAAACGCTTCAGACGACCTGCTTTCTGCTTGTGCCAGTCCGTCCACGTTGATGGCAACGCGGTCTTTATCGACACCGCGTATGGTAAAGCCGTTGGAACCGGAACGTCCGCCTTCAACGACGCTGATGCCCGGATCGTAACGCACCAAGTCGCTTTCATCGGAGACCATTTGTTTATCCAAAACCTGACGGCGGATTTTCTCTTCACCGAGTTTTTGTACTTTGCGGCCGCCAATGACTTTGACTTCATTCAACTCCTGATAAGCTTGAGGAATAGGATCGGCCGCTAAGGCAGGGAAAGTTTGGCTGACAATAGCTGCCAGCAGTACAGGTTTAAAATGGAAGGACATTTTTTGCCTCTTAATATAATATATATATTGATTATCTATTATTGGAATGCTTGATGCGCAGTTACTGGCTGACAGGTGTCAAGCTTGTATCTGTCGTATTGCGGTCTGATGAATTTTCTACGCCGCCAAATACAGTATCTAACGATTTGTCAGCATCGAAGGTTACTTTGCCGCCTATGCTGACTTCTGTTTTATAACCGCCGTTGAACTGACCGAAGAATTTCCCTTCGACTTTGCCGTTTTTGCCGTTGGATTCAGCAGTGCCCGAGAAATCAACGCCGTTGATGCCAACATCTTTCATCACAACATCTGGACCGTAATCCGCATTACCTAAAATCGTGCCGCCGAGTTTGTTGGTGTTGAAATTGGCTGTCAGCAGTGAAAGCTTGGGAGCGATTTTTTCAGAGGCCCCATAGGATTTTTTGGGCTCGTAGGTAGAGGTAACGAAATTGCCGTTGCGGACGCGTACTGCCCAAACTTCGTATGTAGTCTTACCTTTTGCCACAGTACTGTCTGACGGTGTACTCCATGACGGTTTTGCCGATCCGACAGGTTTGCCGCCAACAAACAGGTCTGCCGTACCGTCTGAACTTATCCATGCGCCGAATTTAAGGTGGTCATGTTTGGTTGCAGGGGCATTGGCGAACTGTCCCGAACTACTGCAACAGACAAACAGTTTGCCACCTTCAGATAAAGGTTGTCCTTCATGGCGGGTACGAAGGGCATAAGATGGGCTGGAATATGATGGGACAATCGGATCAGAATATGAACTAATGTTGTAATAGTTACCAGAAGGGGTTTGATAGACATATTGATTATCGGTATAACTACCCCAGGATGTTTTCACTTCGAGCTCCGCTTCATGCAGGCTGCCACCTTTACCGGAAAGGGTGTTGATGGTCTTTATTGCATTGCTCTCATCACTCAACTTGACATTGGCGATAGGTTGCGCTGTCGGAATAGCAACGGGAACTTTGGGCTCAGATGCACCTCCACCTGCACATGCAGTCAAAATAAAGGTAGTTGCAATAGGCACTATAAATACATTAATTTTCATAACCAATCTCTCTAAAATACAAGCTTCTCAGATACAATAATGATAAGTATTACTAATAATATGTAATATTGTGTAACAAATATTTTATTTTAGCAATACCAATATTTTTTCTATCAGTAGTTAGGGTGAATCTTTATGCTATCCTCTCTCTGTTAAATATATTTACGTAATCTATAATCCTATAAAAATAAATAAGTTATATATATTTCGTAAATTTGCCGTTATAATGATAAATCTAAATACGAATCTGTATTTTTTATGCAAAAATAAAATCACCTGAGATGTTTCAGGCAGTTTTATGACAAGAGCAAATCCATTATTAGAAACGATTTGCCCTCAGATATACATATATTTCGGATGACTTTAAATGCTAAAAATAAAACAAAAAATTGTCTCAGCTTCTTTGTGCTACCTATTGCCGTCAGCAGCCTTTGCTGAATTTCCCGAAGAGGGTGTTTGGCAGAATATTTCTTCTCAGAATACTGCTGTACAAGTACAACAGAAACAATGGTTAGACATTTTATCCGAGGAGGAAAGGTCGCCTGAAAAGAATGAGAATGTAGGCAGTCCAACTCTGGTTAACGATGATTTTTTAGCGGCAAACCCACATATTCTTGAGGACGCATTGGTTCAAGCACTTAACGGCAATAGCGCAGATCTGGTTTCCTCGCTCGTCGCCCTTTACCGTAAACAGCCCAACCACAATCCCAAACTGATTGCGCGTGCCGATGCTTTGCTGGCAAAGCTGAAAGGACGGACTTCCGAAGCGGTCGAACGTTATCGTACCCTTTATGAATCTGACGTTTCAGACGACCGCATATTGTTGGATTTGGCAGCAGCAGAGTTTCAGGACCATCGCTTGGGTGAGGCAACGATGCATTTTCGTCATGCCGCGCAACGCGATATACCTGCCCCCGTTTTGGAAAATGTCAAACGTTTTCAAGAAGCCGTCAAACGGCAGACCGAATGGAAATGGTCTGGCGGAATCAGCCCTGTGCATAACGATAATGCCAACAACGCTGCTCCGCGTTATTGCATCGAAACAAGGGGGCAAACCGCATGCAGTGTTACCCTACCTGTCAGTGCCAACGGCTTGAATTACGAATTGAACACCGAAAAACTTACCCCATTGTATGGGCATCACGCCATCAAATTCCGCGCCAACCTCAGCGGCACAAGCTATTTTTTCGACCGCCAATCGGCTTACGACGATGCGTTCGGCAGAGCTTATTTGGGCTGGCAACGCAAGGACGGCAAACAAACCGTCAGCGTTTTACCGTTTTATCAGGCACAGTTGGCAGGCAGCAGCGAATTTGACAGCAAAAAAGAAAATAACCGCCGCGTTGCACCTTATATGCTGGCTCACGGAGTTGGCGTACAGCTTTCGCATATGGTCAATCTCGGCAATGCGACTCAACTTTACTACTCACTGGAACGCTACCGCCAAAACTATCGGGAAACTGATCGTGCACTGCGCAACGATGGTTGGCACGACAGTACCTATCTCTCCCTGGCTCGCCGTTTTGGCAACACGACTCTTTTCGGCGGTTGGCAATACAACCGCTTTGTTCCTGAAAACAAAAACATACACAATATTGAGAACAATGCAGCCTACCACCGCAACGGTTTCAATATAGGTTGGATACAGCAATGGCAGGTTTTAGGTGGGCTTAACAGCAGACTTACCGCTTCATTTGCCAACCGTCGCTATAAAGGCATTATGGCATTCGGTACGGAGCCGCAACGCAATCGGGAGCGCGCGCTCTCTATCAATCTTAGTCACAACAAATTATCTTATAAAGGCATTACCCCTACTTTGAATTATAGTTATAGTCACACCCATAGCAATGCACCCTATGCAATGCGTAATACTCATCAATGGTCATTAGGTGGTGAATGGAATTTTTAAAGGAGAATCAAATCTGAGTAGGTGTAAGACAGCAACCCATTCAAACAAAACTTTGTAGTGTAATTAAAGGCCCCTGCAAACATCTACGCCGAGACCTTGTTTGTTTCATTATTTTTAATGTCTGTGCGGCGTCATGCCTTCGGGGGCTTCTGTGCCTTCCGGCAAACCGAAGGTTTCACGCAGAATCACTTTATAGAAGGCAAACGCTTCCTGCGCGCCTTGAATGGCTTCTGCTTCGGCTTCCGGAGTTAAGTTCAGGGCATTCAGGTGCTCGACGAAGGCGCGCCAGTGTTTGCCGCGGCCGTTGGGATGCGGAGCCAGGTGGCGTGCGCCGTGTTCGCCGTTGTATTCGAGTTTTTGAGCGTGTTTGAACAAGAATGCCGCACCCAAATTTGAACCTTCGGCGCAATAGAGCCAGCCGATGGCTTTATTGCCTGTTTCATGCGGCAATTCTTTGTCGAATTTGTAAGGCTCTTCGCCCAAGTCTTTTAGGTCTTGGGTTACGGCATCGTAACGCGCCATGTATTCGAGTTCGGGAATGGCTTTGTTCAATTCGGCATCTTTATAGATGTGATCGACAGCTTTGTGGAAAACTGATTGGAGTTTCAAAAATTTGATGTAGTTTTCTTTGCTGACGAAAGGCTGGACAAACATAACCAAGTTATCAACGCTGTCGTGTGTAACTGTGGTTTGCTCTTTCAAGCGTTTGGCGAAAGTCAGCTCTTGTGGTTCACTCATGATGTTTCCTTTGAATAGGGGACAAACGGCTTCAGACGGCCTCTATTGTTTTGAAATGCCGTCTTCTTTGAAAAAATCGTTTTAAAAATAAAGAATGTAACTTTTTAAATGCTTCCGGCTCAGTGTTGGCGTGCCTTTTGCAATTCAATAAGTCTCATCATTTTTATAATTAGAATATATATCATTTTTATTTCAATGACAATAAACTCAATTGGGTCTTATTAATAAAATCTAACGGCCCATAGCCAGCATCTTCTAAAACCTTTGCTGCCTTTTCAGACGGCCTTCTTATGAAGCAGCCGCCATTCAACTAAATATCTGCTAAATTTGGGCTATCCTGCTGTTTTCCTTTATAATGCGACACTCTTTGCACCTTCTTTATCCCCTGCCGAACCATGAAACGGATTCCTGCCTACCATCGCTGGTGGCGCTACAAGTCTTATCTTCCTGATGCGACGCTGCCTGCACATACGGTGGAATGCCCGGATTGCGGCTGCCGTATGGATATTCCGCGCCTGCGTCAGGGGCAGGAAGCGCATTGTCCGGTATGCAACCATGAAATCGTGGAGGTGGAAAACAATCCGTATATCGCGCCGATCGCCTATGCGCTGACAACCTTGATTCTGATGGCGTTTGCGTACAATATGGTGTATATCCGGGTGGATTTGTTCGGCGTAACATCGATTTTGTCGCTGCCACAAATGATGCGGCTTTTGATTTCGCTGGATTATGGTTTTCTGGCGGAAGTGATGTTTATCCTCACTTTCGGTGCGCCTTTACTGTTTTTACTGCTCTGTCTGTATGTTTATACGGCTTTGATACGCGAAAAGGCCTACCCTGCGCTGCGCTTTGCGACGCGTGTATTGGTGCGGCTGCGTCATTGGATTATGGTGGATGTGTTTTTCATTTCCACTTTGGTGGCGTATATCAAACTCTCGTCCGTTGCTACGGTAGAGTTCGGCTCGGCGTTTTATCTGATGTTTCCGCTGTCGGTCATGCTGATTCGGACTTCGGTATCGATTCCGCAGCATTGGGTTTATTATAAGATTCATCGTTTAACCGGCGGCCATGCGGTTCAGACGGCCACTGAAGACAAAATCTGTTGCAGCCGCTGCCTGTATTTCCGCGATAAAGACGAGCAGCCTTGCGGCGTATGCGGTGCGGACTTATACCGCCGCCGCCCGAAAAGCCTGAGCATTTCGCTGGCGTTTTTAGTGGCAGCGTTTATCCTGTATTTCCCTGCCAACATCCTACCGATTATGATTTCGTCCAACCCGACGGCTTTGGAGATCAATACGATTTTCAACGGCATTGTTTATATGTGGGACGACGGCGACCGGTTGATTGCGGTGATTATTTTCAGCGCGAGCATTATGGTGCCGGTATTGAAGATTATCGCGATGGCGGTTTTGATTTATTCCGCATACTTCAAACCCGTGATGAGCGCGGACAAGATGTCGGTTTTGTATCGGTTCACCGAATCTATCGGCCGCTGGTCGATGATCGATATTTTTGTGATTATTATTTTGATGAGTTCGTTCCACACCAATATGGCGCGCGTCGTGCCGGGTGGTGCGGCGATTTACTTCTGCCTGGTCGTTATTTTGACCATGCTTTCGGCCTATTATTTCGATCCCCGTCTGATTTGGGACAAGCAACAGCAGCTTTCAGACGGCCTTGATTCTGAGCAGACCTTAAAACAATGAAAAAACATGATTCTTCACCCAATTATCACGCCCCGGCGCGTGTCAAGAAAACCAATGTCTTCACGTCTGTCGTGTGGCTGATTCCGCTGATTGCGCTGATTGCCGGCAGCTGGCTTTTGGTTAAAGACATCCGCAACCGCGGCCCTGTCGTTACGCTGTTGATGGACAGCGCGGAAGGCATCGAAGTCAACAACACCGTTATTAAAGTGTTGAACGTCGATGTCGGACGCGTTACCCGCATCAAATTGCGCGACGACCAAAAAGGCGTGGAAGTTACCGCCCAACTCAGCGCCGATGCCAAAGACCTTATCCGCAGTGATACCCAATTTTGGGTAGTCAAACCGCGTATCGACCAAAGCGGCGTTACCGGCTTGGGAACCTTGCTTTCCGGCTCATATATTGCATTTACACCGGGTAAAAGCCAAGAAACCAAAGATGTATTTGTCGTCCAAGATATTCCGCCGATTGCCGCCATCGGTCAAAGCGGCCTGCGCCTAAATTTGATCGGCAAAAACGACCGCATCCTCAACGTCAGCAGCCCTGTTTTGTATGAAAACTTTATGGTCGGTCAAGTAGAAAGCGCGCATTTCGACCCGTCTGACCAAAGCGTGCATTACACCATTTTCATCCAAAGCCCCAACGACAAACTGATTAATTCCGCCAGCCGTTTTTGGCTAGAAAGCGGCATTAATATCGAAACCACAGGCAGCGGCGTCAAACTCAATTCCGCTCCTCTGCCTGCCCTGCTGTCGGGCGCAATTTCGTTTGATTCGCCGAAAACCAAAAACAGTAAAAACGTCAAAAGCGAAGACAGCTTCACGCTTTATGACAGCCGCAGCGAAGTGGCCAATCTGCCTGACGACCGCTCGCTGTATTACACCGCATTCTTCAAACAATCCGTACGCGGCCTGACTGCCGGTTCTCCCGTCGAATACAAAGGCCTGAATGTCGGCGTGGTTTCCGATGTTCCTTATTTCGACCGCAACGACAGCCTGCATTTGTTTGAAAACGGCTGGATTCCCGTGCGCATCCGCATTGAGCCTTCCCGTTTGGAAATCAATGCCGACGAGCAAAGCAAAGAGCATTGGAAACAACAATTTCAGACGGCCTTAAACAAAGGTCTGACTGCCACCATCTCCAGCAACAACCTGCTGACCGGCAGCAAAATGATTGAGTTAAACGATCAGCCTTCTGCCTCGCCCAAGCTGCGACCGCATACCGTTTATGCCGGCGATACCGTCATTGCCACACAAGGCGGCGGTTTGGACGATTTGCAGGCAAAAGTGGCCGACTTGTTAGACAAGTTCAACAATCTGCCGTTGGATAAAACCGTTGCCGGCTTGAACGGCTCGCTTGCCGAACTCAAGTCCACACTCAAATCTGCCAATGCTGCCCTAAGCTCCATCGACAAACTGGTCGGCAAACCGCAGACACAAAACATTCCAAACGAGTTGAACCAAACCCTGAAAGAATTGCGTCAAACCCTGCAAGGCGTATCGCCGCAATCGCCTATCTACGGCGACGTGCAAAATACGCTGCAAAGTTTGGACAAAACCTTAAAAGACGTTCAACCCGTGATTAATACTTTGAAAGAAAAACCCAATGCGCTGATTTTCAACAGCAGCAGCAAAGACCCCATCCCGAAAGGAAGCCGATAATGCGCCTCTTCCCGATTGCCGCCGCCCTGACGCTTGCCGCCTGCGGCACTACGCAAAGCACACAATATTTCGTCCTGCCCGACAGCCAGTACATCCGTCCGGCTGCGCACGGCAACGAAATCGCGGTCAAAGTCAACCTTGCCGAACCGCTTACCAACGGCGGCCTCGTTTACCAAACCGATGCCTATCATGTGAACTTGGCGAAAAACCACCTTTGGGCGGCGCCACTCGATGGCGCGTTGGCGGCCAACCTCAGCAACAAGCTCAACCGCCTCAATCCGCGCCATACTTTCGTCCCTGCTTCACGCAGCCAAAGCAGCCAAACCCTAAAAGTCTATATCGAAGCCTTCCAAGGCAGCTATCAGGGGCAGACCACCATCAGCGGTTATGCACAATGGCCGGACGGACGCAGCAAACCGTTTAACGCCATCACACCGCAACAAGGCGACGGCTATACCGCCATGCTTGAATCATTGGAAAACGGTTTGTCACAGGTTGCCGATACGATTGCCTATTAAACCCAAAGGCCGTCTGAAAGATGTTCAGACGGCCTTTTTCATGTTTCAAACATTCATCACAACGCACGGTCAAAATACAGAGCCACGCCGGATCGCTCGCTCATCGCCAGCAAATAATCCATCAATTTTTGCGGCCATTGAATACCGCGCACAACGGTCAGATTGCGCAAAATAGGGAAAGTCAGGATATCTTCCAAACTGATTTCACCGCCCAAACCCTCGCCTTCGCACACCAGCGTTTCCAGTTCGGCCAAGTCTTGATGCAAACGCTCCAGATACTGCGCCGTTTTGTTCAGATTAGTCTCGAAATTGCCGATACTTTTCTCTTTTTTGTCGATAAAGTATTGTTTCGCTTCATCGATCTCAAATTCAGGCAGGCCGATTTTGACCATGCGCGGCTGTACCAATTTGTTATTGTATTCACCCACTTTGTCCAACCAAGCCTGCACTTCTGGACGAACTTCTTCTTTCAGACGGCCTTGATCAATGTAACGGACAATATCCAAACTCTCGCCCATAAACGAACCATCTTCTTTTTGCAAAATCGGCACTTGTTTTGAACCAATCATGCCAATCGGCGTAGCTTCATCATCGTTTGCTAAGACGACCTCTTCCACCGCCACATCGCGCAAGCCAAAAATCATCCGCGCACGAACGCAAAACGGGCAATGGTCGTAAATATACAGTTTCATCGAAATGCTCCTTAAAATTTCAAAACGGTTAACCATAACACCCAAGGCCGTCTGAAACAAGGCTTCCTGAAACATAGTGCCACTTTCGCATACAAATCTAGGGCTGCCGGCAATAAACTGTTACAATGGCAACGTTTTTATCAAAAAGAAAAAAACGCACGCCATGACCACTATTCGCCAAACGCCCCAAACATCGAGCGTAACGCTGGAAGGCCTCCTCGCATGGTTCGACGGCTATGTTGCCGCGCTGCCTGATCCCGATAAAAACCTGATTCAGACGGCCTTTGACCTGGCTAAAGAACATTATCCCGCCGATGCCCTAACGACTTACGGCGAGCCTTTAATGGAACATTTCCTCGGCTCGATGCAAATCGTCAGCGAACTCGACCTCTTGCCCGATGCCGTAGCCGCTACGATTTTGTCCGACATCGGCAAATACGTTCCCTCTTGGCAAGAATTGGTTACCGAACGCTGCAACAGCACCGTTTGCGAGCTGGTCAAAGGCGTAGACGAAGTACAAAAACTGACCCAATTCGCACGCGTGGACAGCCTTGCCACGCCGGAAGAGCGCGCCCAACAAGCCGAAACCATGCGTAAAATGCTGTTGGCGATGGTTACCGACATCCGCGTCGTCCTGATCAAACTGGCGATGCGCACGCGCACCCTGCAATTCTTAAGCAACGTTCCCGACAATCCTGAAAAACGCGCTGTTGCCAAAGAAACCCTCGACATTTTTGCCCCCCTCGCCAACCGCTTGGGCGTGTGGCAACTCAAATGGCAGCTCGAAGATTTGGGCTTCCGCCATCAAGAGCCGGAAAAATACCGCGAAATCGCCCTGCTTTTGGACGAAAAGCGCACTGAACGCCTCGAATACATCGAGAATTTCCTCAATATCCTGCGTACGGAACTGACAAAATACAATATTCATTTTGAAGTTGCCGGAAGACCGAAGCACATCTACTCCATTTACAAAAAAATGGTGAAGAAAAAGCTCACTTTCGACGGCTTGTTCGACATCCGCGCCGTACGGATTTTAGTGGACACCATTCCCGAGTGTTACACCACCTTGGGTATTGTCCACAGCCTCTGGCAGCCGATTCCGGGCGAGTTTGACGACTATATCGCTAACCCGAAAGGCAACGGCTATAAAAGTTTGCACACCGTTATCGTCGGTCCGGAAGACAAAGGCGTGGAAGTCCAAATCCGCACCTTCGACATGCACCAATTCAACGAATTTGGTGTTGCCGCCCACTGGCGTTATAAAGAAGGCGGCCGTGGCGATTCTGCCTACGAACAAAAAATCGCTTGGTTGCGCCAACTCCTAGACTGGCGTGAAAACATGGCCGAAAGCGGCAAGGAAGACCTCGCCGCCGCCTTTAAAACCGAGCTGTTCAACGATACGATTTACGTTTTGACTCCGCATGGCAAAGTCCTCTCCCTGCCTACAGGTGCTACTCCGATTGACTTTGCCTATGCCCTGCACAGCAGCGTGGGCGATCGTTGTCGCGGCGCAAAAGTCGAAGGACAAATCGTGCCGCTGTCCACGCCGTTGGAAAACGGACAACGCGTTGAAATCATTACCGCCAAAGAGGGAAATCCTTCCGTCAACTGGCTCTACGAAGGCTGGGTCAAATCCAACCGCGCCATCAGCAAAATCCGTGCTTACATCCGCCAGCAAAATGCAGATACCGTGCGCGAAGAAGGCCGCGCCCAGTTGGACAAACAGTTGTCAAAAATCTTCCCCAAACCCAATCTGCAAGCATTGGCGGAAAAACTCGGCTTCAAAAAAACCGACGAACTCTATACAGCCATCGGTCAGGGCGAAGTTTCCAACCGCGCCATCCACAAAGCCTGCGGCGCGCTGAATGAGCCGCCTCCTGTGCCGATTGATGAAACCAATATCGTCAAGCAGTCTAAAATCAAAAAAGGCGGCAAAAACGGCATTTTGATTGACGGTGAAGACGGCTTGATGACTACGCTTGCCAAATGCTGCAAACCGGCACCTCCTGACGATATTGTGGGCTTTGTTACCCGCGACCGCGGTATTTCCGTCCACCGCAACACCTGCCCTTCTTTCCGCCACCTTGCCGAACAGGCACCGGAAAAAGTGTTGAATGCCAGCTGGGCAGCCTTGCAAGAAGGACAAGTCTTTGCCGTCGATGTTGAAATCCGCGCCCAAGACCGCTCCGGTTTGCTGCGCGACGTTTCGGATGCACTGGCGCGTCATAAACTCAACGTTACCGCGGTGCAAACCCAATCGCGCGATTTGGAAGCCAGTATGCGCTTTACCCTTGAAGTCCGCCAAGTCAACGACCTGCCGCGCGTATTAGCCAGCTTGGGCGACATCAAAGGCGTTTTAAGCGTAACGCGCTTGTAGTTATAACTCACCAAGCAAATCTAAAGGCCGTCTGAAAGCAACTTTTTCAGACGGCCTTTTCAGTTTTTAACACACCAATATCTCAACGCCTCAACTTATCTTTCTTCAAAAAAGTCAGCCGTTAGCCTTAGCCGCTTCAATATATAACCCCCTCTTCTATTCTTACAACCAGTCGTTATTTCCTACCGGCATCATTCTCAGGCAAACTTATTATCCTCATGATAAACAAGATATTTCCAATTTAAGGGAGCCTCATGGATACACGAGATTTGTACCCTCACGAGATTTTGCAGGAAGCCATCAGCAAGAGCTGCGCCAAGTCCGAGTTCAGCATCAAAATGTTGGTGATTTTGAGTTTTTTAGGCGGCGGCTATGTCGGCTTCGGCTATCTTGCCTGCCTGCGCGTCATCAGCGGCATTCCGGCTGAATGGAACGGCCTGGCCGCCCTTTTGGGCGCGTCTGTGTTCCCGATTGCGCTGATTTGTATCTTAATCGGCGGCGGCGAGCTGGCAACAGGCAATATGATGATTATGGCTTTGGGCAGATTGACCGGCCGCGTCAGCACCTACAAACTGGTACGCAACTGGCTCATTGTCAGCTTGGGCAATTTGGCAGGCGCCATTGCCATGGCCTATTTCCTTGGCCACTATGTCGGCCTGGCAGAGGGAGCGGCTACGGCGAAAACCATTGCCATCGCCGAAGCCAAAGTTAATATGGACTTTGGTCGTGCATTCGTTTCTGCTATCGCATGTAACTGGATGGTGTGCATGGGTATTTGGTTCTATTTCGGCTCACGCCATACTTCAGGCCGCATTTTGGCAACTTGGTTTCCGGTCATGATCTTCGTGTTGATCGGTTTCCAACACTTTGTTGCCAATATGTTCATCATTCCGGCCGGTATTTGGGCAGGCGCAAATGTCAGCTGGGGTCAATTTTTCTACAATATGATTCCCGTCTTCTTAGGCAACGTCCTCGGCGGATCGTCTTTTGTTGCCGCCTTCTATCTTTTCGCTTATAAACATTTGTTAAAAGACGATTTTTCTATTTAGTTCAAGCTGACTCACTACCCCGTATTCATCAAAAATACGGGATAGTGCCGTTATCAGGCCGTCTGAACGGCTCGTTTCTGTCGCATAATTACGCTTTTTCTCTGCGTAACGTTTCATTTATAGGAAAGATAGTTTCATTGTCTTTCCTTTTCTCCAATTTAAGATAATTTTTGCAATCTTTTGTTTTCAAATGACTTCCCCTCAAAAGCGCTACGATTTTTCATAAAGCCCGTGTTCCGTGCTTTGCAAAACAAAAAATTTACTGTATTCTGAATTTAATTATTTACAATTTAATATGGATTGGTTACATATCCTATTGTATTTGAAAATAATTTATCCTGACTCTCTCGTGAAAAACAGGATTTTTAAGCTGTATTTTTATTAGAAAAAAGTTTGGGTACGAATTGTTTGCAATTTCAAAACCCGTATTTATAAGTTAGATGAGGAATAAATACATGAATCCCATGTATATCACTTTCGCGATTTATCTGATCGCCGTATTACTGATCGGCCTCGCCGCCTATTTTTCAACACGAAACTTCGACGACTACATCCTCGGCGGCCGCAGCTTGGGTCCGTTCGTGACCGCGATGTCTGCCGGTGCTTCCGATATGTCAGGTTGGCTTTTGATGGGTTTGCCCGGTGCCATTTACCTGAGCGGTTTGAATGAAGCTTGGATTGCCATTGGTCTGATTGTGGGTGCATACCTCAACTGGCTTTTGGTTGCAGGCCGTCTGCGCGTACATACCGAATACGCCAACAACGCGCTGACGCTCCCTGATTACTTCTTCCACCGCTTTGGTGCCGGCGGTCACTTGATGAAAGTGGTTTCTGCACTGATTATCTTGTTCTTCTTCACTATTTACTGTGCTTCAGGCATCGTAGCCGGTGCTACCCTGTTCCAAAGCCTGTTCCACGATCTGTCTTACACTCAAGCCATGTGGCTGGGTGCCGGCGCTACCATCGCCTACACTTTCTTGGGCGGTTTCTTGGCCGTAAGCTGGACCGATACCCTGCAAGCTTCTTTGATGATTTTTGCATTGGTACTGACTCCTATAATGGTGTACTTGGGCTTGGGTGGTGCAGATCAAATGAACGCGGCCATCCAACAAGTTGCCGCCTCTACCGGTAAAGAATACGGCAGCCTGTTTGCCGGTACTACCTTCATCGGCATTATCTCTACCGCTGCTTGGGGCTTGGGCTATTTCGGCCAACCACACATTTTGGCCCGTTTCATGGCTGCTGAAAGCGCTAAATCTCTGGTTTCTGCACGCCGTATCGGTATGACTTGGATGATTCTGTGTATGGCCGGTGCTGTGGCTGTCGGCTACTTCGGTATCGCTTACTTCGGCGCCAACCCTGCCCACGTTGATGAAATGAACGGCAACCACGAACGTATCTTCATCGCTTTGGCTACCCTGCTCTTCAACCCTTGGATCGCCGGTATCATCTTGAGCGCGATTCTTGCCGCTGTAATGTCTACCCTGTCTTGCCAATTGTTGGTTTGCTCCAGCGCGATTACCGAAGACTTCTACAAAGGCTTCCTGCGTAAAAAAGCACAACAAGCCGAGTTGGTATGGATTGGCCGTCTGATGGTTTTGGCGATTGCCGTGATTTCCATCCTGATTGCTTCTGATCCTAACAGCAAAGTATTGGGCTTGGTGGCTTACGCATGGGCCGGCTTTGGTGCCGCATTCGGTCCAGTTGTTATCCTGTCTGTTTTGTGGAAACGCATTACTGCCTACGGCGCACTCTCCGGCATGATTGCAGGCGCGCTGACTGTGGTTGTTTGGGCCGAATGGATCAAAAAACCTGCTTTGGCTGCACAAGAAACAGGCTTCTCTACCGTCTATGAAATCGTTCCCGGCTTCATCGCTTGTACCCTCGTAATTGTTTTGGTCTCTCTGATCGACAAAAAACCTTCACGCGAATTGCAAGAACGCTTTGAAAAAGCAGACGCAGAATACCGCGCCTCTAAATAAGACGTTTTCAGACGGCCTGCATGATTCCGTGCAGGCCGTCTTTGCGAAATAAACTGTTTCAAAATAATCTGAGCCTTATCAGAAAAAACAGCAATTTATGCGGATGCATCTTGTATCCGCATCATAATTTTATTACGATATTACTATCCTTCAGAATGCTTGTTTTAGCAGTCTTAATTCAGGCCGTCTGAAACCATGAAAAAACCTTTGGAGAACATAAATAATGTTTAACTTCGCTTTTCCAACACAAACTCCTCTGCGTCAAGCTGTAACTGATGCCTACCGCCGCGATGAAATCGAGGCCGTTCAGGATATGTTGCAACGTGCACAGATGACCGACGAAGAACGCAATGCCGCCTCCGAGCTTGCCCGTCGTTTGGTTACCCAAGTCCGTGCCAGCCGTACCAAAGCCAGCGGTGTAGATGCCTTGATGCACGAGTTCTCCCTCTCCAGTGAAGAAGGTGTTGCACTGATGTGTCTGGCTGAAGCCCTGCTGCGCATTCCGGACAATGCCACCCGTGACCGCCTGATTGCCGACAAAATCTCTGAAGGCAACTGGAAAAGCCACTTGAACAACAGCCCTTCCCTCTTCGTTAACGCGGCCGCATGGGGTCTGCTGATTACCGGCAAACTGACCGCGACAAACGACAAACAGATGAGTTCCGCATTGAGCCGTCTGATCAGCAAAGGCGGCGCCCCTTTGATCCGTCAAGGCGTTAACTACGCAATGCGCCTGTTGGGCAAACAGTTCGTAACCGGCCAAACCATTGAAGAAGCGCTGCAAAACGGTAAAGAGCGCGAGAAAATGGGTTACCGCTTCTCTTTCGATATGTTGGGTGAAGCCGCATACACCGAAGAAGATGCCAACCGCTACTACAACGACTACGTTCAAGCCATTCACGCCATCGGTAAAGATGCCGCTGGCCAAGGCGTTTACGAAGGCAACGGTATCTCCGTTAAACTTTCCGCCATCCACCCTCGCTACTCACGCGCCCAACACGAACGCGTGATGAGCGAATTGTTGCCACGCCTGAAAGAATTGTTCCTTTTGGGTAAAAAATACGATATCGGTATCAACATCGACGCCGAAGAAGCCAACCGTCTCGAATTGTCTTTGGACTTGATGGAAGCGTTGGTTTCCGATCCTGACTTGGCAGGCTACAAAGGTATCGGTTTCGTTGTTCAGGCCTACCAAAAACGTTGCCCGTTTGTTATCGACTATCTGATCGACCTGGCCCGCCGCAACAACCAAAAACTGATGATCCGTTTGGTTAAAGGCGCATACTGGGACAGCGAAGTAAAATGGGCTCAAGTAGACGGCATGGAAGGCTATCCGACTTACACCCGTAAAGTCCACACCGACATCTCCTACCTCGCCTGCGCACGCAAACTCTTGGATGCGCAAGATGCCGTGTTCCCACAATTTGCCACCCACAACGCCTACACTTTGGGCGTAATCTACCAAATGGGTAAAGGCAAAGACTTCGAACACCAATGTCTGCACGGCATGGGCGAAACCCTGTACGACCAAGTGGTCGGCCCGCAAAACTTAGGCCGCCGCGTACGCGTGTATGCCCCGGTCGGCACACACGAAACCTTGCTTGCCTACTTGGTACGCCGCCTGTTGGAAAACGGTGCGAACTCTTCTTTCGTGAACCAAATCGTTGACGAAAACATCAGCATCGACCGCCTGATTAAGAGCCCGTTCGACACCATCGCCGAACAAGGCATCCACCTGCATCCGGCCTTGCCTCTGCCGCGCGATTTGTATGGTAAAGACCGTCTGAACTCTCAAGGCGTAGATTTCAGCAACGAAACCGTATTGCAAAACCTGCAAGAAAAACTCAACCAAGCTGCTTCCGAAGACTTCCACGCTGCATCTATCGTCAATGGCGAAGCGCGTAACGTGGGCGAAGCGCAACCCGTCCGCAACCCTGCAGACCACAACGATGTTGTCGGCACTGTCAGCTTTGCCGATGCGGCATTGGCTCAAGAAGCTATTGGTGCAGCCGTTGCCGCCCTGCCGGAGTGGAGTGCCAAACCTGCTTCAGAACGCGCCGACTGCCTGCGCCGTTTTGCCGATTTGTTGGAACAACACACGCCTGCATTGATGATGCTGGCCGTCCGCGAAGCCGGTAAAACCCTGAACAACGCCGTTGCCGAAGTACGCGAAGCCGTTGACTTCTGCCGCTACTATGCCAACGAAGCTGAGAACACCCTGCCTAAAGATGCCAAAGCTGTCGGCGCAATCGTTGCCATCAGCCCATGGAACTTCCCATTGGCCATCTTTACCGGCGAAGTGGTTTCTGCATTGGCAGCCGGTAACACCGTTATCGCCAAACCTGCCGAACAAACCAGCCTGATTGCCACTTACGCAGTTTCCCTGATGCATCAAGCCGGTATTCCGACTTCTGCGCTGCAACTCGTACTCGGCGCAGGTGATGTCGGCTCCGCCCTGACCGGCGATGCCCGCATCGGCGGCGTGATCTTCACCGGTTCTACCGAAGTAGCGCGCCTGATCAACAAAGCCCTGTCCAAACGCGACGACAGCCCTGTCCTGATTGCCGAGACCGGCGGTCAAAACGCGATGATCGTGGACTCTACCGCCCTGCCGGAACAAGTCTGCCTCGACGTATTGAACTCTGCCTTCGACAGCGCGGGCCAACGTTGTTCCGCCCTGCGTATCTTGTGTGTTCAAGAAGATGTTGCCGATAAAATGATCAACATCATCAAAGGTGCAATGGATGAGCTGGTTGTCGGCAAACCGATCCAACTGACCACAGACATCGGCCCTGTCATCGATGCTGAAGCCCAACAAAACCTGTTGGCCCACATCAACAAAATGAAAGGCGTAGCGAAGGCTTACCACGAAATCAAAACTGCCGCCGACGTTGATGACAACAACTCTACCTTCGTTCGTCCAATCCTGTTTGAATTGAACAACCTGAACGAGTTGCAACGCGAAGTGTTCGGTCCCGTGCTGCACGTTGTCCGCTACCGCGCCAGCGAATTGGATCAACTCATCGACCAAATCAACGCCAAAGGCTATGCATTGACCAGCGGTGTACACAGCCGTATCGAAGGTACTGTCGACCACATCCGCGACCGCATCGAAGCCGGTAACATCTACGTTAACCGCAACATCGTTGGTGCCGTTGTCGGCGTACAGCCTTTCGGCGGTCACGGCTTGTCCGGTACCGGTCCTAAAGCAGGCGGTTCATTCTATCTGCAACGCCTGGTTCGTACTCCTGAATGGGTTGCCCCAACTCTCAGCCGCATCGGCCAAGCAGACGAAGACGCGCTCAAACGTTTGGAAACCCTGGTTCACAAACTGCCGTTTAACGCAGAAGAGAAAAAAGCCGCAGCCGCAGCTTTGGGTCACGCCCGCGTCCGTACCCTGCGCAAAGCCGAAACCGTATTGGTCGGCCCGACCGGCGAACGCAACTCATTGAGCTGGCGCTCTCCAAAACGCGTTTGGGTACATGGCGGCAATCTGCTGCAAGCCTTCTCTGCCCTGACCGAGCTGGCAGCCGCAGGCATCCAAACCGTTGTTGAGCCTAACAGCCCGTTGGCTTCCTACTCAGCCGATTTGGACGGTTTGTTGCAAGTCAACAGCAAACCTGAAAACGCAGGCATCAGCCATGTTGCCGCTATCGAGCCTTTGAGCAGCGAGCGCAAACAAGAGTTGGCCGGCCGCGACGGTGCGCTCATCCGCATCCTGCCTTCCGAACAAGGTCTGGACATTCTGCAAGTATTTGAAGAAATTTCTTGCAGTATCAATACTACCGCTGCCGGCGGTAACGCCAGCCTGATGGCAGTTGCCGACTAATCACAGCCAAATCAAAGGCCGTCTGAAATTCAGACGGCCTTTTTTTATCTGTTTTTATTTACATTTTTGCCGGATATTCGCACAAATCATTAATCAAACATTTGCTGCATTGCGGTTTCAAAGCCTTACATGTATAGCGACCGTGCAAAATCAACCAATGATGGGCATCCATCAAAAATTCTTTGGGAATAAAGCGCATCAACTTGTCTTCAACTTCGCGCACATCCTTGCCCGGCGCGATTTTAGTACGGTTGGCCACACGGAAAATATGGGTATCGACCGCCATAACAGGTTGCCCGAATGCAGTATTCAATACCACGTTGGCGGTTTTCCGGCCAACACCAGGCAAAGATTCCAAAGCCTCGCGGTCGGCAGGCACTTCGCCATTGTATTTTTCCAGCAAAATACGGCAAGTCTGCATGATGTGTTTGGATTTGGTTTTGTAGAGGCCTATGGTTTTGGTGTATTCCATCACGCCGTCCAGCCCCAAATCCAACATGGCTTGCGGCGTATTGGCAACGGGAAAGAGCTTGGCAGTCGCTTTGTTCACACCGACATCGGTCGCCTGTGCAGACAATAAAACAGCGATAAGCAGCTCAAACGGCGAGCTGAAATTCAACTCGGTAGTCGGATGAGGATTGGCAGCGCGGAAACGCTCGAAAATTTCTTGGCGGATTTGTTTGTTCATTGTTTGGATTATTTTTTTATTGGCGCAGCAATTATAGTGAAATCATGTTGATACGGCTACTTCAAGTAAAACAAGGCCGTCTGAAATTGTTTTCAGACGGCCTGATGATCAAACAGCCTACTGTCTATTTTTTACTCAAGGTCAGCCCTGTCCAGCCAAACACCAGCGTCAAAGCCAAACTCAAGTAGCAGAAGAAGGCATAAGGCAGGTATTCCCAAACAGGCACACCCAAGGCATGGCTGATGAATACGCCGCAGACGCTCCAAGGCACCAACGGGTTGATGACCGTACCCGCATCTTCCAGCGTACGGGCAAGGTTGCGCGAATGCAGGCCGAGTTTGTCATAAACCGGCTTAAAGGTTTCACCGGAAAGCAGAATACTCAAATATTGTTCGCCAATCAGGAAGTTGACGCCGACCGATGTCATGGCCACGCTGAAAGTAGCACGTCCGGCATTGGTTAGGAACGCACGAATGGCCTCCAGCAAAGACGGAATCACACCAATGCTGAACAACAGGCCGCCCAAGCTCATGCCGAGTATCACGATAGTTTGCGTAAAGAACATGCTTTCCAAGCCGCCGCGCGAAATCAAGCGGGCAATATCTTTAAATGCTTCGCCTTCAAGTTTGTATCCGCTGTAAAACCACGCGCCCAGCTGTTTCAAATCAGGCGTACTGTGGAAGTAAGTCACAATCAGCGCCACCACAACGGTAAACAGCATGGCCACAATGGCATTGACGCGCATCAGGGCGAGGATAACCAATAAAGCAAACGGAATCAGCGAGTAAGCATGCACCAAACCGGTTGCTTCCAATTGCGCGCGGAAAGCTTCGACGCTGTTCATGTCATGCGCGGCAACATTGGGCAAGAGCCACAACATCAAGGCCGCACTGATCAACCACGCAGGCACAGTGGTGTACATCATGTTTTTGATGTGCTCGAACAAATCAATGCCGACAATCGAAGCGGAAATACCGGTCGTATCGGAAAGCGGCGACATTTTATCGCCGAAGAACGCACCCGACACAATCGCACCTGCCGTCATCGCCATATCGGCATGAAACGCAGCCGCCATACCCATAAATGCCACGCCGACAGTCGCACAAGTCGTCAAACTACTGCCGATGGAAATACCAATGACCGAGCAAAGCGCAAACGCCGAAAAATAAAAATAAGTCGGCGAAATCAATCCGAAACCGTAATACATCAGCGTCGGAATCGCACCGCTCATCATCAGCGCGCTGACCATCAGGCCGATAAAGAAAAACAGATAAATCGCGCCCATGCCCTGCCCGACCGCGCCGATCATACCGTTTTGCATGTCTTGATATTTCAAGCCGCGCATCAAGCCGTACAAAAGCAAGACCACAATCGCCGTTACAATCGACATATGCGGCAGCCATTCAAGCGAAATAATCGTATAACCCATTGCCGCCACCAAAGCCAAGGCCACAGCGATGGCCTCAAAGCGCGGCATATTAAGTAAGGATTTGAAAGCAAACATTGTTCTTTGCCTTTTTAATAAGTATTTAACAGATTTTAGCATAACAGGCCGTCTGAAAAACCGGTTTCAGACGGCCTGCTGATTATTTTACGAAAACAACGCTCACGAATCCTTGCCATTTTCTTTAAAATAAACGAATTATTTAGAATAAAATATTTTTTAATTAGAATAAATGGTATTTTATTGCTTTTTAAAATATCCATCATGCAAAAATGCCACCACCTGACCGACAGTTTTGCGGTTGAACAGCATACCGCTATGGCTGACCGGCAAAACGACATGATCGCGCATATTCGGACAATGCGTTTCGCTGACCAAAACCGTACCATCATGTTCGCCATGCAAACCTAAAACACGGCCCAACCCATACGGTTTATTGCCGGCAATACTGCCCAGCTCAATACCGACAGGCAACTCAGGCATACTGCCATCCAACGCCCCTTTGTAAGAGCCGCCCAATACCGGCTTTTGCAAACCCAAATTGAGCACGCGTTGCGCGGCACGGCTGCCTTGGTGCGGCGTACCCATGGTAACGATACGGCCGCTGACTTTATCCGGATATGCCGCCGCAAAATTGCGTAAAACCAAGCCGCCCAAACTATGGCCGACAAAGTGCAGCGTTTCATCAGCATGGTTCTCATTAATCCATCGCACCAAATCTTCAACATGTCGGTTCATCGAATGCAAAACACTGTAATAATCGAACAGCGCCACTTCAAAACCTTCTTGTTCCAGCAAATACGCCAGCGGTTTCATTACCCATGAATGCATGTGCAAGCCATGCAGCAAAATGATTTTGGCCATTTTTTCCTCCTGTCATTTAAATCATTATGCCACAAAGTAAAAAGGCCGTCTGAAATCCCATAGGGTTTCAGACGGCCTTTTATCATGATGAATTATTCGTCAGCTTTGTAGCCTTTTATAGCAAAGAAGACAATGTATACGTAACAAATTGCTGATACAACGAAAGAAATCATCAGACCGTAAGTATCCGCAGCCCAACCTTGTACCACAGGCACAATCGCACCGCCGACAATTGCAGTACACAATACGCCGGAAGCGCTGCTGGTAAATCGGCCCAGACCTTTGGTTGCCAAAGAGAAAATCGTTGGGAACATGATGGAGTTGAAGAAGCCGATGGCCAACAATGCCCACATCGCAACATCTGCACTGGCTTTACCTGCCAACATAGCAACGCCTAACAGGGCAACAGCAGCGGTAGCGTTAAATGCCAAATAGCGGTTAGGCGCAATTTTTGCCATGATAGCGGAGCCTAAGAAGCGGCCAACCATCGCGCCGCCCCAGTAGAACGACAGATATTTTGCGGCAGACGAGTGGTCCATACCTTTCAGGTAACCCAACACGCTGACCAATAAAGAACCGATGGATACTTCCGCACCGACATAACAGAAAATACCAGCCGCACCAAAAACCAAATGACGGTATTGCCAAACACTGTGTTTGCCATCATGGTTATGTTCGCTCTCTTCTTCGGCAATTTTACGCGCATCAGGCAAACGAATCATTTTGACAAACACAGCCAAAATAATCAGCAAACCGGCCAACCCTAAATACGGAATTTGAACGGAAGAAATTTGCTCGGCTTTGCTGACAGTTTGTGTTGCATCAGCCAAAATCAGGAATGCGCCGATTTGCGGAGCAATGGTCGTACCCAAAGAGTTAAATGCCTGAACCAAAGTCAGTGTTGCAGATTCTTTACCCGGTTTGGACAGCAAAGTCACATAAGGGTTACCCGCTACTTGCAACAGGGTTACACCTGAAGCCAAAATAAACAATGCACCCAAAAAAGTTGCATAAGAATGACTGCCGGCAGCAGGATAGAAGAGCAGACAGCCGATGGCAGTCAATACGAAGCCGCTAATCACGCCGTTTTTATAGCCAATTTTGCCGACCAAATAGCCCATCGGAATCGACATAATCGCATAAGCGGTAAAGAAACAGAATTGAATCAGCATCGCCTGAACATAAGTCAGTTCGAAAATATCTTTCAGGTGCGGAATCAAAATATCGTTCATGCAGGTAATGAAACCCATCATGAAGAAGAGTGTGGTCAGAACGACCAGCGCAGGAGTATGATTTTGTTGTGAATGCGCAGACATGATTTGCCTTTCGTTTTGTTAAGATTCGCTGGAAAAATGAGCTTAAATCAGTTCATTAAACTTAACACCCATTAACAGCCGCCCGTATCATACTGATAATCCGTCACTTTGAAAACTATTTTCTAACAGCCGACTACATTATCCTTCAGCCGTTTAATTGTAAAAAATTTAATAATATTGGATTTATCTTTTAATAGATTAAAAAAATAAAGGCATAATCTTCTTATTAAGCTTGTTATTTCTTTTTTACAATACTCCTTGATACAACTCAAAATATGCCCCTTCTTTACGCTTACCTTGGCCTGATTGCCTCTGCCTTTACTTCTGCCACACTACTTCCGGGTACATCCGAGGCGGCATATGCCGCATTTGTGTACCAATATCCGCAACATGCCCTCGGCGCATGTTTGTGTGCCGGATTGGCGAATGGCTTGGGCAGTATGGTTTCGTATTACATGGGCAGGATGTTTCCAAATAAAAAAAGGCCGTCTGAAAAAATGTTGGAAAGGCTTAATCGTTGGGGAATTTGGCCGCTATTGTTTGCATGGCTGCCGATTATCGGCGATGCCCTCCCCCTTGCTGCAGGCTGGCTCAGGCTCAATGCCCTGCATTGCGCCATTATTCTGATTGCAGGCAAACTGCTGCGCTATGCGGTGATTTATTGGGGAATGAACGCAGTTGCCGGATAAGCTGACAAGTCAAAAATAAAGGCCGTCTGAACGATTCAGACGGCCTTTGCCTTTAATTCGACAATTACAACACTTTCACAATGCTCTCGCACAAATAATCGATGTTGTCATCAGTAATGCCGGCAACGTTGATGCGACCGGAGCGGACGGCATAAATGGCAAACTCGTTTTTCAAACGGTCAACTTGTTCTGGAGTCAGGCCGCTGAAAGAGAACATGCCGTTTTGTTCGATAATGAAATCAAAATCTTGGGTTGCACCTTTGGCTTTGAGCAACTCGACAAATTTTTGGCGCATGGCTTTGATGCGGCCGCGCATTTCATCGAGTTCGGCAATCCATTGTGCTTTCAAATCATCATTTTTCAACACCAGCGCAATGGTGTTCGCACCGTGTGAAGCCGGGTTGGAATACAAGGTACGGATGATGGTTTTGACTTGGCTGTGGGCGCGGGCTGCTGTTGCTTCATCTTCAGCCACCAAAGTGAACGCGCCGACGCGTTCGTTGTACATGCCGAAGTTTTTGGAATAAGAGCTGGCAATCAGCAATTCTTTATTGTATTTCAAGAATACGCGCAAGCCGTAGGCATCTTCTTCCAAACCGTTGCCAAAGCCTTGGTAAGCAAAGTCAAACAGCGGCAACCAGCCTTTTTCGGCAGAAAGTTTTGCCAAAGTTTCCCATTGTTCGGGCGTAGGGTCGATGCCGGTAGGGTTGTGGCAGCAGCCGTGCAGCAGGACGATGTCGCCTTTTTGCGCTTGGCTCAAGTCTTCAATCATGCCGTCCCAATCCAAACCGTGTTTGGCGGCATCGTAATAACGATAAGGTTTGTCTTGGATACCGACTGCTTTGGCGATGGCGTTGTGGTTTGGCCAAGTCGGATTGGAAATCCAGATGGTTTGCGCGTTCAACTGGCGTTTGGCAAATTCGGCCGCAATACGCAATGCGCCTGTACCGCCAAGGCTTTGCGCTGTTTTGGCGCGACGGCTGGCGATGATTTCGTGGTCTTTGCCAAACAGCAGAATTTGGGTTTGCTCGTTGTAATCGGCAACGCCGTCGATGGTGAGGTAGTTTTTAGTTGTCTCGCTTTCCAACAGGCGTTTTTCAGCCTCTTTGACGGCTTTGACAATAGGTGTCGCGCCGGATGCGTCTTTGTACACGCCGATGCCGAGATTGACTTTTTCGGGACGGGTTTCGGCTTTAAACGCTTCGCCCAAACCTAAAATCGGATCAGCAGGAGCAGCTTCGATATGCTTGAAGAACATGATTTTTCTCTTTACAAGTAGTAAAACGGTTGAAAAAATACAAATTTATGTAATTTTACGCCGTTTCGGGCCGTCTGAAAACGGATTATTACAGGGTTTTAACGCAAGATTGCCAACAAATCCAAAGGCGTGGCAATACGGAAATCGGCAAGCCAGTTTTCGGTTTGGTCTTCGGCAGAAATATAGCCCCAATCGGCAAGCACGGTTGTCATCCCGGCATTCTTGCCTGCCTGCATATCGCGCTCGGCATCGCCGACATAAAAACATCGCCGCGCTTCGACACCCATCTGTTCGCACGCATAAAACATGGGCTTCACGCTGGGCTTAGGTTCATCGCAAGTATCGCCGCTGACAATGACGGCAGGAGGCACGGTAAACCCGAGCTTAGGCACGAGGACATCGGTAAAGCGCATGGGCTTGTTAGTGATAACGCCCCATTGGATACCGCGTTGAACTAAGGCTTCTAGCATTTCGTTTACGCCGTCGAACAAGATGGTTTGATCGGCATAGCAGCGGCTGTATTCTTCCAAAAACTCTTTGCGCCATTGCATATAGTCCGGATGGTCGGGCGTAATGCCTGCACCAAGTTTGAGCAAACCGCTCGCACCGTGGCTGGCCTGCGGACGGATTTCATCCATGCTTTTTTCAGGCAAACCGTGTCGGCGCAATACCGTGTTGAGCGCGCCACCCAAATCAAGTGCGGTATCGGCAAGCGTGCCGTCAAGGTCGAATAATACGGCTTGGGTCATAAGTGTTCCTTTGATGATTTTAGAAGGCCGTCTGAACAATCCAACAAGTTTCAGACGGCCTGAATATGGTTAATGGTGATGGTGTTCGTGAACTTCCTGCGAACACAAAACTTCATCTTTATGCGGATGCTGTTCGCTTTCAATCTGAATCGTACAATGCCCGATGTTGTGATGCGCCAATTCATGTCCGATGCGGTAGGCGATTTGTTCGGATTCGGCAACCGTCATGCTGCCATCGACAACAATATGGCAGGACAAAACGTGGATATTGCTGGTAATCGTCCAAACATGCAAGTCGTGAACGGATTTTACGCCCTCCGTATTGCGGATCACGCTGAGCAACTCATCGGTATGGATGTTTTCCGGTGCACCTTCCATCAAAATGTGCAAAGTCTGTTTAAACAGCGTCCAGCCGCTGCGCCCTACCAAAGCCGCCACCAATACGCTGGCAACTGTATCCGCCCATTGCCAGCCATACGCCATTATCAGCACTGCTGCGACAATCGCCCCTATCGAGCCGAATAAGTCGCTGATTACATGCAGATACGCGCCGCGCATATTGACGTTTTCTTCGGTATCGCTATTTTTCAACATATAAACGGCGACGCCGATGTTGACCAGCAATCCGATGATACTGACCACCAACATGCCGCCCGTCAAAATTTCCGGCGGATAAAACAATCGTTTGACTGCCTCATAAAAAATCATCGCCGCAATCAACACCAGCGACAATCCGTTAAACATCGCCGTCAAAATTTCAAAACGTTTGTAACCGAAAGTCTTTTGCAGCGTGGTCTGTTTCTCGCCAAGTTTGAATGCCCACAATGCCACGCCCAACGAAAACGCATCGCTGAACATATGCCCCGCATCGGAAAGCAGAGCCAAAGAGTTGGTCAGCCAACCGCCGACCGCCTCAACCAGCATAAATCCGGCAATGACAAAAAATGAAATACGCAATACCTGCTTATTGGCGGTATGCGTGTGCGCGTGCGAATGATCGTGATGATGTGCCATGATGATTTTACCGTTTCAGACGGCCTTTTTATCCTGTTTCAAACTTTTCTCAAAATCTTCCAACATATCCAGCTCGAAACGGCTGAATCCTGCACGTTCCCGTGCTTCGATATTGACGTAGCCACGGAAGATAAACATATCGTAACGCGCAATCAGGCTGCGGAACAGGGCGACCGGTTCCAAACCGCGCTCACGGCAAAGATGCTGATACCAATGATTGCCGATGGCGACATGCCCCACTTCATCGCGGTAAATAATATCCAACATATCGCAGGTTTCCATATCGCCGCGCTGCGCCACTTTTGCACGAATACCCGGCGTGACATCCAAACCGCGCGCTTCCAACACCCGCGGCACCAAAGCCATGCGCAACAAGGGATCGTAAGCGGTTTTATACGCCATGTCCCACAAATGCCCGTGTGCTTCAAAAGCGCCGTAATCGTAGCCCAAGCTGTTCAGACGGCCACGCATCAAGCCGAAGTGAAACACTTCTTCTTTCGCCACCCTCACCCAATCGCGTACAAACTGAAACGGCATATTGCGGAAACGATACGCCGCATCCAAAGCCAGATTAATCGCATTAAATTCAATGTGCGCAATCGCATGCAACATCGCCGCATAGCCTTCGACCGTATTCATCTTGCGCGGCGTAACCTCCGAAGGCGCAACCAAACGCGGACGCAACGGATGACCGGCGAAACGGCAATCCACAGGTTTCGACGCTTCAGCCGTCAAGCCTTCCGCCTCGCCCAACTGCGCAAACAAGGCCTGCGTCAATTTTCCTTTTTCATCCGGATTGTCCGACAGCAAAGCCTGTTCCAATAAAGGATAAGGATTCAGATACATACAAAACCATTGTTTTCAAAAGATAAATATTATAACCGTTTTAAAAAGCAAACAGAAAGACTATAATTTCAAGCTTTCCGTAAAATGACATTAAATACCACACCAAACCATTGTGTGCTTCATTAAAAAAACGTCAAAACCAAATACAGGCCGTCTGAAGAAATAAAATTATTTCAGATACTTGCTTGGATTTTTCATATTTACACAAATTAAACCCGCTCTTCAGCCCCTTGCCTGTTACACCATAACGTCTATACTGAACCCATTTCTCCGAACAAGGAACCAAAACATGAAAACTACCCGACTGTTCACCCTGACCGCTGCCGCGCTGCTTTCTTCAGCCATCGGCTTTGCACAAGCCGGCGCAGTGGACGCCCTGAAAAAATTCAATAATGACGCCGACGGTATCAGCGGCAACTTCAGCCAAACCGTTCACAGCAAAAAGAAAACCCAAACCACATACGGTACATTCAAAATCCTGCGCCCGGGTTTGTTCAAATGGGAATACACCAAACCCTACAAACAAACCATCGTCGGCGACGGCAAAACCATTTGGCTCTATGACGTAGATTTGGCGCAAGTAACCAAGTCCTCACAAGACCAAACCATCGGCGACAGCCCTGCCGCCATCCTCTCCAACAAAACGGCATTAGACAGCAGCTACACGTTGAAAGAAGACGGTTCTGCCAACGGCATCGACTACGTTTTGGCTACGCCTAAGAAAAACAACGCCGGCTACCAATACATCCGCATCGGCTTCAAAGGCGACAACCTCGCCGCCATGCAGCTGAAAGACAGCTTCGGCAACCAAACCAGCATCAGCTTCAGCGGTTTGAACACCAAGCCTAACCTTTCCAGCGGTATGTTCAAATTCACGCCTCCTAAAGGCGTTGATGTCTTGAGCAACTAAGCTTCTAATAAAACACAAAGGCCGTCTGAACAACAGACGGCCTTTTATTTAGTTCAATTCAACATCAAACACACTGTTACTTTTGACCTTGAATGGCAGCGGCAATTTTTTCTGCGCCTTTTTTCGCCCAGTCCGCCTGTTTGGCTTCCACCATCACGCGCACGACAGGCTCGGTACCGGATGCACGCAAGACCACGCGGCCTTTGCCTTCAAGTTCTTTTTCCACTTCAGCCAAAGCCTCTTTGGAAGTGTCCTGCCAGTTTTGGCCTTTTTTGATGCGGACGTTGATCATGGTTTGCGGATACGGCTGCCAATCGGCGCAAACGGTGGCAAGGTCTTGATTCAAGGTTTGCAATGCGGCCAAAACTTGTAGCGCGGAAATGATGCCGTCGCCGGTATTGTGTTTGTCCATGCACAAAATATGGCCGCTGGCTTCGCCGCCAATCAGCCAACCGCGTTGGTGGAGCTGTTCCAACACATAGCGGTCGCCCACTTTGGCACGGCAGAAATCAACGCCCTGCTCTTTCAAAGCAATTTCCATCGCCATATTGGTCATCACTGTACCCACCACACCGCCGATTTCCACGCCTTCGTGCGCGCGTGCTTTGGCAATCACATAAATCAGGCTGTCGCCGTCATACACTTTGCCATTGCGGTCAACCATCATCAAACGGTCGCCATCGCCATCCAAGGCAATGCCGTAATCGGCTTCATTTTGCAACACAGCCGCTTGCAAAGCTTTCGGATGGGTCGCACCACATTTCTCATTGATGTTGTAACCGTTTGGCTCATCACCGATGCTGACTACTTGCGCGCCCAACTCATGGAATACTTTAGGTGCAACTGCATAGCCCGCACCATTAGCGGTATCGACCACCAATTTCAGACCGCG
This sequence comes from Neisseria sp. HMSC061H08, assembly GCF_001836795.1. Lineage (NCBI taxonomy): Bacteria > Pseudomonadati > Pseudomonadota > Betaproteobacteria > Neisseriales > Neisseriaceae > Neisseria > Neisseria sp. HMSC061H08. The sequence continues at coordinate 16,855 of NZ_KV830556.1, read as the reverse complement.
CAAGTCCAAATGGCTTGGGAAAGTGGATTTACAAAACTCGATATAGCGGTCATCCGCACCATTAATCCGGCGCGCACGGCCCAAACGGCTGGACGGCTGGGTTTTCATTTCTTCATCGATTTTGGCTTCAATTTCTAACTCGATTTCATCGCTCAACTTCACACCGCCTTCGGCAAAGAATTTAATGCCGTTGTCGGAATAAACGTTATGGGAAGCAGAAATCATCACACCGGCAGACAAACGTAAAGCACGGGTCAAATACGCTACACCTGGGGTTGGCAGAGGGCCGGTTTGAATAACATTGACACCGGCGGCAGTAAAGCCGGCAATCAGCGCGGCTTCCAGCATATAGCCTGAAATACGCGTGTCTTTACCGATTAAAACAGTCGGTTTAATTTCACCTTCGTGCTGTACCAAAACCTGACCTGCCGCATAACCCAATTTCAAGACAAAATCAGGATTGATAGGGAATTGACCGACTTCGCCGCGCACACCGTCAGTACCAAAATATTTTTTTGCCATGAGATAACTCCGTGATTGTTTTGTCGTATGTGAATATGGTTGAACTTCTTTAAAAAATATTGTGTTTGAAGGCCGTCTGAATCTTTCAGACAAACCACAATCTACTACTTCCGTATTATAGCAAGATCAGGCCTTCCTGCACGAAAAAAGCGCATCCTATACGGAATGCGCTTTCTATTCGAGATTCAAAGTCAAATCTTAGAATTTAGCACCAGATTGATTAGCCATGTAATCAACTGCAGCTTTCACTTCATCGTCGCTCAGGCTGCCGTTACCGCCTTTGGCAGGCATTGCGTTAAAGCCTTCGAGTGCGTGTTTGTGCAGGGTGTCTTTACCTTGTTTGATACGAGGAGCCCAGTCTTCTTTTTTACCTACATGAGGAACACCGGGAACCGCACCGCCGTGACATGCTTGGCAGCTGGCTTCGTAAACTTTTTTACCGTCTGCACCGCCGGCAGCTGCGCCTTTGTCTTCAGCTTTGGCAGCATCTGCTTTAGGAACATCGGCAGTAGCCGCACCCTCAGCAGCAGGAGCTGAAGCAGCCTCGCCGGAAGCAGCGGCATCGGCAGGAGCCGCAGCATCAGGATCAGGGAAAGTACCGCCGGCTTTGTTGGCCATATAAGTAATTACGCGTTTCAATTCTTGGTCGGTCAAATCAGCCGCACCACCTTTGGCAGGCATTGCGTTGAAACCGTTCAAAGCGTGTTGGAACAAAGTATCAAAGCCTTGGGCGATACGAGGAGCCCAATCGCCTTTGTTTTCAAATTTAGGCGCATTAGGAACAATGCTGTCCGCCGCGTGACATTGGATACAGATTTTGTTGAAAATCTGGTCGCCTTGACGTTCGCCGACAGGGATGCCGTCGCCCAGTTTGAGTTGGCCGACTGGCTGGATACGGGTTTGAGTCGCAGCTTCGGTTGTTTCGTTAACATCGCCGAATGAACCGCTTCCCGCCAATTTGATCAGGAAGAAAATTACTGCAATAACAATAACGATACCGCTCACAAGGGTGAACAATGCAGAGCCTTGGGCTTTGTGGTCGCGGAGTTGTTTCATTTGGTAGGCCTCGCCGTTAGGTTAGGTTGTGCTGTAAGTTATAGTTTATGTGTTAAACGCAATTAACAATATTTTGCTGGATTATACTGAATTCGCAAAGGCTTTCCAATCCATCTTGAGAAAAAGATACGCAAAAATCCTCAAAAAGGCCGTCTGAAATCTATAAGCCTTTGTAGTTAATTGATTATTCCAGCCATGCAAAAAAGTGGCCGCCAATGCCACTTTCAGACACTTTCAAGATAAACTTTGCCAATAAAGCCAATATGCGTTAACCTTACGGCTTCCGCACCCATAGCTCAGTTGGAAGAGTGTCAGTTTCCGAAGCTGGAGGTCACAGGTTCGATCCCTGTTGGGTGCGCCAATTATAAAGAGGCCGTCTGAAAGATGAAAATTTTTCAGACGGCCTTTTGATTTACTTCAAATAAAACTACATTCAATTTCAGATTGAACGGCTATTGCAACACTTTGGCAAATGCCTCGGCCACATAATCGATATTCGATGCATTCAAACCGGCCACACACATCCTGCCCGAATCCAGCAGATAAACGGCAAACTCGTCGCGCAGGCGGTGCACCTGCTCTACGGTCAGGCCTGTATAGCTGAACATACCGCGTTGTTTGATGAAATAGCTGAAATCGCGATTGGGGATTTTGGCCGTCAAAACATCATAAAGCTTCTGACGCATGGCACGGATGCGGTCGCGCATGGCGTAAACCTCGTTCTCCCACAAAGCGCGCAAATCATCGCTGTTCATCACATCAGACGCAATATATGCACCATGCGCGGCAGGGCTGGAATAAATACGGCGGACGGTAAATTTCAACTGTCCGAACACCAGCTCTGCTTCTTCCTTATTGGGACACACTACACTCAAACCGCCGACGCGCTCGCCGTACAGCGACAGGTTTTTCGAGAAAGAGTTGCTGACAAACAAAGGCAGACCCATTTCGACGGCTTTACGGATTGCATAGGCATCGCTGTCCAAATCCTCGCCGAAACCTTGATAGGCAATATCCATAAACGGAATCAGCTTGTGCGTTTTGATGATGTCCAACACCTCATCCCATTGCGCTTGCGACATATCTACGCCGGTCGGGTTTTGACAACATGGATGCAAAATCAAGATGCTGTTTTCCGGCAATGTTTTGAAAAACGCAGTCATTTCTTCAAATTTCACGCCGACGGTTTCAGGGTTGTAATAAGGATACGTCCCCACTTCAAAACCTGCGCCTTCAAAAATGCCTTTATGGTTGTCCCAAGTCGGATCGCTGACATAGGCTTTTGCATCGGGGAACCAACGGTGCAAAAAGTCGGCACCGACTTTCAACGCCCCTGAGCCACCTAAAGTCTGTACGGTCGCAACACGCCCTTCTACTAGCGCCGGATTATCCTTGCCAAACAACAAACGCTGAACCGCGCTTCGATAAGTGTCCAAACCTTCCATCGGCAGATAAGGCGATGGTCGCGGTACGGCCACACGCTCTGCTTCTACCCGGCGGACAGATTCCAAAACCGGCATTTTGCCTTCGTCATCAAAATAAATGCCTATGCTCAAATTGACTTTTTCAGGACGCTCGTCGCGTTTGAAGGTTTCAACCAAACTCAAAATCGGGTCGCCCGGATAATACTCGACATGACGGTACATGGTGCTTCCTTTGTTTTCAGACAGAATTGATGAAGATTGTGGCACTAAAAGTCTTTATTTGCAAAATCAGGCCGTCTGAAAAATTCAGACGGCCTGATTATTTTTAAACGCTACCAATCTACCCGTTTCAAATCATTTTGTGCCAATACATCCGCATGCTCGCTGCGGCTTTGATATTCCCTGTCCTGCAAAATGCGGCGGGCGACATAATTCAAATGTAGCTTGGCCGCTTCGGCAGCCTCCGCCGGCTTGGCCTGCGCAACGGCTTCAAAAATAGCGCGGTGCTGGGCAATCAGAGTCGGGCGCGGGTCTTCGGTTTGATGGATATAGATAATGCCGCTGCGTGTTTGCTGATAAAGCATTTTGAGCAGGCTGCTGGAAAGGTGGCTGAATAGGATATTGTGTGCAGCATCGGCAATGGCTTGATGGAAGCTGACGTCTGCTTCGGCTTGATGCTCCAAATTTCCGCTTTCACAAGCCGTTTCGAACTTCTGCCGCCAGAAGTCAATGCGTTTCAAATCGGCGTCAGTCCGTCTTTCAGCAGCCAGCGCCGCCATACAGCCTTCAACATGACAGCTGAAATCGAATACGTCTGTTTCCCAATTGGTATGTTTGCCGAGCAAATCCTGCCAGCTTTGTAAAAAATCCTGTTGCGGCTTGACGGAAACATAATAGCCATCGCCCTGCCGCGCGTCCAAAACCTGCTTGGCAATCAAGATATTCAATGCCACCCTGACCGACAGACGCGATACACCGAATTCTTCCGCAAGCGTACGTTCGGGAGGCAATTTACTGCCTTCTTCATAAATACCGGTAGCGATACGTTCTTCCAAAACGGCTAAAACCTGATCGCTGATTTTTTGCGGACGAACCAATTTCGTCATGTTGTATTCCTGATGATTGAAGGACAGTTGTGTTCAGACGGCCATAAATTGGATTGACCAATTAGCCGCCCATTCTAATCAATCCACTATTTTTTCGTCAAGAAATGTTATCAAATCGTAACATCAATAGAAAATCATAAGCAAATGACGCTTTCTATACCAAATATCTTCTTGCTTTTAGTTAAATAATTAAATTAATGAAATTCCCAATAATCAAGCTTGAAACCATATTGGTATTTTTCATTAACTGCTTAAAAAGAATCAAATTTTGTCATCACTGGTATAACCAAATCATGAACCAGCAAAACATGCAGATAAAATGATAAATATTGATATAAGTTAAAAACAGCATGTTTTAATTTTACTAAACTTTGTATATACTACTTAAGCATTGCTTGATATAACACTTAATGATAGAGAGGAACTACATGAAATACCCACCATTACTTATCTTGCCTATCGTCTTAGCCGTATCCCAAGCATGGGCAGACACTGATCCTGTACCTGAAGAAACAGTTACCCTTTCCCCTGTCACCGTCACCGGCACACAACAAGAAAAAGCCAACCGCGTTACTTTCAACCCCAAAGCTGCTTTGCAACCCCTCCCTGCCGGCGACGGGGCAGACCTTTTGCAATCTGTCCCCAACATGAGCATCATCCGCAAAGGCGGTAGCTCGGGCGATCCGCTGTTCCGTGGTTTGGGTGGCTCGCGCCTCTCCGTCAATGCCGACGACCAGTTTATTTATGGCGGTTGCGGTATGCGCATGGACCCGCCGACTGCCTATATCCACCCAAATTCATTTGATGAAGTCGTGGTCACTAAAGGCCCACAAACTGTTACCCAAGGTATGGGCTTGGTCAGCGGCTCGGTGCAATTTATCCGTAAAGATCCTGATTTCACTGAAAAACCTTACAACATCAATGCCACCCTGACAGCAGGCAGCAACGACCGCCTTGACGGCTCGCTGGAAGCCGAGTTCGGCGGCAAATACGGCTACGTCCGTACCAATATCTCCCATAACGAAGCCGACGACTACAAAGACGGCGACGGCAACCGCATTCACTCCAACTTCAAACGCGACAGCCAAATGTTGCAACTAGGTGTTACCCCGACAGAAAACACCACCATTGCCGGCACATACGAGCGCAGCAGAGCCAAGGTTGCCTACGCCGACCGCATGATGGACGGCAGCAAATTCGACCGTGATGCGTGGAATATCCGTTTTACCCAACGCAACCTCACACCATGGTTCAGCGAATTGGAACTGCGCTACGGTAAAAGCGAAATCGACCACGTGATGGACACATACAGCCTGCGTACCATCCGCAACCGTGCCGGCATGCAGATTAAAAATGCCAACAACCCTAAACGCAATACCGATACAGGCCGTCTGAAAGCCACTTTCGATTGGGACAAGCTTAACCTGCAAACCGGTTTGGATTATTTGGACGATGTCCACGTCGCGCGTCATGAGCGTGGTGGCGACGGCTATAGCCACAAGCCTTACATGCCCAACCAAAGTTTCAAACAATGGGGTGTTTTCACCGAAGCCTCTTGGCAGCAAACCGACAATCAACGCTGGGTAGCAGGTTTGCGCCATGACCAAGTCAAAGCGCATTACGATACCGCACGCGTGACCAACCCCGTTTTGAAACATCAAAAATTCAATTTGAACTCAGGATTCCTGCGCTGGGAAAGAAATACGGACAACGGCCTGAAATACTATGCCGGCTTCGGTATTGCCGAACGCGCACCTGACTACTGGGAACGCCTGCAGTCTGAAAACAAAGCCATCCACGCAGAGCAAAACCGCCAAATTGATGCGGGCATTATCTGGAAACGTCCTAATCTCCACGCTTCCGTATCCGTATTCGGCAGCAACATCAAAGACTTCATCATGATGGAGCGCCAAGGCATGGATTTCAACGTACGCAACATCAACGCTTCACGCTTTGGCGGCGAAGCCGAAGTCAAATGGACATTTGCGCCTAACTGGGAAGTCGGCACCAGCCTCGCCTACACCCACGGCAAAAACCGTACCGACGGCAAACCTTTGGCACAAACTCCGCCACTCGAGTGGAACAACACCCTCGCCTTTGACAACGGCAAATTCAGCGCGGGCGCATTGTGGCGCGTCGTAGCCAAACAAAACCGTTACAGCAAAGGCCAAGGCAATATCGTCGGTCAAGACATCGGCGCTTCTTCGGGCTTTGGCGTACTCTCGCTTAACGCCGGTTGGAAATTCAGCAAATACGCCACATTGCAAGGCGGCGTAGACAACGTGTTCAACAAAACCTATGCTGAATTCGTCAGCCGCGGCGGCGACCCGTCTGCCGGTACGCAAACCATGCGCGTGAACGAACCCGGCCGTACTGCATGGCTGAGACTGCAAGCGAAGTTCTAATCAGCCTCGCGCATCTATAAAAAGGCCGTCTGAAAAATGTTCAGACGGCCTTAATATTTTTAATGATGTTTTAAACAAACAGTCCGGCGAAGCAATGCAACGCCGGATGTTTGTTCACTATCGGATTAAATCAAACCCAAAGAGTTGATGAACACCACAACAATCGCAATCGGCGCAAGATAGCGAAGCGCACCCAGCCACAGGTAAAGCAGCTGTTTCGGCACTGTACTGCCCATGCCCGCATCGCGCAGGACGGACTGTTTGTCCTGAATCCATGACGTAAACACGGCAACGCTCAATGCGCCAATCGGCATGATGACGGCGGAAATGATGAAATCCCACAAGTCAAAAATGGTTTTGCCGAAAATTTTAAACTCGCTCCATACGCCAAATGACAGCGCCGAAGGAATACCGACTATGAAAATCGCAATGCCGGTTACCCAAGCGTGGCTGCTGCGCTTTTTCTCGTCTTGGCGGATGGTTGCCGCAATCACGGTTTCCAGCATGGAAAATGCGGAAGTCAGCGTCGCAAAGACAACCAACAGCATGAACACGGCAAACAAATACGTACCCATAGGCATTTTCATGAATACCGCAGGCAACACAACAAAAATCAAACCTGGGCCTTGACCGGGTTCAAAACCGAAGGCAAATACCGCAGGGAAAATCACCAAACCGGCCAGCAATGATACAAACAGGTTCATCCACATAATCGTATGTCCGGAGCGGAACATATCCTGATCCTTACCCAAATACGAGGCATAGGTAATCATCGCAGACACGCCGATACTCAAGGCAAAAAATGCCTGACCCAAAGCAGTCAGCATCGTGCCCGGTTTCAAATACGACCAATCCGGTTTTAACAAGAATGCCACGCCCTCCATTGCGCCGGGCAAGGTCAGCGAACGAACGGCCAGTGCGATAAAGAGGATAAACAAACCCGGCATCAACACGCGGTTTGCCTTTTCAATGCCGTCTGAAATGCCGCCTTTGACCACCCAAATGGTAATCAGCATGAACAAGCCTTGGTAAAACAGCGAGCCAAACGGTGAAGAAATCGTATTTTCAAACAGGGCCTTAAAGTCTGCACCAACGTGAATTTCGCCGGTAAAACTGTGTACCACATAGTTTAATACCCAGCCGCCGACCACGCTGTAAAACGACAGCAAAATAAAACAAGCGGCCACGCCCATGCGGCCAACCCACGGCCACTGCGAACCGGGGCGCAATACTTTGAAGGAGTCGATGGCATTTTTACCGCCCGTACGGCCGATATAAAACTCGGCCAATTGAACCGGCAAAGCCACCAAAATCGTAAAAATCAAAAACAAAAGAAAAAATACAGCGCCACCGTTTGTACCGGCCGTATAAGGGAATTTCCAAATTGCACCCAAACCGATGGCCGAGCCTGCCGCAGCAAGCACAAAGCCGATTTTGGATGACCAAGACGAATGGTTGCTCATGATGTAATATTAAGAAACGTGAAGATGCCGAATTGTAACAGGGTGAAGTCAAGCCGTGAGTGGCTGACGGACAGCCGATAAGCAATTCGCACGGATGGTGCGTACTTACCAAGCAAATTAGCATGAATTTTTGATAATTAAACTTTTAATAGCACAAATTTTATTTTTATATTTTAAATTTGACGGTTTATTTTAAAAATAAGCATATAAAAGGCCGTCTGAAACCTTGTTTTTAAGGTTTCAGACGGCCTTTATCCTTAAGCCACTTTATTTTTTCATGGCATCGGTCAAAACTTTGACATTGTAGCGGTACATGCCGATGTAGCTGTTGGCCGGTGCGCCACCCAATGCATCGGAATACAAACGTCCGCTGACATTGACGCCGGTTTCTTTGGCAATACGGTCAATCATGCGCGTGTCTTTGATGTTTTCAGTAAAGACAGCTTTAATGCCCTCGCGTTTGATTTGGCGGATGATGGAAGCCACTTGTTTGGCAGACGGCTCGGCTTCGCTGCTCACGCCTTGAGGGGCGATGAATTCAATATTGTAGCGTTTGCCCATGTAAGAGAACGCATCGTGTCCGGTCAAGACTTTACGCTTGGCGGCAGGTACGGCATTAAAGGCAGCCTGCACATCGCTGTGCAGTTTTTTCAGCTGCATTTGATAGTTGCCCAAACGTTGCTGATAGTAGGTTTTGCCTTCAGGGTCGGCTTGAATCAGCGCATTGGCAACGTTTTGCGCATAAGTGCCCATCAGGACGGGGTCGGTCCAAACGTGCGGATCAAACTCGCCGTGATCGTGATGATGGCCTTCGTGATCGTGGTCATGATGATGGCCGCCCTCTTCTGCTTTCAAAGCCTGAATGCCTTTGGTCGCTTCGGCGAAAGGAACTTTACTCTGTTTGACTGCACGCTGTATATCGGCGGCTTCCAAGCCCAAGCCATTGAGCAATACCAATTTGGCACTGCGGATTTTTTTGATGTCGCCACTGGTCATGTGGTAGGCATGGCTGTCTTGGTTGGCACCGACCAAACTTTGAACAGCAATACGTTCACCGCCAATCTGTTTGGCCACATCGCCCAAAATGCTGAAGCTGGTCACAACAGGCAAAGGAGCGGCATAAGCGGCACCGGTCAATAATGCGGCAACGATGCCGAGTTTCCAATGTTTCATATTCTCTCCAGTGATATAACGTAACATTAACATCATCATAAGACAGACCGCCTGATTATTCAAGCGGCCGTCTGAAAAATCATGCCGTGCGGTGTTTCTTGCGGCGCAGCCATTTTGCCAAAATGCCGCCCTCCCAACCGAACACGACGGAAATCAGGTAAAGCGTGCCGCAGCATAAAATAATCGCAGGACCGGACGGGATTTCGATATGGTAGGAAAACAACAGTCCTGCCAAGCCGCAAAGCAAAGCCAATGCGACAGACAAAATCATCAGCCAACCCATGCTTTTCGCCCACAGTCTGGCGGTAATCGCAGGCAACATCATCAAGCCGACCGACATCAACGTACCCAATGCCTGAAAACCAGCAACCAAATTCATCACGACCAGCACCAAAAACAACACATGCCAAAAGCCGCCCTTGCCGCCGACAGCCTTGAGGAACAAAGGGTCTATGCTTTCCAACACCAGCGGGCGGAACATGACCGCCATCAGCAAAATAGTGACGCTCGCAGAAACAGCAATTAGCTGCAAAGCCGGAATATCCACCGCCAAGACCGAGCCAAACAGCAAATGCAGCAAATCGACGCTGCTGCCGTTTTTGCTGACCAAAACCACGCCGATGGCAAGGCTGCTCAAATAAAATGCGGCAAAGTTCGCGTCTTCTTTCAATGAAGTAAACCTGCTGACCAAACCGGCCAGCAAAGCCATCAGCAAACCGGCCGCAAAACCGCCGACACTCATCGCAGGCAAACTCAAACCGGCAAACATATAGCCAATGGCCGCACCGGGCAAAACCGCATGGCTCAGGGCATCTCCCACCAAACTCATACGGCGCATCACCAAAAACACACCGACAGGCGCCGCGCTCAATGCCAGGCAGAAAATCGACGCCAAGGCATAGCGCATAAAGTCGAATTCGACGAACGGCGCGACGACCAAATCATATAAATCCATGTTTTATCGCTTTTTTATTAATCTCTGAAAGCCTGAGGCCGTCTGAAAAACACTTACTTTCAGACGGCCTTGTCCATTAAACCGCGCACCAATCGGCCGCTTCCTGCTTCTGCATCATTCGGTTGGCCTGTGCCAAAAATTCATCGGTCAACACATTTTCCGTCGCACCGGCAGCCACTTTTTCACGCGCCAAAAGCAGCGTGTTGGCAAAATATGCCCGCACCTGCTCGTAATCATGCAACACGGCAATCACCGCCTGACCGTCCTGATGGCACTGCCGCAAAACTTCCAACAGCGCATAAGTCGTCCGCGCATCCACTGCATTAAACGGTTCGTCCAGCAGCAAAAATTTGGCATCCTGAACCAGCATCCGCGCAAACAATACGCGTTGGAACTGGCCATTGGACAAGTGTGCGATTTGGCGCGTGGCAAAATCCTGCATTTCCACGCGTTCCAAAGCCGCCATCACACGCTTTTTCTGCGCCGCGTTCACACGTCCGAAAAAGCCGATTTCATACCACAGCCCCATCGCCGCCAGTTCAAACACCGTCATCGGCTGGCTGCGGTCAATGTCCGACTGCTGCGGCAGATAGGCAATATCCTTGCGTGCCATATTTTCATAGCGCACGCTGCCCGTATCCGTCTTCTGCAAACCCATAATGGCTTTGAGCAGGGTCGATTTGCCCGCGCCGTTCGGCCCGAAAATCGTCCACATCTTGCCATCTTCAAACACCATATCGACATGGTGCACCACCGGCCTGCGCTGATAGCTGACCGTCAGATTTTCCACCACGATACTCATGGCGATACCGCCCAAAAATACACAGCCCACAACGCCGCCAATGCGACAAGCGCAATCATCAGCCTTTGCAGCAATCCGGTCAACAATACAGAATTCATAAGCCTAAAACCGCCCTTGCCCAAATACGGACAACAGGCCGTCTGAAAGAAAATTAAAACATTAAAATGATACTGTATAACGTTAACCCTGTAAATTTCTTTCGTTTTCAGACGGCATCGGGCAAAAGGCCGAATATCGGTTACAATCCGTTTTTTATTTGATGATTGTCCTATGTCTATTCCACTCTTAAACGAAAAACTCAATACCGAAACCGCCCGCATTTCATGGGAAGAGCTGCAACCCCACTTCGCACGCGGTGCCGCCGTCTATGTTGCGCCCGATTTGGATTTGATTGCCGTCGCCCGCCATGTTGCCGAAGATGAAGCCGCGCCATTGAAACAATGGATGGAACAAGGCAAATTCGGTACCGTCAGCGATGATATGGCGCGTACTTTTCTAGAGGATAAGCAGGAAATGTGGGCGGTCGTTGTAGCGCCGTGGGTATTGGTACAGCCTTGCAAAGACTGATAAGTCCGTCTGAAAAAACAAAACCGGAACATTTCCCATGCTCCGGTTTTTCATTTTTCAGACGGCCTATTGCAACGTAAAGCCCGCTTTGAATTCAAGCTTCGGCACCCCGATAACGAAACGTTTGCCGATGCTGTCTTCAAACTCATACGCGCCTTCAATACTGCCCCAAGGCGTGCTGATTTGCGAACCGCTGTTGTACTCATAGGCTTCGCCCGGGTACAAAACAGGTTGCTCTTCAATCAGGCCGGCATGGCCGACTTGCTCTGTCTCACCGTGTCCGTCGGTGATTTCCCAAAAACGCTGACGCAAAGTAATGATTTCATCACTGCGGTTGCAGATGGTAATCAGATAATTGAAGGCGTAGCGGTCTCGGTAGACGTCGCTTTGGCCGGCCATATAACGCGGCTCCACGTTAATCTCGATTTCGTTCATAATTGTTCACCCGTATATTTATTTTATTTAAAACCGGATAATTCCGGCGTGTCCGCCCTATTTTTGAAAAGGGTCGAAACACTTAAAACACATCACGCAATCCAATGAAATAGCCCCAAGACCAATAAAGTCATCACAGCCGCAATCAAATCATCAAGCATAATGCCCAAACCTCCATGAATCCGCCGGTCAAACCATTTGATCGGCCAGGGTTTCAACGCATCAAACAAGCGGAAAATAACAAAAGCCGCCAGCCACCAGCTCCATTTAAACGGAATCAGCGACAGCACCAGCAGCATCGCGACAATTTCATCCCAAACGATACCGCCGTAATCCTGAATGCCCAGTTCCCTCTCGGTATAACCGCAAATGCGGATGCCCCAGAAAAACAAGGCGATACACAATAAAAGCAATATCCAGCCGTCTATGCCCAACAGGCACAATACAAAAGCCAGGGGTAACGCGGCCAGCGTTCCTGCCGTACCCGGCGCAACCGGCGATAAGCCGCTGCCGAAACCGAATCCTAAAAAACACAATGGTTTGTGCAACAGCCAAGAAAAAGTAGGTTTACGTTCAGCCAAAATGATCAAATCCTAAAGAAGTCAGTTCCAATACGCCGCCTTCGGCATCCAAAATATTCAGACGGCCTGAGTCAGTCATTTTACCAATTCGGGCGACCGGTACGCCACTTTGTTCCGCCGCCTGACAAACACGTTCCCTGTCTTCTGGAGCAGCAGTAAAAATCAGTTCGTAATCATCGCCGCCGGCCAATACTGCCGACAACCATTGCTCGCGCGACAAAACGTTTTTCAATTCAGGCAACGACGGCACACAATCGGCAAATATTTCCGCCCCGACAGCAGAGGCTTTCAAAATATGCCCCACATCTTGAGCCAGGCCGTCTGAAACATCTTGCGCAGCATGGGCAAACGGCAGCAATGCCAGCCCCAATGAAACGCGCGGCTCCGGACGGAGCAATTTATCATCGCAAACCGCCATGATTTCAGACGGTAATTGATAATGCCCCAGATGTTGGTTCAAAGCAGCGGCAGCCAAACCCAAGCGGCCCGATACCCAAATATCGTCGCCGACTTCGGCCCCATCACGCCGCAGGGCACGCCCTGTCGGAACTTCACCTACTATCGTTACATTAAAGACCAAATCGCCTTTGGTGGTATCGCCACCAATCAACACCGTATCAAAACGCGCTGCCAAAGCAAAAAAGCTATCGCAAAAACGTGTCAGCCAGTCTTGATTCAATTCAGGCAACGCAGCACTGAGCAACACCCATCGCGGCTTGGCACCCATAGCGGCCATATCGGACAAATTTACTGCAAGCATTTTCCATGCCAAATCTTCAGGCGAAACATCTTCAAAAAAATGTCTGCCTTTAACCAACATATCTGCGCTAAAACATAAATCAAATCCGCTACTTGGGCGGATAATGGCGGCATCGTCGCCTATGCCCAAAATCAAACCTTCCGATTTTTGTCGCTGCAAATATTGTCTGATAAAGTCAAATTCCGTCATATTTATCCAATATAACTATAACTTAGATTACTATATCTAATTTTGTGCCAGCCCGACGGTTGCCTATTAGCACGTCAAACATCAAATCTACACCATTATTTAGATATAAAACTCAATAAGTTAAAGGCCGTCTGAAAATACAGATTTCAGACGGCCTCATATTCTCAAACCACTCTGAGCAGGTAGATTTACAGATAGACGATTTCGCCTGTCCGCCCCCTGCTCTCTCGGCTTGCCCACCAAATAAATTGCGGCAGGACATCTTCGTAGTTTTTACGTTCGCTTTTCGATTCGCCCGGATGGGATTTGATACGTTGCGGCGAATTGATGGCCCCTGGCACCAAAACATTGGCACGCAGGTTGTCAAAACGTTCCCACTCGTCCGCAGCCACTTTACACAAATAATTAAGCGCGGCTTTGGAAGCACCGAAACCGCCCCAATAGGCTTGCGGTTTTTCGCCGTGGCTTTCGCCGACAAAAATCACAGAAGCGTCTTCGGATTGCTTCAACAATGGGAACAGCGCACGGGTCAAGCCCATAGGCGCAACAGTATTGATACGGTATTGGTTGACCCATTCCGATACAGTTTGGAAATCCAACGGCGACAAAGCATAGAAATAGCTGGCGCAATGCACTACGCCATCCAATTTTCCGCCGGTAGCTTCATCAATGGTTTCCGCGAACTGTTTAAATTCTTTTTCCTCAGCGCTCATCAAATCAAAGCAGATGGCAAACGGCTCTGGGCTGCCCGCAGCCACAATGGCATCATATACTTTTTCCAAACGCTTTTGATGACGCGCCACCAAAATGACAGTCGCTCCGGCCGCCGCATAGGCTTTGGCAACCTGCTCGCCCAAGCCTTGGGATGCGCCGGTAACCAAGATGGTTTTGTCCGCTAATGTCGTCATGACTTTTCCTTGAACTTTATGGTTTTAGATATTGTATCGGCTTGGTAAGTTTTGTAAAGTCAAAAAGGCCGTCTGAACATTCAGACGGCCTCAGTTTATTCAAACCGCAAATCCAGCATAAGCTTTTCAGCCGCGGCAAAACCTGACTGAACCGCCGCTTCCAAGGTTGCCGGATAGCGCGGATGGAGGTAGTCGCCGGCCGGATAAATACGGCGATGGTGCAGCCATGAGAAATCAGGTTGTACAAAATCAACCGTTGCCGCCGTAGTCGCGCGTTTTTCCGTAATAATGCGTACGGCTTCGGGTTTATCCAAATCCGGACAAATCCGCTTGATGTCCGCATGAATTTTCTCGGCTAAATCTTTGTCCTTCCAAGCCTCGGTGTAATCGGAAACGCTGATGACGACCGCGACTTCATTATCCGGCAAACCCAATGCCCCCCGATGCAGCACCCACTGCGCAGTACTATCAGCAAACCCGGTTAAAGGCGCAGGCAATTTGACTGCTTGGGCATAACGCAAATAAACCGTGGTAATTGCATGGTAATGCAACGATTGATAGGCCGTCTGAATATAGTTAGGCGTATCTTCAGGCAAAAGCGCGTCAACATGATATGGCGCAACGGCTAAAATCACCGCATCAAATACTTCGCCATTGATTTCAATTCGGCCATCGATATGATGGTTTAAATGTGTAATACGGGTTTCAAGATGTATTTTTGCACCATGCTTGTGCAGGAAATCCAAAGCCGGTTCTACTACGATCCGCCCTAAATCCTGCTTGGGCAAAAGATAATCGCTGTTCGCCTTTTCAGACCACACGCCATCATTCAATACATTGCATAAAATGCGCAACGATGCCTGTTCTAACGGCGTATTTAAAGCACCCCAAACCAAAGGTTGCCAAAATTGGCCAAGCAGGCTGCGCGGAACATTTCGTGTTCTCAACCACTTTGCAACCGTCAAATCGGTTTTATGATGGCCTGCCCAACGTTGCAATGCCGACATATCCGACAGCAATTTGATTCTCAATGAAAAGGAAAGATTTTTCGCACGCAGGATACCGACAAGCAAATGCCAAGGCGCTGGCAGAGAGGCCGTCTGAAACTGCAATCCCTCATGGATGTACCATTGCAAAGGCTGGCGTAAAAAGGCTGATTCAGGTTGAACGCCAATATGTTGCATCAAAGTTTGAACACCATGATACGCACCCAACAAAATATGCTGCCCATTATCCAAAAAGCTGAATCCATCATCTTTCCCGGCTAAGGCACGCGCCCTACCGCCTGCCTGTCTCCCGGCTTCAAACAAAGCAATATCAGCTCGTTGAATCAGGGAAACCGCCGAAGACAAACCTGCCCAACCGGCACCAATCACAGCAATTTTTGGACGCCGAATATTCATGGTTTAAATCCAAACAGCCAAGTTTTCAAAGCAATACGTTTTTTACGGGGAGAAGGAATCGCAATTTTGTAAGTCAACACATTTTGCGCACCATCACGGTCAATTTCATTCAACAGCGCATAATAAATGGCCGCCATAATCAGACCGACTTTTTGCGATTTCTTATCCGCAGCCAGCAAAAGCAACATAGCCTCACGATAAGTTTCACGCGCCCTATCCACTTGAAACTGCATTAATTTTGCAAAATTGTCTGTCGGTTTGCACTGCATGATGACGTTGGCAGGCACATCAAATTTCTGCATCTCCTCTATCGGCAGATAAATTCTTCCCTGCCGCGCATCTTCGCCCACATCGCGAATAATGTTCGTCAACTGCAAAGCCAAGCCCATTTTGTCCGCATATTCCAAAGTTTTCGGATTGGAAAAACCTAAAATTCGTGCAATAAGACGCCCCACAACTCCGGCAACACGGTGACAATACAGCTTTAATTCATCAAAACTACCATAACGAGCCTGCTCCAAATCCATCTGCATCCCATCAATCAAAGATTCAAATTCATTCTTCGGCAAATCAAAACTTGCCCGAATATCTTTTAAAGCTTGATGAACTGGATGCTCAGGCATCTCATTGTTGAATACTTTCTCCAAATCACTGCGCCACCAATTCAAGGTAATCTGAGCCACATTCGGATCGGTACAACCATCGACTACATCATCCAGTTCACGACAAAAAGCGTATAAAACAGTGATCGCATTTCGTTTTTCTACTGATAAAAAACGAAAACCGGATAAAAAACTGGAATGGCTTTCCGCAGCCTTTTGACGACAATAATCTAAAGCAAGCACTGTGTATCCTAAAAATATTGTTATAAATAATTAGCAGGAATTTTATCTGTATTTAAAAAAGTACGCCAATATCAAAACTCATCTTACGACAAGGCCGTCTGAAAGCTGATCTTAAGTATCTTTCAGACGGCCTAATATCTTACGTCGCCAATATCGAAACCAACAGCATCACCACCAACAGCTGTATCAAGGAGTACCCCCTCTGCACAGTTGCCCTATTCCGTTTTCTGTCAAATGTTTTTAAGTACATATCTTTATTCC
>NZ_KV830555.1:20369-21954 GCF_001836795.1 Neisseria sp. HMSC061H08 | reverse complement strand
TTTGCGCATAATGCCGTCCTGCAGCCGATGCTCTTTCAGATGTTGCCGGTTTTCCTTGATGAAAATAAATTTCCTATTACAGATAATCTGACACTATATGTTGATTCATATGCCAAAATGATTTGGGATCCAAGTGATTTTAATACACCAAACATGAATGATAATGCTCAAACAAATAAAGAATATCAGCATTTAGCAAATCGTTTACTTATTACACAACCTATAGTTGAACGTTTAATTTCTCAAAATTATACCCAAAATAGTGAAGAATTTGATAAAGCGGAAACAGGACTAAATTCAATCTTACATAAATATCGATATAATCGTTTAAAAGATTTTTTAACAGATGCAACACCTATAAAGTTTAAACAACAAGAAGGTCGAAATTTGACATCTGAAGAGCATAATTTGCTGCAAGATGCAAATTTAGCATCCCAATATTATGCTAGACTAAAGATGTTCTCAGATAATATTTATAGAAAAGGGATGAATGTACAGAGTGATATTCTAAAAGAAAAATTCCCACACCTAAAAGATAAAATTATTAGTGCAAATAAACCTGACAATTATACGGAAAATGGAAAAGTTGTAGGTTTAATATCAGATTTTGGAGCAGTAAAATTTATTATGTATACCAACCCAGAACAAAATCAAATATTGAAAACTAGATTTATTATCGAATAAATAGAAAGCCGTCTTATGTATAGTAATAAATTAATAACCCTTTTTTTTCTATTGCCTTTATTGTGCCATGCAGTTGAGTTTGATGAAACTCTATATAACGACTGTAAAGATAGAGCTATGTTATGTGTTGCTAGAATTTATTCTCCCAAAGGCAATAACTATAAATCTATGTGGTATGACGACAATGGCAAGTTAGCATTTATAGCCTTTACTAATCAACAAATGAAAAATCAAGGTCGCCCATCTCTAGCGATGTTTATTAGTGATGACAAAATATCTGATACCAATATTGATGAATTTTTAGCATCTTTCGATCCTGATAAATATCGAATATCTCATGATCCAAGATATAAATTTTTACCATTAGTATGTCGAACTCATTGTGATCCTTATTCTCTTTTTAATATTGATAACAAATTTAAACCTGATGATAAAGATAAAATCTTTTTTTCAATCCCGACAGATAACACAGATTTTTATAAGAGTTTTTATTTAAATAAGGATTATATAGAAGGTATATATCCTAATTAACTGTTATAGCCTTTGTCGGCATAGACGGTCGTACCTTTGGGCAGCCCTTCCAATAAAGGCGACAGGTGTTTGCACTCATGGGCATTGGCAGGAGTGATGTGCAGTTTCTCGATATAGCCTTCCTCATCGGTACGGGTATGTTGTTTGTAACCGAGTCTGTAGAGGCTGTTTTTCTTTGTCCAACGGGCATCGTTGTCCTTACTCGGTGTGGTTTGGCCGCTGATTTGTCCTTCTTCATCAACTTCTATGGCCTGACGCTGTTTGCTGCCGGCGGTCTGAATAATGGTGGCGTCAACGACGGCAGCGGATGCTTTCTCTATTTTTAGGCCTTTTTCGGTCAGTTGTCGGTTAATCAGTTCCAGCAATTCGG
>NZ_KV830555.1:0-20269 GCF_001836795.1 Neisseria sp. HMSC061H08 | reverse complement strand
CTTTGAACATGGACAACAGGGGATAGGCGGGATGGCCGCGGTGGTCTCGAAGGTAACGGATTTTTTGACGATTCAGGTATTGTTCGATCGGCTACTAATCAATCACCTGATCCAACTTCAATAGTGGGAAGCGGTCGATGTGTTTGGCGATCATGGCTTGGGCGGTTTGCTGAGAGAAGGTGCTCATGGAAAATCCCCTAAATGTCTTGGTGGGAATTTAGGGGATTTTGGAGAATTTTGCAAAGGTCTCTGACCGTCAGCGGCTCGGTGCAAATGTAGGATTTTCTTTTAAATCATTTAAAAGGCCGTCTGAAAGTATATTTTTCAGACGGCCTTTTGTATTGCTCAATGATTAGAATGGAATATCGTCGTCGATATCCTCAACCGGAGCGGTCGGTTGTGCCGGAGCAGGACGACGGGCCGGGGCAGCCGGGGGTTCTTGCGTCGGGGCAGATTGGTATTGCTGTTGAGGCGCTTGTTGGTAACTACTTTGGCTTGAATGACCGCCTTGGTTGTAGCCGTCATCGTATGGTGCGCCGCCGCTGTTGTCGTTGCGGCTGCCGAGCATTTTCATCTCATTGGCGATGATGTCGTAAGCGGTACGTTCGATACCGTCTTTGCCTTGGTATTTACGGCTTTGGATACGGCCTTCCAGGTACACTTGGCTGCCTTTACGAAGGTATTGGCCGGCGATTTCGGCGAGTTTGCGGTACATGGTGATGTTGTGCCATTCGGTACGTTCTACGCGTTGGCCGTTGCGGTCGTTCCAAGTTTCGCTGGTGGCAACGCTGAAGTTACAGACGGCCTCGCCGTTGGGCATATAGCGGACTTCCGGGTCGCGGCCGAGACGGCCGATGAGGATAACTTTATTCAATGACATTTTACACTCCTGTGATGATTTTTTCGGCGGCCTCTTGGTCGAATCCTTTTTGCAAGGCCTTGATATAAATGGTTTGTTTGTCTGCGCTGAAGCTGATGCTTTCGACGCCTTCAATTTCGGTCAGTTTTTGGTAGAGCAAATCCGGATTTTGCTGCCATTCGGCGTTAAGCGGATAGCTGAGGTTTTTGACGGGTTTTGGTGCCGGTAAGATGAGTGCCAATACCAGCCACAGCAGCATCAATACGCTACAAAAGGTAAAAACGCCTGAAAACCCATATTTTTGGAACAATAAGCCGCCGGTCGCGCCGCCGACAAACAAGCCGACTGACTGTAATGTGTTATACACGCCCATCGCCGTTCCTTTCAAATCGGACGGGGCGATTTTCGATACCATAGACGGCAGGCTGGCTTCCAATACATTGAAACCAATAAAATAAACAATCAAATAAGCGGTAATCAACCATATTGAGTGCATGCCAAACAACAAGCCAATTTGTGCCGCGGCAATGCAGACGATACCAAGGATAAACACTTGCTTGAGTTTGTTGCGCGTTTCACCAACGATAATCAGCGGCACCATAATAATCAGGCCGGTAATGGTTGACGGCAGATAGACTTGCCAGTGATGGATTTTTTCCAAACCCAGCTGCGTCATGGCAAACGGCAATGCGGTAAATAATGCCATTTGCGCCGCATGCAAGGCAAAAATACCGAAGTCGAGATTGAGCAGCTGGCGGTTTTTCAATACTTCGCCCATACGCGAAGGCTGCGCCTGTGTGTCTTCGTGCAGTTTTGACTCTTCCGGCTCCGGCGTCATCCACGCAACCACGCCGATACTGATTACCGTCAGGATACCGGTCAGCGCAAACAGGCCGGATACGCCGATAAAGCTAGCAATCATCGGCGCAAGCACCAGGCTGACCGAGAAGGTCAAGCCGATACTCAGGCCGATCATCGCCATCGCACGCGTCCGCACTTCATTACGGGTCAAATCCGCCAGCAAAGCCGTTACCGCCGCGCTGACGGCACCCGCACCTTGAATGGCACGCGCGGCAACCAACATCTGCAGGCTGTCGGCAACTGCGGCCAAAAAACTACCTGCCGCAAATACAATCAGGCCGGCATAAATCACTTTTTTACGGCCGAACTTGTCGGAAGCCATGCCCAAAGGCAGCTGCAGCAAAGCCTGTGTCAGCCCGTAAATACCCATCGCCATACCGACCAATGCTTTATTATTTTCTGCGCCGGGCAACGAAGCGGCATACATTGCCAAGACAGGCAACACCAAAAACATCCCCAACATACGCAGTGCGTAAACGCCGGAAAGTGTGGTACTGGCACGCCACTCGTGCGGAAACATTTGAATACGGTTATCTCTTGCCATAAATAATGTTTCAGACGGCCTTAATTTTGCGAAAGGCCGTCTGAAAGTGTGAATTAACAGATTTTCTGATTATACAGGATTCAAAGGAATTGCATGGGGCAAATCGCAAGCCGCTCAACCCCACTGCCATCTATTCCGCCACGCGCCCAATACGGCATTCGGATATTTGTTGCTGCCCAAGCTGCCGTTAAACCTTGCCAAGGCGCGGACAATATTGCCTTTTTCGATATTGTTGTAATGGCGCAGAATGGTGCAGCCGTAGCGCAGATTGGTGCGGATGTCGAAAAGGTTGTGCGACGGATTGCCGATATAGTTTTTCCAAAACGGCATCACCTGCATCAAACCGCGCGCACCCACGCCGCTGATGGCATATTGGCGAAACGCGCTTTCCACTTCAATCAAACCCAAAATCACTTGAGTATTGAGTCCGGCCCGGCTGCTTTCGTATTGGATATTGATCAGCAGGCGGCGGCGCTCGCCTTCATCGGGAATAAAGCGTGCCAATCGGGAAGACATCGCCGCCAACCAACGCTCCCCTTCCCTTACATCGGTAAACACCAGCCGCGCAGGGCTGGCGCTATTGATCGAACTGCGCATCACGGATGCCACGTCATCGGCCAGCGTTTCTTCACGTTGCGCTCCTGCCCATGCGGTCGCAGGCGTCAAAAGCATGACTCCGCCCACTTGCAACAGGCGGCGGCGCGATAAAAATAAGGAATCTTGGTTTTCCGATTTCATGTGTTTCTCTTTTTAGGCCGTCTGAAAAGTTCAGACGACCTTTGATATATTTGCTTAAAATCAGCATTATAAAATACATCTATGAGCAGAATCAAAGAGCTGTATTCCTTTTATTGTCAAGTGATACCGCCTCAAGTAACATTTAGGTTTTTCTAATCAAGCGGTATTTTTTATGACCACCACTCCCGCCAACGTTTTAGCCTCCGTCGATTTGGGTTCCAACAGTTTCCGCCTGCAAATTTGTGAAAACAACAACGGCCAGCTGAAAGTCATCGACTCCTTCAAACAAATGGTACGCTTTGCCGCCGGCTTGGACGAACAAAAAAACCTGAGCGAAGCCTCTCAAGAACAAGCCTTGGAATGTTTGGCAAAATTTGGCGAACGCCTGCGCGGATTCCAGCCTGAAAACGTGCGCGTGGTGGCCACCAACACTTTCCGCGTCGCCAAAAACATCGCCCAATTCCTGCCCCGTGCCGAAGCGGCGCTGGGTTTCCCCATCGAAGTCATTGCCGGCCGTGAAGAAGCACGTCTGATTTACACCGGCGTAGTGCATACCCTGCCGCCCAAAGGCGATAAAATGCTGGTTATCGACATTGGCGGCGGTTCGACCGAATTTGTCATCGGCTCGGATTTGCAACCGCTGACCACAGAAAGCCTGCCTTTGGGCTGCGTAACGTACAGCATGCGCTTCTTCCAAAACAAAGTGACCGCCAAAGATTTCCAAGCCGCCGTTTCCGCCGCACGTATCGAAATCCAGCGCATCAGCAAACTGATGAAGCGCACCGGTTGGGATTTCGCCATCGGCACGTCCGGTTCGGCCAAATCCATACGCGACGTTTTGGCGGCCGAATTGCCGCAAGAAGCCGACATTACCGCCCAAGGCATGCGTTATCTTGCCGATAGGATTATCGAAGCCGGTTCGGTTAAAAAAGCCAAATTTGAAAACCTCAAACCCGAACGCGTCGAAGTTTTTGCGGGCGGATTGGCCGTGATGATGGCCGCTTTTGAAGAACTCTCGCTGACCAAAATGACCGTTACCGAGGCCGCCCTCCGCGACGGCGTGTTCTACGACTTAATCGGCCGCAGCCTCAATGTCGATATGCGCGAACAGACAACGGCCGAGTTCCAAAAACGCTATCACGTCAGCCTCAACCAAGCCAAACGCGTTGCCGATACCGCGCAAGCCTTCATGAACAGCCTGTGCCACGCCAAAAACGTAACCGTTCAAGAGCTTGCTCTGTGGAACCAATACCTCAGCCGTGCAGGCCGTCTGCATGAAATCGGCTTGGATATTGCCCATACCGGCTATCACAAACACTCCGCCTATATTCTCGAAAACGCCGATATGCCGGGCTTCTCACGCAAAGAGCAAACCATTTTGGCGCAACTGGTTATCGGCCATCGCGGCGACCTCAAGAAAATGGCAGATATTATCGGTGACAACGAAATCATGTGGTGTGCCGTATTGTCCCTGCGCCTGGCTGCCCTCTTCTGCCGCTCGCGCCTGCCACTCGATTTGCCGCCGCAAACCCAGCTTCGCATAGATGAAAGCAACCACAGCTTCATCTTGCGCATCAACGCCCAATGGCTGGAGCAACACCCCCTCATCGCCGATGCGCTGGACTACGAAAGCGCACAATGGCAAAAAATCGATATGCCTTTCTCGGTTCAAGCACAATAAACCGCGCTCCGTTATAATAGGCAGCTGTTCAAAATCCAAACCGCAGGCCGTCTGAAAACGACAGCCTGCCATACATCAAGGAAAACCATGAGAAAACCCCAACGCGGCTACGCCCGCCAAGACCGTGTCAAAGAACAAATCATGCGCGAGCTTGCCGAACTCGTCCGCACCGGCCTGAAAGACCCGCGCGCAGGCTTCATCACCATCAACGAAGTCGAAGTCACCCGCGATTACAGCCACGCAACCGTGTTCTACACCGTCCTCGACGACAGCACGCGCGACATTACCGAAGAAGCTTTGGAACACGCCAAAGGCCATTTGCGCAGCGAATTGGCCAAACGCATCAAACTCTTCAAAACGCCCGAGCTGCACTTCAAATACGACGAATCACTCGAACGCGGCATGAGCATTTCCAGCCTGATCGACCAAGTGGCGGCGGAAAAACCGGTTGAAGACTGATACTGCTAGAATGAACAATCTGATTCCCGAACATTTAGCCGCCTATGTACATAGTGATAGCCTGCAAATTGAAGGCGAGCATCGTTGCTTTTCATTATCCTGCCAAGGTAGAGATACTTTCCACATCCGTTACTATGGAGAGCCTTTTGATGGATTGATTACCGATACTGATAAGGCTCCGGTAAAAATTGTGGCGGTAGAAGCTGTAAGCGGCGATGAAATTGTATTGTTTGATGGAGCGGAACATGGCTATAACGCTATGTTTTGCGACAAATATAGCCCAAATCAAAAGCAAAACAGAATGTTAACTGATTTGGATGAGTATACTTACCGAGTTCTAATCCATCTCTATTACAATATAGACTACGAAGATGAATATGAAGATTTCGTCAATTCTGAAGGACAAGTCCCCTTAATTGATGGCCGCATCATTAGTTTTGACTCATTAAAACGAAATGGCTTTGATGCAATCAGCGTTGATCTAATTGATGAAAAACACCCTGTTCGTGAATTATTGAATGAAGAATTAAGCTAACACACAGGCCGTCTGAATGCTTTCAGACGGCCTGAACATTACCCCCTACCTGATATGACAACCAAACCCACCAAACGCCCGGTCAACGGCGTTCTTCTCCTCGATAAACCCGAAGGCCTTTCCAGCAATACCGCCCTGCAAAAAGCGCGGCGGTTGTTCCGTGCCGAAAAAGCCGGGCATACCGGCGTACTTGATCCTTTGGCCACGGGGCTTTTACCTGTTTGTTTCGGCGAAGCGACCAAGTTCGCCCAATATCTGATTGATGCCGACAAAGCCTATACGGCCACGCTGAAACTGGGCGAAGCCAGCAGCACAGGCGATGCAGAAGGCGAAATCATCGCCACCGCACGCGCCGATATTTCATTGTCCGAATTTCAGACGGCCTGCCAAGCCTTAACGGGCGATATCCGCCAAGTGCCGCCTATGTTTTCCGCCCTCAAGCACGAAGGCAAACCGCTGTACGAATACGCACGCAAAGGCATCGTTATCGAACGCAAAGCACGCGACATCAACATTTACTCCATTGATATCACAGAGTTTGATGCACCCAAAGCCGTGATAGACGTACGTTGCAGCAAGGGTACCTACATCCGCACCCTCAGCGAAGACATCGCCAAACACATCGGCACATTTGCCCACCTGACCGCCCTGCGCCGTACTGAAACCGCTGGATTTACCATTGCCCAAAGCCACACGCTCGAGGCCTTGGCAGAATTGGACGAAGCCGAACGCGATGCCCTGCTGCTACCTTGCGATGTTTTGGTTCAACATTTCCCTAAACTCGAGTTAAACGACTACGCCGTTACCATGCTCAAACACGGCCAACGTCCCCAGTTCACCGAAAACATTTCCGCCGAACAGCCCATCCGTGTGTACAGCCGAGACGGCACATTTATCGGGTTGGTGGAATATCAAAAAGAAATAGGCCGTCTGAAAGCCTTGCGCCTGATGAATACCGCCGACCAATAACTTCCTGCAAAGAGAGCCGATCATGAAAGTCTATACCGCCGCCCAAATGCGCGAACGCGAACAAGCAGCCGTCGATAAAGGCACGAGCTTCGACCAACTGATGGAAAACGCCGGCAGCTCTGCCGCCCAAGACCTCATGCAGCGTCATCCCCAAGCCGGACGCGCCCTGATCGTTTGCGGCAAAGGCAACAACGGCGGCGACGGCCTAGTCATGGCAAGATATATGCAGGCGCAAGGTTGGCACATCGATATTCTGTTTTCACTCGGGGAAAACCTTTCCCCCTTGGCTCAAAACAATCGCGAACGCCTCAACGGTTTGCCCCATATTGAATTGATATCCTTACAAGAACTGGAAGGCCGTCTGAAAAAAGGTTACGACATCATTATCGAAGGCATATTCGGCACAGGCTTCAGCGGCGCGCTTCCAACCGAAATCGCCGCCCTCTGCCGCCAACTCAATCATTCAGACGGCCTGAAAGTCGCCCTCGATATTCCCACTGGCCTCAACTGCGACACCGCCGAAGCCGATCCCGATACATTCCGCGCAGACCTGACCTACACCTTTGCCGCCTACAAACCGGCACATTTAAGCGAGTCCGGCAAGACCTATTGTCAAGAAACCGTCTGTTTACCTATTGGCATTGATTAAATGCCTATAAAAAATAACAGGGTAAAATTTTGCACCCTGTTATTTTTGCTTACTTCCAAATCTGCACCAATTTAATCCCCAGCGCCGTCAAACCAAATGAACCGAAAACATGCAGACAGGTTGCCATCGCAGCCATACCCCAACGTTGCGCCTGCATCAAACCCACCATTTCCACAGAAAAACCTGAAAATGTGGTCAAGCTGCCGAGAAAGCCGGTAATCCAAAGCAAACGCCATTGCGGATCGGTTAAAAGTTCCGCCAATACACCAATCAGCAGCGCGCCCAACCAGTTTGCCGCCAAAGTACTGATAGAAAAAGACGCAGAAGACACCAGCACCAAACCAAACAGCCAACGCAATACAGCCCCGACAGCGGCACCGCAAACAATGGGAAAAATATAAGCAAACATAACAAGTTAAACATTCAATTCAAAAACAGGCCATCCGGTTATTAGGCCGTCTGAAAACCAAGCAAGGACGCCTTCATATCTTATTGCCAAATCTTAGGCGCGGATTTCAAATACCTGTCGTCATCGAAAGTACAAATCCATTGCGGCTTGAGCGCGATAAAAATGGCTGTTGAAATACCGCTCAAAAATGCCTCCGCCCAAGCGATTAAGAAGAAAACAGGAAAAGCGGTTTTCCACAATACAGCCGTATCAAACACATCTGCCCAGTCCAACAAACCGACCAAAACCACGCCGCTAAACACCATGCCGACCGCCGCAGCCCAAAAACCATTCAGAAAAATAAAGATAAAGATATTGGCAGGCAAACGCGACACCCAATGGCGGAAACCCAAGTTCACCAACAAAGGCGGAAGCAATACGGACAAGGCGTTGATGGGGAACATATGCCAATCGCCCCAAAGCCACAAATACGGAAAAAACAGTAAAACGCCAAGGCAGAATGCGGCAGAGGTGCCCAGCATTAAAGCCGTCAGGTTTAAAGCGAGCAAATGATAGCTCATGCCGGCCAGTTGTCCGCTTTCTGGGGAGGCATTCAAACTCCAAGCCAGCGGCAACACCACGGCAGCCAACAAAAATGCGGAACGATGCTGCGATACCGACACCCATGCCTGCTTTGCGCACAAAGCAAAAATCACCAGCAACACAGGCCATGCCGCCATCACGACACCAACGGGAAACCATCCGTTTTGAAAAATCATCTTCTCATCCGCAAAATGTTCAGACGGCCTATTATACGCGCCTCAAGCCACAGCTTTGACAATCTTGTCTGACTTTGCCGTTAAAGCTTGTTTCGGCTGGTTTTGTTTACCTGAAAAAAGCGTTAGAATAACGGACTTTGCCGTTTAATTAAGGGGATGGACGCATGCTTTGGACAATATTGGCTTTAATTCTGCTGGCCGCCATAGCCGGCTTGTTCTGGTGGCGCCAGAAACAAGAGCAAAAGTGGCGCCAAGAATTGGCACAACTCAGTGGCGACGAACAAGAAATAAACGAAGAAGACGGCTCGGTCGGTTTTTCCGGCCAACTGGACAGCCTGAAACGTTTGTTCAGCATGAACAAGCGCACTGCCGACAACCATAAAATCGCCCGCATCCGCCTGCTTTCCGCGCTCGAACACAATAAAATGCAACGCGCCGAAACAGACGAAGAGCACGCAGCAGAGCCCGTTGCCGAAGAGCCGAAACACATCTCAACGACCGAAGAAGAAATCAAAGTTGCGCCTAAAACCCGCAAATCTGCCAAGCCGGAACGTATTCCTAAAATCACGCCGTTTACACAAATGGAAACGCCCGAATACAGCCCGTCTTTGGTGCAAAACAGCAATTTTGAAGAAATCACATTAGAAGAAGCCACACGTTCCCTGCATGAAGCGGCGATTGAAGAATGGAACGAGCATTTGGCCGAAAAAAATGCGCCGATTTACAAAGACGAAGTTGAAACCCCATTGTTGCGCGCTTCATCCCTGCCGATGACCGGCATGGAAATCATCGACTACAACGATCCTGTTTTGCGCCGCACACGCGAACGTGCCTTGGCGCGCGCCAATAATGTCCGCGTGGCAGAAGCCAATGCGCCGCACATCGAAACCGTTCAGACGGCCTTAAGAACTGCCGAAAAAGAAGCCATCCTCCCCTATACTTCCATGCAGGCATTCCCTTCTGAAATCCAAGCGGAAGATATTCACGACAACCTTGCCCGCCGTACCGCCGCTCGCCACAAACTGGCTGCGGCCGTCGCCCCTTTGCGTGACTACTCTCCGCGCACCATCGAAAATGACGAAATTCTGGCCAACTTGGGACAAATCAGCCGTCCTGCCAGCCTGCGCCGCCAAGTTCGCCATACCGAAGCGGCCGCCGAAAGATGGGCTCGTAAACAAGCTGCCACGGAAGCTGTTGCACCACAACCTGCCGCACCGGCAACGCCGTCCCGTCCAAAACCGGCTGCGTCTGTTAAAAAATCCCCTTATATCTCCCGCCCTGCCGCACCAAACGCAACCGTAGTCGAACCCCCTGCCGTACCGGTAGTCCCTATGGCTAAAACCGATATTCCCGAGCCGCCCGTTTTCCAAACCTCGATTTCGCCGATTGATATTCCCGAGCCGCCTGCTTTCGAACATAAAATCCAAGTGCCGATTTTTGATGCACAAGTCAATGCGCATGTTAGCAATCAGCCTGAACGCAGTATCCGCGATTACTTAATCAGCGAATCTGCGGAAGAAGAAACAGGATTCGATGGTGAACCGGAAGCTCCTGTACAAGCGGAAGCAGAAGCGATTCAAGCGGTTGAAACCATTGAACCCGTTGAATCTGTTGAAACAATTGCAAGGCCGTCTGAATATACACAGACAGTCGTTGAAACGCCTGTTCAAAGCGTAGAACCAAGCGTTCAAGAGAGTATGCCAAGCGTAGTTCATCCGACTTCAACAACACTGACCGATGCGCTTCTGCCGACCACTGCCCTGCTCCTGCCGCCTCAGTTTGACCCGAGCGCCTCGCAAACTGAAGAACAGTTGCTGGAAAACAGCATTACCATCGAAGAAAAACTGGCCGAGTTCAAAGTTAAAGTCAAAGTGATGGACTCCTATTCCGGCCCGGTCATTACGCGTTATGAGATTGAGCCTGATGTCGGCGTACGCGGCAGTGCCGTTTTGAACCTTGAAAAAGACTTGGCGCGCTCGCTTGGCGTGGCTTCTATCCGCGTGGTGGAAACCATCCCCGGCAAAACCTGCATGGGCTTGGAATTGCCTAATCCGAAACGCCAAATGATCCGCCTGAGCGAAATCTTCAATTCGCCTGCGTTTACCGAATCCAAATCCAAACTGACCCTCGCACTCGGCCAAGACATCACCGGCCAGCCTGTTGTTACCGACTTGGCCAAAGCGCCGCATCTGCTGGTTGCCGGTACGACCGGTTCGGGTAAATCCGTAGGCGTGAACGCCATGATTCTGTCCATGCTCTTCAAAGCAACGCCGGAAGACGTGCGCATGATTATGATTGACCCGAAAATGCTGGAGCTGAGCATTTACGAAGGCATTCCGCACCTGCTTGCCCCTGTCGTAACCGATATGAAGCTGGCTGCAAACGCCCTGAACTGGTGCGTCAACGAAATGGAAAAACGCTACCGCCTGATGAGCTTTATGGGCGTGCGCAACCTTGCCGGTTTCAACCAAAAAATTGCCGAAGCCGCCGCTCGTGGAGAAAAAATTGGCAGCCCGTTCAGCCTCACGCCTGAAAATCCTGAGCCACTGGAGAAACTGCCGTTTATCGTGGTCGTCGTAGATGAATTTGCCGACCTGATGATGACCGCCGGTAAGAAAATTGAAGAACTGATTGCCCGTCTTGCCCAAAAAGCACGCGCAGCCGGCATACATTTGATTCTTGCCACCCAACGCCCCAGCGTGGATGTCATCACCGGCCTGATTAAAGCCAATATTCCGACACGCATTGCCTTCCAAGTGTCCAGCAAAATCGACAGCCGCACGATTCTTGACCAAATGGGCGCGGAAAACCTGCTCGGCCAAGGCGATATGCTGTTCCTGCCACCCGGCACCGGCTATCCACAACGTATACACGGCGCGTTCGCTTCCGACAATGAAGTTCACCGTGTAGTGGAATACCTGAAACAATTTGGCGCACCCGACTATATCGACGATATTTTGAGTAACGGTTCCACCGAAGACTTTACCGGTACCAGCCGCAGCAACGACAGCGACCTCGACCCCATGTATGACGAAGCCGTTTCCGTTGTCTTAAAATCGCGTAAGGCCAGCATTTCCAATATCCAACGCCAACTGCGCATCGGCTACAACCGCGCCGCCCGCCTGATTGACCAAATGGAAGCCGACGGTATTGTTTCCCCGGCGGAAAACAACGGCAACCGCACCATCTTGGCGCAAAGCAGCGACCATCTGGATTAATTTATCCTTGTATAAATCAAGGCCGTCTGAAAACTTTTCAGACGGCCTTTTTAAATCAGATATGGTTCAGAGATTCCAATCAAATAAACAAGCAAATAAGTAATCTATAAACAACATTTCTTACAAATCTAAATGCTTTTGCATTAACGGCATTTGCTTCACAAAAAACAAGGTTCAATCAACCAAACTCAACCTACAAAATACATATCTCTACCCGTTTGTCACTATTTTCAGACGGCCTTTTGTCAAGACCGGAAAAAACAGGTAAATCCGTTTTTCGATTAGAAACAATATTATTATGATTCATGCCCTCGGCAACACCCCAACCTTTACGAGGAAAAACAAATGAAAAAATATTTTGCAGAATTTTTCGGCACTTTCTGGCTGGTATTCGGCGGCTGCGGTAGCGCAGTATTGGCAGCAGCCTACCCTGAACTCGGCATTGGCTTTGCCGGTGTCGCCTTGGCGTTCGGCTTGACCGTACTGACCATGGCTTACGCCGTCGGCCATATTTCCGGCGGCCACTTTAACCCTGCCGTTTCCGTCGGCCTATTCATCGGCGGCCGTTTCAACGGTAAAGACCTGTTGCCTTACATCGTATCCCAAGTCATCGGTGCGATTGCCGCTGCAGGCGTTCTGTATCTGATTGCTTCCGGTAAAACCGGTTTTGATGCTGTTGCTTCCGGATTTGCCAGCAATGGTTTCGGCGAACACTCTCCTAACGGTTACGACATGATGGCCGCGTTGCTGATCGAATTCGTCCTGACCGCATTCTTCCTGATCATCATCATGGGTTCTACCGACAAACTGGCTCCGGCCGGCTTTGCCCCTATCGCCATCGGCCTGGGTCTGACCCTGATTCACTTGATCAGCATTCCTGTGACCAATACTTCCGTCAACCCTGCACGCTCTACCGGCGTTGCCTTGTTCCAAGGCGGCTGGGCTGTTGAACAACTGTGGTTGTTCTGGTTGGCCCCTATTGCCGGCGCAGCAGTGGGCGCGGCTATTTACCGCTTCGTTTTGGCTAACGACGACAAATAATCTGAACGGAATGATATTTCCGGTGCGGCCGATACCCTAAACCGTCCGCACCCAAGTTGCCGAGATACAAACGCACCGCCTGACTCAGACGGTGCGTTTGTTTTTACCATGTTACAATACTTTCTTTTCTCACATTCTCAAACCATCATGCAAACCTTACCTTTTCAAACCGATATCGCTGCCAGAATGCTGGTCAATACCGAAAACGAAACCATCCATCCCGATGCCGTATTCGTACAAACGCAAAACGGCTATTGGATTGCTTGGCACGACCAACAATCCGCCCTGCTTGCCCCCGACACACCGCCCGATATTCCCTGCTTTTGGGTAGAAGGCGCAGAAAGCTTGGAAGAGCTGGTAAACATGGTAGAAAACGGTGAATTTGACGAAGTCGAAGAATTTGACGGAGACGATGATGCTTGGCAAGAAGCACTCGGATGCGGCCATCATCACGAAGGACACTGCGGATGCAGCCATTGAGATGCACAAAACGCCTGCTTCCGGCACTTGCCCTTTGTCTGACGCTTAACGGCTGCGTTGTAGGCGCGGCTGTCGATTTGGCTGCTACAACTGTCCTGACTGCCGGAAAATTGGTTGTCAAAGGAACGGGGGCAGTGATTGATGCCGCCATTCCCGACGGTAAAAAAGACAAGGATAAAGAAAAAGAGAAGGAAAAGAGCAAAGAAAAGCCAAAATCGGAAGAAATCATCTATAAGGAAGAGTCCTCCAACGAAGTAACGCAATAATCCTTCAGACGGCCTCAGTAAGGTAACCAATCCTACTGAGGCCGTCTGAACATTCATCCTTACATATAGCCCTGTTCGCGCAAAGAGCAGGTTTCTTTTGCCGTCACGATAAAATGGTCCAACAGCGTAATATCGACCAAACTTAAAGCCTGTTTCAAACGCTCTGTAAACTGTACATCAGATTCAGACGGCCTTGCCGAACCGCCCGGATGGTTGTGTGCCAAAATCAAACTGTCGGCATATTCATCCAATGCCAATTTGACGATTTCACGGATATAAACCGTATTTTCCGCTACCGTACCGCGCGACAATTCCCGTACCGCAATCAATTGATTTTGACGATTGAGCAGCAAAGCAACACTGACCTCGATTTTTTCATGCCCAAGGTGCAGGCGCAGATAATCCGCAACCGATTTCGGGTTTGACAAAACAATCTGCTCCTGCAAATCTTCACCCAAAATCCGCCGCCCGATTTCTTTGACCACGGCAAACTGAGTATAGCTCGCCAAACCCATGCCCTTGCAAGCAGAAAGTGTTTTGGCATCCGCACTCATCAGCTTTCCCAAACTGCCGAACTCGCTCAACAAATAACGCGCCAAATCAACCGCGCTCATGCCGCGCGTTCCGACACGCAATAAAATCGCCAGCAACTCCGCATCACTCAACGCCGCCGCGCCGCGCTCCAACAGCTTCTCACGCGGTCGTTCCCCTTCAGGCCATTCTTTAATACTCATGTTTTCCCTTTTATTCATATAGCGGATTTAGTTTCAATTCTGAGTAAAACCGCCTCACCCGATATAAAACGTAATCCACTATGGTTTTAGCAAATAAATGCAATTTGCGTATTTTATTCTATTTTGAATAATTGTTTAAGACATTCGTATAACAATTAAACCCTTTTGTGCAGAAAAACAACGTTACCCATTTTTACTATCTTGTTCCCCTGCCTGCCTTTCCTTTCCTATTTGTTTCAAATCAGCCGACACAAGCAATTTCATATTGCCCCTAACAGGCTTAGGCTAATATAATATTGAGTTTGCCGAGAGCAAAAGCTTAGGCTTAAACTGCTTTCTATCCACGCTGCCCGTGCGCTTTACAAGAGTTTCAGACGGCCTCCGTCCGACTCCCGCCAGCAATCAAACAGCTTTTTATCACCCATTCGAAAATCCGTTTTGCCGGTACTCGTCTTTCTTTTTGGAGTATTGCCATTATGACCGCAACCACTGCGTCTTCAGCCAAACCTTATTTGCAAATCCAAGGCTTGGTGAAAAAGTTTGGTGACAATTACGCTGTCGATAACATCGACTTGGACATTTACCAACATGAAATCTTTGCCCTTTTGGGCAGCTCAGGCAGTGGCAAATCCACACTGCTGCGCATGTTGGCAGGCATGGAAAGCCCCAATCAGGGCAAAATCATTCTTGACGGTCAAGACATTACCAAGCTTGCCCCGTATGAGCGCCCAATCAACATGATGTTCCAAAGCTATGCCCTGTTCCCGCACATGAGCGTTGAACAAAACATTGCTTTCGGCCTGAAACAAGACAAAATGCCTAAAGGCGAAATCGATGCCCGCGTCGAAGAAATGTTGCGCCTGGTGCAAATGACCAAATACGCCAAACGCAAGCCGCACCAACTTTCCGGCGGCCAGCAACAACGTATCGCTTTGGCGCGCAGCCTGGCAAAACGTCCGAAAATCCTGCTGCTTGACGAACCTTTGGGCGCACTCGATAAAAAACTGCGCCAACAAACCCAACTGGAATTGGTCAACACGCTGGAACAAGTCGGCGTAACCTGCATCATGGTTACCCACGACCAAGAAGAAGCGATGACGATGGCTACCCGCATCGCCATCATGTCCGACGGCCAATTGCGCCAAGTCGGCACACCTAGCGACGTGTACGACTATCCTAACAGCCGCTTTACCGCCGAATTTATCGGCGAAACCAATATTTTTGACGGCGTCGTTATTGACGACCGCGCCGATTTCTCCATCGTCAAATGTGACGGCTTGGAAAACCACGTCCGCATCGACCACGGCCTGGGCGTTCCGAACGATCATGAAATTTGGATCAGCATTCGCCCTGAAGACATTGATTTGCACAAAGAAAAACCGGAACACTTGGGCGCGCACAACTGGGCCCAAGGCACGGTTAAAGAAATTGCCTACTTGGGCAGCTTCGCGATTTACCACATCAAACTTGCCAACGGCCGTGTCGTTAAGAGCCAAGTTCCCGCACCTTATTGGTATGTGCGCAACATTACGCCGCCGACCTGGGACGAGACTGTCTACATCAGCTGGCCTGAAAACCAACCGACACCTCTGTTCAGTTAATTTGAGGGAAATGCAATGAACCTTAAAAAACTGAAAAACAAACTGTTCCGCCGCCCCGGTCAGCGTGCAGTGATTGCCGTGCCGTATATTTGGCTTTTGATTCTGTTTCTGATTCCGTTCGCCATCGTATTGAAAATCAGCTTTGCCGAACAAGAAATCGCTATTCCGCCATTTACGCCGTTGACAACGATTGATGAAGACTTAGGCCGTCTGAACATTGCCATCAGCTATCAGAACTACGCCGATATCTTCCAAAACTTTTGGAATACGCTCAATCCGTTTGGCGACAGTGAAAACAGCAATATCTATCTGATGACCTACTGGTCTTCGATTAAGACTGCGCTGACGACGACCATTATCTGCCTGTTGATTGGTTATCCGACCGCTTATGCCATTTCACGCGCCAATCCGGCTGCGCGCAACGGCCTGCTATTGGCAATCATGCTGCCTTTCTGGACCTCTTTCCTGTTGCGTGTTTACGCATGGATGGGCTTATTGGGACACAACGGCATCATCAATAATTTCTTAATCAAATATGGAATCATCAGCGAGCCTTTAGACCTGTTCTACAATGCGTTCTCGCTGAATTTGGTGATGGTTTACGCCTATTTGCCGTTTATGATTTTGCCACTGTACACACAACTGGTAAAACTGGACAACCGTCTGCTCGAAGCCGCTTCCGACTTGGGCGCAGGTCCGATCAAATCCTTCTTTACCATTACCCTGCCTTTATCCAAAACAGGCATCATTGCAGGCTCTATGCTGGTCTTCGTGCCGGCCGTCGGTGAATTTGTGATTCCTGAATTGGTGGGCGGTTCTGAAAACCTGATGATCGGTAAAGTATTGTGGCAGGCATTCTTCGACCAAAACAACTGGCCGCTGGCTTCTGCTGTCGCCGTCGTCATGGTTGCCCTGCTGGTTGTACCGATTGCCCTGTTCCAGCACTATGAAAACCGCGAATTGGAAGAAGGAGGCAAATAATGCAGAAAACCAAATTATCCTGGTTCTTGAAACTAATGCTCCTGCTCTCGCTGGCATTCCTCTATATTCCGCTGGTGGTTTTGGTCATCTATTCTTTCAATGAATCCAAGCTGGTTACCGTTTGGGGCGGTTTCTCAACCAAATGGTATGGTGCATTGATGGAAAACGACACCATCTTGGAAGCGGCCTGGCTGTCATTGCGTATCGCCATCGTTTCCTCACTTGCCGCCGTAGCACTCGGCACATTGGCTGGTTACGCCATGGCGCGTATCAAGCGCTTCCGCGGCAGCACCCTGTTTGCCGGTATGATTTCCGCGCCTATGGTGATGCCTGACGTGATTACCGGTTTGTCCATGCTGCTGTTGATTATTCAGGTGCAAATGTTCCTGCAAGGCAGTGAATTGTTGCAATCGCTCTACTTCGATCGCGGCTTCTTCACCATCTTCCTCGGCCACACCACACTTTGCATGGCGTACATTACCGTCGTTATCC
This sequence comes from Neisseria sp. HMSC061H08, assembly GCF_001836795.1. Taxonomy (NCBI): domain Bacteria; kingdom Pseudomonadati; phylum Pseudomonadota; class Betaproteobacteria; order Neisseriales; family Neisseriaceae; genus Neisseria; species Neisseria sp. HMSC061H08. The sequence continues at coordinate 2,994 of NZ_KV830555.1, read as the reverse complement.
GCTCGCGCTTGGTGGAATTGGATCAATCCTTGGAAGAGGCTGCTATGGACTTGGGTGCCCGTCCGCTGAAGATTTTCTTCGTGATTACCCTGCCGCTGATTGCCCCTGCGATTGCTTCCGGCTTCCTCTTGGGCATTACCCTGTCTTTGGACGACTTGGTGATTACCTCCTTCCTGTCAGGCCCGGGTTCATCGACATTGCCGCAAGTAATTTTCTCCAAAATCAAACTCGGCCTTGACCCTCAGATGAACGTTTTGGCAACCATCCTGATCGGCATCATCGGTACGCTGGTGATTGTCGTCAACTACTGGATGATGCGTCAGGCAACCAAACGGGAACGCGAGGCTGCCGAAGCCTACCGCCAAGAAAAATTGGCAGCCGAAAAAGCCGCCTAATATGCAGACAGGCTGTCCGATAAAGTGTCGGAACAGCCTGTTTTATTAACTGCATTTTATCCTTTCAGACGGCCTGAACTTAAGCCCATATTCCAGGCCGTCTGAAAACCTGTTTTCAATGAAGTTAAAACCAACCTAAAGCCCAAATCATGATCAATCCCAGCTTCAAAGAATACCTTCCTTCCTACTATGTCAGCACAGCCAATCCCCATCCGTCTTATCCGACGCTCGAAGGCCGTCTGAAAACTGAAACCTGCGTTATCGGTGGCGGCTTGACCGGTTTATGCACCGCCCTACCGCTTGCCGAAAACGGCCATGAAGTCATCGTACTTGAAGCCGCACGTATCGGTTTCGGCGCATCAGGCCGAAGCGGCGGACAAGTCATCAGCGATTTTGCCTGCGGTATGGAAGAGATCGAAAAACAAGTCGGCTTAGAACAGGCCCAATGGTTCTGGCAGCAATCTCTGCAAGCCGTTGAACTGGTTGACTCGCGCATTCAAAAACACAATATCCAATGCGATTGGCAACGCGGCTACGCGACCGTCGCCGTCCGTCCTCAGCATTGGGAAGAATTGCAGCAATGGCACGAATACGCCCAAAAACATTATGGCGCAAGCCATTACCAGCTTTGGGATAAAGCCATGCTGAAACAACAACTTGCCAGCGATAGGTATCAAGGCGCGCAATTTGATCCTTTATCCGGCCACTTGCACCCGCTCAATTACACCCTAGGCATTGCCAAAGCGGCAGCCGATGCAGGTGCACAACTTTTTGAGCAATCCCCGATGACACGTATCGAGCCATGCGATAACGGCTGGTTGGTACACACGCCCAATGGCAGCGTTGAGTGCAAAAACCTCGTTTATGCCGTCAATACTTATGCCGGTTTGCACCCGAAATTCAAAGTATTGGAACAAAAAGCCATTGCCGTCAGCACCTTTATCATCGCCACCGAGCCTCTGGGCGAGCGTGCCAAAGACCTGATCCGCAACAATATGGCCATCTGCGACAACCGCCACGTCCTCGACTACTACCGCCTCAGCGCCGACGGCCGCCTGCTCTTCGGCGGCAAAGACAACGAGTTTATCGACGATCCAGACCGCATGACCGAACTCGTCCGCCAAGACATGTTGAAAGTTTTCCCACAACTTACCGATGTCAGAATCGAACATTCTTGGGGCGGCGAATGCGACATCACGCGCAACCTCGCCCCACATTTCGGCCGCCTCGCCCCTACCGTTTTCTACGCCCAAGGCTATTCCGGACACGGCATGGCAATTACCGGCATTGCCGGTTTGGCGATTGCCGAAGCCATCATGGGTGATGACAGCCGTCTGAAACCTTTCGAGCAACTGCGCCACAGCAACATTATTACCCAACCATTCCTGCGCAAACTCGGCTCTTACCTCGGTTCCAAATACTACCAGTGGAAAGACAGCCATTAAACCCAAACGACAAACATATTTCAGACGGCGGCAGATTCAAGTAGAATTTAGGCCGTCTGAAAGCGTAGACACGACAAAATTCAATCATTTATCAGCAAGGAAACCATCATGAGCAACCATCACAAACTTATCATCCTCGGCTCCGGCCCTGCCGGCTATACTGCCGCCGTCTATGCCGCCCGCGCCAACCTTAACCCTGTAATCATTACCGGCGTTGAGCAAGGCGGACAACTGATGACCACCACCGAAGTGGACAACTGGCCTGCCGACGCCGAGGGCGTACAAGGTCCGGAACTGATGGCCCGTTTCCAAGCTCATGCCGAACGCTTCGGCACTGAAATGATTTTTGACCAAATCCACACCGTTGATTTGCAAAACCGTCCGTTTACCCTCAAAGGCGATATGGGCGAATACACTTGCGATGCACTCATTGTTGCTACCGGTGCATCCGCCAAATATTTAGGTTTGCCAAGCGAAGAAACCTTTGCCGGCAAAGGCGTTTCCGCCTGTGCAACTTGTGATGGCTTCTTCTATAAAAAACAAGATGTTGCCGTAGTCGGCGGTGGCAATACCGCTGTAGAAGAAGCCCTCTACCTTGCCAATATCGCCAACACTGTTACCCTGATTCACCGCCGCGACAGCTTCCGCGCCGAAAAAATCATGGTGGACAAACTGATGCAACGGGTTGAAGAAGGTAAAATCATCCTCAAGCTCAACAGCTCAGTCGATGAAATCTTGGGCGACGAAAGCGGCGTTACCGGTGCACGCCTAAAACACAATGACGGCAGCACTGAAGAAATCGCTGTCAAAGGTGTTTTCATCGCCATCGGCCACAAACCCAACACCGATATTTTCAAAGGCCAACTCGATATGGATGAAACCGGCTACCTGAAAACCAAAGGCGGTACCGGTGACAATGTCGGCGCAACCAATATCGAAGGCGTATGGGCGGCAGGCGACGTCAAAGACCATACCTACCGTCAAGCCATCACCAGCGCAGCTTCCGGCTGCCAAGCCGCGCTTGATGCCGAACGTTGGCTCGACCGCCACGGCGTATGAGCCTCTAAGCTACGTCCTATTCTTTAAAACATAATCAAAAGGCCGTCTGAAATTTCAGACGGCCTGAGACCTTTGCAAAAAAGTCCTTCCCCCAA
>NZ_KV830554.1:0-541 GCF_001836795.1 Neisseria sp. HMSC061H08 | reverse complement strand
AGCAACATCATCAGCGAAACCGTAGCCGGTGGCGCACAGCTGAAACTGGCCAAAGACATCACCGTTGACAGCGTCACCGCAGGCAACAGCAAACTGAATACAGACGGCCTCACCATTACCGGTGGCCCGAGTGTGACCAAGGCAGGCATCAATGCCGCCGGCAACAAGATCACCAACGTTGCCGCCGGTACCGATGACAACGACGCCGTCAACTACAGCCAGCTGAAACAGCAAAGCGCCGCCGCCCGTACCGAAGTACGTGCCGGTACCAACATTAAAGACGTGGTTAAAACCGTCGACAAGAACGGCCAAGACGTTTACACCGTCAACGCCAAAGGCACGACTGCGAGCGCCGGTTCGAGCAAATTGACCGTTACCGCCGCTGAAAAGGCCGACAACGTGACCGACTACAGCATCGACTTGGCTGACGGCACCAAAGCCGAAATCCAAAAAGGTGTGGATGCCAAAACCGCCGTTGACACCAAAGGCCTGACCTTCAACGGCGACAGCGGCAGCACCAATATCGAAAAACTCGGCTCCA
>NZ_KV830553.1:0-24382 GCF_001836795.1 Neisseria sp. HMSC061H08 | reverse complement strand
CTGGCGCAAGACGACACCCTGTCCGAATTGCTCAAACTGATTAATTGCCAACTGGCCGAAAAAACCTAAAAGTAGAGAAAGCATCCGCCGCCGTCATTGACGCCACCATTATTCAGACCGCCAGCAGCAAACAGCGTCAGGCCATAGAAATTGACGAGGAAGGACAAGTCAGCGGACAAACCACACCGGAGAAAAAGCCATTCTCCACCTCTCCCCGGTTATCCGCAGCGACAACGCACTGATGATACGCGAGCTGATTAAAGTAGGCGCAGGCATAGGCTATCAGCCCCTTTGGGCAGTCCAGCAGGAATTGAAGGACGGCACATTGATCCAACTCCTACCCGATTACACCATCTGGGCAAACCAACTGAACGCCACTTATGTCGACAGGGCCTTTCTCAGCGCGAAAGTCCGCAGCTTTATCGACTTTCTCAATGAAAAAATATCGGAAGGATAAACATCAAGGCCGTCTGAAACACTTTTCAGACGGCCTTTAATCAAAGCAACAATCCAATCAATAATTGGTCGAGCAGAACTGTTCGCGTTTGTCCGCATCGGCGGCATAACATGTCAAACCCATGCCTGATGCATTGCTGTTGTTCGCTTTCGCACCCGGTTTTTTGTTCACCAAAACCTTACCGTTTTTTCCGATTTCCACGGTTACGCCTTTGCCGTTTTTCAGCTTCCATTTCAACACTTGCGCATCGGCACTTTGGCACTTGCTGACCGTACAGCCGCCTTCTGTCGCGACGTTGCCGTTTTTATAAATCACGCACTGCTGCTGGCTGTCGGTACAGGCCGCATACGCAGCAACAGAGAAACAGGAAATCAGCGCGGCAAACAAAACAGGTTTCATGGTTTGAACTCCTAAGGTTGTGATGATGGGTTTGTGATATTTAGAACTATACGCTTGTTTATATCGATAAGCCATCAAGCATGATGGCAAACAATATATTGATTTAATATTGTATAAATTTCAAATATTATCAATTAGTTGGTGTTAATATACTCATTAGCGCAATATTGATATAGTAGTTGCTTCTGCCTATCTTTTCTTTGTAAAGGAACCCACCTTCTGTCAGTTCGTCTAGATATTTGGCGGCACTAGGGCGAGAAACGTTCAGCGTTTTCATCAGGAAATCGATTTTTGTGTAGGGATGATTGAATAGGTGGTTAATCAGGTCTTGGCTGTAGAAGCTGAAGTTTTGCCTGATGCGGTGTTTGTAGTCCAACATCGCCTGATGGATGTGCTGCACGGTATCGATGCCGTCCTTGGCGGTTTGTTCCACGGCTTCCAGCATATACAGCAGCCAGCCTTCCCATTCACCCGTATCGCGTACATATTGTAACAGTCGGTAATATTCGCTTTTGTTCCGTACCAGATAACGGCTGAGGTATAAAACGGGAATATCCAGCAACCCGGTTAAAACCAGATACAGCACATTAATAATTCTACCGGTTCTGCCATTGCCGTCGTAAAACGGGTGAATGCTTTCAAACTGGTGATGGAGCAACGCCATGCGGATCAGCGGGTCGATAGGTTTTTCCGTGTTGTCGTCATTGATAAATGCTTCCAATCTGCTCATCAGGCGAATGATATCGTCCATATGTTGCGGCGGCGTATAGACGGTTTCGCCGGTACGGTCGTTTTTCAGCATCGTTCCCGACTGTTTGCGGAATCCGGCACGGTTCTTTTCCAACTCGGCCTGTATTGTCAAAATATGATTGTTGGTCAGCATTCCGTGTTCTTGGATAAGGCCGAAGCCGCAATGCAGTGCTGAAGCATAATTCTGCACTTCTTTGATGGCAGGACTAGACTGGCTTGCCGATATTCCTGCACGGAACAGTTCGTCATGGGTGGTAATGATATTTTCGATTTCGGAACTGTCTTTGGCTTCCTGCAAAGACAGCGTGTTAATCAGAATGCCTTGGTTGGGAATGCTGCGGCAGATACCTTTTAATTCAGCCAGATAACGATGGGCGGAATTCAGTTTTTTCAAGACAGGGACCGTTTCGAGGTCTGCTTCGGGAGGGAATTGTTCGATCGAGTACATTTTAGGTTTTCAGTTAATTGATAAAAAAATCCCATTTTTTTGCTATATCGCTTCGATATGATAAAAAAACGGGATTTTTTTTACAAGTCAGTTTTAATGTATTGTTTTAATAAACTATTTTAAATCACACTTCAGGCAGCCCTATCTTTTCAACTTCGCCAGCGCATCCGCCATCGCCGAATTTGCAGGCTGCTTTTCGCGCGGTGGTTTGCCGGGGCGGCTGTTTGCGCTGCGTTTTTCGGTTTCATGCAGCCTTTTGCTGCGTTTTTCCGCGCCCGCTTCGTCATCCAGCCGCATAGTCAGCGCAATACGTTTACGCGCAGCATCGACTTCCAGCACTTTCACTTTCACCACGTCACCGGCTTTCACGATTTCGTGCGGGTCTTGGACGAATTTATTGGACAGGGCGGAGATGTGCACCAAGCCGTCCTGATGGACGCCGATGTCCACGAACGCACCGAAGTTGGCGACGTTGGAGACCACGCCTTCGAGTATCATGCCGACTTGCAAGTCGCTGATTTCGTGGATGCCTTCGGCGAATGAAGCCGTCTGAAATTCGCCGCGCGGGTCGCGGCCGGGTTTTTCCAGCTCGGACAAAATATCCAAAATCGTCGGCAGGCCGAAGCGTTCGTCGATGAAGTCGGACGCTTTGATTTGCTTCACGCGCTCGCGGTTGCCGATGAGTTCGGCGGCGCTAATGCCTTGTTGCGCCAGCATTTTGGCGACGACGGGATAGGCTTCGGGGTGGACGGCGCTCGCGTCCAGCGGCTCTTTGCCGCCGTTAATCCGCAAAAATCCCGCCGCCTGCTCGAAGGTTTTTTCACCCAAACGCGGTACTTTCAGCAATTTTTTGCGGCTGTCGAACGCGCCGTTTTCATCGCGGTAGGCGACGATGTTTTGGGCAAGGGTTTGATTCAAACCGGAAATCCGCGCCAAGAGCGGAGCGGAGGCGGTGTTCACGTCCACACCGACGGCGTTCACGCAGTCTTCGACCACTGCGTCCAGCGATTTGGCGAGTTGGCTTTGGTTCACGTCGTGCTGATACTGGCCCACGCCGATGGATTTAGGGTCGATTTTGACCAACTCGGCGAGCGGGTCTTGCAGCCTGCGGGCAATGGACACTGCGCCACGCAGGGAAACGTCCAAGTCGGGGAATTCACGCGCCGCCAGTTCGGACGCGGAATAAATCGACGCACCTGCTTCAGAAACGACGATTTTGTGCAGCCCCATTTCCGGCATTCCGCGCACCAGTTCGCCCGCGATTTTGTCGGTTTCGCGGCTGGCGGTGCCGTTGCCGATGGCGATGAGCTTCACGCCGTGTTGCTTAATCAGGCGCGACAGCGTTGCCAACATATTGTTTTCTTGATGCAAATAGACAATGACCGTATCCAGCAGCTTGCCCGTATCGTCCACCACGGCGCATTTCACGCCGTTCTTGTAGCCGGGGTCGAGGCCCAAAGTGGTCAGCCGTCCGGCAGGCGCGGCAAGCAGCAAGTCTTTGAGATTGCGGGCAAACACGGTAATCGCGTCGGTGTCGGCGGCTTCTTTCAGACGGCCCAAGGCTTCAAGCTCCAGCGACAAAAAGATTTTCGCGCGCCAAGTCAGGCGTACGGTGTCGCGCAGCCATTTGTGGCCGTCTGAAACCTTAAAGCGACGGGCGATGATTTGCTCGTATTCGCTTTGCTGCGTAATCGGCGTGTCGTCGGGCTGGTATTTGAGGGCAATGTTCAACACGCCTTCGTTGCGGCCACGCAAAACCGCCAATGCACGGTGGCTGGGCATAGTGCGAATAGGTTCGCGATGGTCGAAATAATCGCTGAATTTTTCGCCTTCGGTTTCTTTGCCTTCAATGACTTGCGCGTGGATTTCGGCTTCGTTCCACAACTTATCGCGCAGCGTGCCGATGAGTTCCGCGTCTTCGGCAAACTGCTCCATCAGAATCGCGCGCGCGCCGTCCAGTGCGGCTTTGGTGTCGGGAACGTTTTCGTTCAGGTAGCCTTGCGCGGCGGCTTCCACGTCCTGCGGCTGTTCGGCAAGCAACACGTCCGCCAGCGACTGCAAACCGTGTTCGCGCGCGATTTGCGCTTTGGTGCGACGTTTGGGCTTGTAGGGCAGATACAGGTCTTCCAGCGCGGTTTTGTTGTCGGCGGCCTCGATTTGCGCTTTGAGGTCGTCTGAAAGTTTGCCTTGTTCTTCAATGCTTTTTAAAACAACAGCCTTGCGCTCTTCCAACTCGCGCAGGTATTGCAGCCGCTCGGCAAGCTGGCGCAGCTGCGTGTCGTCCAGCCCACCCGTGGCTTCTTTACGGTAACGCGCGATAAAAGGGACGGTCGCGCCGTCGTCTAAAAGCTCAATAGCGGCATTAATTTGCGCAGTGGTGGCAGAGAGTTCTTGAGAGAGGATTTGGGTAATGTTCATATATTCCTTCATATTCCATCTGAACGATTGATAGGACAGCACAACGTAAGATAATTTTTGGGAAGACAAAGGATAATACTGATACACTTCATTCAAAACAAGATAACATATGCTGTATAAGGAAAACCAATGACTATTCTTATCACCGGCGGTACCGGTTTTATCGGTTCCCATACCGTTGTTTCCCTGTTGAAATCAGGCTTTAATGCCGTGATTTTGGACAATTTGTGCAATTCGTCTGCCAACATCCTCCCGCGCTTGGAAAAGATTACCGGCAAGTCTGTGCCTTTTTACCAAGGGGATATCCGTGATCGTGAAGTGTTGCGTCAAATCTTTGCAGAACATGATATTGATGCCGTCATCCATTTTGCCGGCTTAAAGGCAGTCGGTGAAAGCGTGGCCGAACCAATGAAATACTATGACAACAATGTGTCGGGCAGCTTGGTTTTGGCTGAAGAAATGGCACGTGCCGGTGTATTTAAGATTGTGTTCAGCTCATCGGCTACGGTTTACGGCGATCCGGGCAAAGTGCCTTATACGGAAGATATGCAACCGGGGGATACGACCAGCCCTTACGGCACGTCTAAGTCTATGGTGGAGCGCATTTTGACGGATATCCAAAAGGCCGATCCGCGCTGGAGCGTGATTTTGTTGCGCTATTTCAACCCTATCGGTGCGCATGAAAGCGGTTTGATCGGCGAGCAGCCAAACGGTATCCCGAACAATCTGCTGCCTTATATCTGCCAAGTGGCTTCAGGCAAGCTGCCGCAATTGTCGGTTTTCGGTGATGACTACCCTACCCCAGACGGTACGGGTATGCGCGACTATATCCATGTGATGGATTTGGCGGAAGGCCACGTGGCAGCCATGCAGGCGAAAAGCGATGTTTCGGGTGTACACCTGTTTAATTTGGGTTCAGGGCGTGCTTACTCGGTATTGGAAATCATCCGTGCCTTTGAAGCGGCCTCCGGTTTGACCATTCCGTTCCAAATCAAACCGCGTCGCGATGGCGATTTGGCCTGTTTCTATGCCGACCCTGCCTACACCAAAGCGCAGACCGGTTGGGAAACCAAGCGTGATTTAGCGCAGATGATGGAAGACTCATGGCGTTGGGTCAGCAACAACCCAAATGGCTACGACGATTAAGTTGACCTGATACAGGCCGTCTGAAAGAGATGTTTTCAGACGGCCTCTTTATCTGAAAAACACACTTTCTGTCTGCTATAATCCGTTTATATTATTTTGACTATCCTCTGAAACTTATGAAAAAAATCCTTGTTAGCGGCGGCGCGGGCTTTATCGGTTCTGCCGTTGTCCGTCATATTATCCAAAACACCCAAGACTCTGTCGTCAATGTCGATAAACTAACTTATGCCGGCAATTTGGAATCTTTGACTGGGGTAGCCAATAATCCTCGCTATGCTTTTGAGCAAGTGGATATTTGCGACCGCGCCGAACTCGACCGCGTATTCGCACAACACCAGCCTGATGCCGTGATGCACTTGGCTGCGGAAAGCCATGTCGACCGCTCTATTGATTCGGCAGGCGAGTTTATCCAAACCAATATTGTCGGCACATTCAATCTGCTTGAAGCGGCCCGCGCCTACTGGCAACAAATGCCGTCTGAAAAACGCGAAGCCTTCCGCTTCCACCATATTTCTACCGATGAAGTCTATGGCGATTTGCACGGTACGGACGATTTATTTACCGAGACCACGCCATACGCGCCGTCCAGCCCCTACTCTGCTTCTAAAGCGTCCAGTGACCACCTCGTACGTGCATGGCTGCGCACTTACGGACTGCCAACCATCGTAACCAACTGCTCCAACAACTACGGCCCGTACCACTTCCCGGAAAAACTCATTCCGTTAATGATTCTGAACGCACTCGACGGCAAACCGCTGCCCGTTTACGGCGACGGTATGCAAATCCGCGACTGGCTGTTTGTCGAAGACCACGCGCGCGCGCTGTATCAGGTTGTTACCGAAGGTGTTGTCGGCGAGACCTACAATATCGGCGGCCACAATGAAAAAGCCAATATTGAAGTCGTCAAAACCATCTGCACCCTACTGGAAGAGCTTGTTCCTGAAAAACCGGCCGGCGTGGCGCGTTATGAAGATTTGATTACTTTCGTACAAGACCGCCCCGGCCATGACGTGCGCTACGCCATCGACGCTGCCAAAATCGGCAGGGAGCTGGGCTGGAAACCACAGGAAACGTTCGAATCCGGCATCCGCAAAACAGTGCAATGGTATTTGGACAACAAAACCTGGTGGCAAAACGTATTGAACGGCAGCTACCGTTTAGAACGTTTAGGCACTGGAAAATAAGTTTTCAGACGGCCTGTTCCCATATTAGGCCGTCTGAAAATCACGCAAACACACACTACTCAGGAGAAAACCCATGAAAGGAATTATCCTCGCCGGCGGCAGCGGCACGCGCCTCTACCCCATCACGCGCGGTGTATCCAAACAACTGCTGCCCGTGTACGACAAGCCCATGATTTACTATCCCCTGTCCGTATTGATGCTGGCAGGAATCCGCGATATTTTGGTGATTACCACGCCCGAAGACAACGCCTCTTTCAAACGCCTGCTCGGCGACGGCAGCGATTTCGGCATTTCCATCAGCTATGCCGTTCAACCCAGCCCGGACGGCTTGGCACAGGCATTTATCATCGGCGAAGAATTTATCGGCAACGACAATGTTTGCTTGGTTTTGGGCGACAATATTTTCTACGGCCAATCGTTTACGCAAACATTGAAACAGGCCGCCGCCAAGACCCAAGGCGCAACCGTATTCGGCTATCAAGTCAAAGACCCCGAGCGTTTCGGCGTGGTTGAATTTGACGAAAACTTCAACGCCCTGTCTATCGAAGAGAAACCGCAACAGCCCAAATCCGATTGGGCGGTAACCGGCTTGTACTTCTACGACCAACGCGTCGTCGAGTTCGCCAAACAAATCAAACCGTCCGCCCGTGGCGAATTGGAAATCTCCGACCTCAACCAAATGTATTTGGAAGACGGTTCATTGTCGGTACAACTTTTGGGACGCGGTTTCGCATGGCTGGACACCGGCACCCACGAGAGCCTGCACGAAGCCGCTTCATTCGTCCAAACCGTACAAAACATCCAAGACCTGCAAATCGCCTGCCTGGAAGAAATCGCTTGGCGCAATGGTTGGCTTTCTGATGAAAAACTGGAAGAACTGGCGCGCCCAATGGCGAAAAACCAATACGGCCAATATTTGCTGCGCCTGTTGAAAAAATAATGTTTGAGGCCGTCTGAAACTTTTCAGACGGCCTTTAGATGAAAGATAAAACGATGAACATCATTGATACCGCCATTCCTGACGTAAAACTGCTTGAGCCCCAAGTCTTCGGCGACTCGCGCGGCTTTTTTATGGAAACCTTCCGCGACGAGTGGTTCAAGAGCCAAGTCTGCAACCGCACCTTTGTGCAGGAAAACCACTCCAAATCCAGCAAAGGCGTATTGCGCGGCCTGCACTATCAAACTGAAAACACACAAGGCAAACTCGTGCGCGTGGTTGTCGGCGAAGTATTCGATGTAGCCGTCGATATGCGTAAAGACTCCCCCACTTTCGGCAAATGGGTAGGCGAAATTCTGTCCGCAGAAAACAAACGCCAACTGTGGGTACCCGAAGGTTTCGCACACGGCTTCTATGTACTGAGCGATGAAGCCGAGTTCGTCTATAAATGCACAGACTATTACAACCCCAAAGCCGAACACTCGCTGATTTGGAATGATTCGACAGTCGGCATCGACTGGCCGCTGCAGGGCGAGCCAAACCTATCGCCTAAAGACTTGGCAGGCAAAGTATTGGCCGAAGCAGTCACGTTTTAAAAAGTTTTAAAAATAATTCAGGCCGTCTGAAAGAATGCTCCTCTTTTCAGACGGCCTACAATCTATTAATAACAATAATCGACGAAAACGCATTGTGAAAAACGCCTACATTCCCTCTCGTGGCATCCGCAAAATTCCCCATCTCTCCACCCTATTGCCTGAGTTTCATATCTGCAAAGACGGAAAAGGTGCAGAGACTGTTGTCGGATGGGGTTTGCGCCCGACGACACACAAAGCGCGTGCTTTTGCCGCCGAACACCAGCTTCCCTTTATTGCTTTGGAAGACGGCTTTTTGCGATCGCTCGGACTGGGTGTTGCCGGCTATCCGCCCTATTCCATCGTCTATGACGACATCGGCATCTACTACGACACCACGCGTCCTTCGCGTTTGGAACAACTGATTCTTGCCGCCGATACCATGCCGTCTGAAATCTTGGCTCAGGCGCGACAGGCGATGGATTTCATCCTGCAACACCATCTGTCCAAATACAACCACGCGCCCGAACTTTCAGACGATCATCCTTTACGCTCCCCATCCAAACCCGAAACCGTCCTCATTATCGACCAAACCTTCGGCGATATGGCCATCCAATATGGCGGCGCAGACGCCTCTACGTTTGAACTGATGTTTCAGACGGCCTTAAATGAAAACCCGCAAGCCGATATCTGGGTAAAAACCCATCCCGATGTTTTGTGCGACAAAAAACAAGGCTATCTGACCCAACTGGCGCAGCAACACCGTGTCCATCTTTTGGCAGAAGACATCAATCCGATTTCTTTGTTGCAAAACGTCGATAAAGTTTATTGCGTTACCTCACAAATGGGTTTTGAGGCGCTTTTGTGCGGCAAGCCGCTGACCACCTTCGGCCTGCCATGGTATGCCGGATGGGGTGTAAGTGACGACCGCCATCCTGAAATCGACAGCCTTGTTCAAACCCAACGCCGCGCCCCCCCGCAACTTGCTGCAACTCTTCGCCGCGGCCTATCTGCAATACAGCCGCTACCTCAACCCCAATACCGGCGAAGCAGGCAGCCTTTTTGATGTCATCGACTATCTGGCGACGGTCAAACGCAAAAACGACAAATTGCGTGGCGAGTTGTATTGCGTCGGCATGTCTTTGTGGAAACGCGCGGTTGCCAAACCGTTCTTTAACGTACCCTCATGCCGTCTGAAATTTATCTCCTCCACCCAAAAACTGGCAGGGGTCAAACTGTCCGACGATGCACGCATCCTAGCTTGGGGCAACGGCAAAGAGGCCATCGTCCGTTTTGCTGAACAACACCACATCCCCCTGTTGCGTATGGAAGACGGCTTTATCCGCTCGGTCGGGCTTGGTTCTAATTTAGTCCCGCCGCTGTCGCTCGTTACCGACGATATGGGCATTTATTTCAATGCCGAAACCCCGTCCCGTCTTGAACACATCCTGCAAAACCAAAACTTCGACGATCAAGACTTTCAGACAGCCTTGAAGCTGCAAAAAATGCTGACCGAAAACCACATCAGCAAATACAACGTCGGCAGCTCAGACTTCACCGCCCCGTCAACCGACAAAACCGTAATCCTCGTTCCCGGACAGGTTGAAGATGATGCGTCTATCCGCTACGGTTCACCCAAAATCTATCGCAATCTGGATTTGCTCCGTACCGTACGCGAACGCAATCCCGATGCCTATATCATCTACAAACCGCATCCCGATGTAGTCAGCGGTAACCGCATCGGCCATATTTCCCCTGAAGATGCTGCACGATATGCCGACCAAACCGCCGAACAAGCCGATATCCTGACCTGTCTCCGATACGCAGACGAAGTACATACCATGACTTCGCTGACCGGTTTTGAAGCCTTGTTGCGCGGCAAAAAAGTCAGCTGCTACGGCCTGCCTTTCTATGCAGGCTGGGGGCTTACCCAAGATCTGCTGCCCATTCCACGCCACAGCCGCAGGCTTGAGCTTTGGCAGCTGATTGCCGGCACACTCATCCACTATCCCGACTACATCCACCCCGAAACCCATCAGGCCATCAATGCGGAAACTGCAGCCCAAATCCTGATACGTCAAAAAAATATGCAAAAAAACAACAACGGATTACATCGCGGGCACTTTGCTAAAAAATTAGGTAAAATCAAACAACTATATCGATCTTTCAAATAAATACCATCTAAATTAACGATATATCATAAACTTGATTCTATTGCGGCATCATTGCCTTTGCATCGTTAATACGCTTGGCGTATGCTTGAAAGTTCAACCTAAAACTATTACATAAAAAACAAAACCACATTGCGACATGAAACAGACCGTCCTCAAAAACAACCTGCAAAACCTGATCGAAAGCGCAGAAAATATCCTGCTGCTTCAAGGTCCTGTCGGCAATTTTTTTCTGCGTCTTGCCGACTGGCTGACTGTAAACGGCAAAACCGTCCATAAATTCAACTTTAATGCAGGCGACGACTATTTTTATCCGCCCACTCAAGCTCATACCGTTGTTTTTAACGATAACTACGATGCCTTTCCTGAGTTTTTGCAAGAATACATCGTTCAACATCACATCCAGGCCGTTGTCTGCTTTGGCGACACACGCCCTTATCACGTCATTGCAAAACGCATTGCAAACGAAAACCAAGTCGGTTTCTGGGCGTTTGAAGAAGGCTATTTCCGCCCCTACTACATCACCCTAGAAAAAGACGGCGTCAACGCATTTTCCCCGTTACCGCGCCGTGCCGACTTTTTTTTGGAACAATTCCCCAAGCTGGCCCAGCAAGAATACAAAGCGCCGACGCCGGTACGCGGCGGGTTTATGCCCATGGCCAAAAACGCCGTCCGTTACTATATCGAATTGTTCCGCAACCCGAACAAGTACCCAAACTACATCCACCACCGCGCATCCAATGCCGGCCATTACCTCAAACTGTGGTCGATCTCCATCCTCAAGCGTTTGAACTACTACATTGAAGACATCCAAATCGCCAAACGCGTGGAGACGGGCAAATACGGCAAATTTTTTATTGTTCCCTTGCAGGTATTCAACGACAGCCAAGTCCGCATCCATTGTGACTTTTCCAGCGTCCGCAGCTTCCTGCTCCATATTTTGGCCTCCTTTGCCGCGCACGCGCCTGCCGATACCAACATCATCATCAAGCATCATCCGATGGACCGCGGTTTTATCGACTACTGGCGCGACATTAAACGCTTTATCAAAGAACACCCCAAACTCAAAGGCCGCGTGACTTACGTCCATGATGTCCCCCTGCCCGCTTTCCTACGCCACGGCCTCGGCATGGTTACCATCAACAGCACCAGCGGCCTGTCCGGACTGATACACAATATGCCTGTCAAAGTGCTCGACCGTGCCTATTATGATATTCCCGGCATAACCGACCAAAATACCTTGGCAGAATTTTGGAATCATCCGACACCGCCTGACAAAGAGCTGTTCCATGCCTACCGAATGTACCACCTCAACATGACCCAAATTAACGGCAACTTCTACAGTCAGGTGTTTTTCCCCGACAAAAAAACCTCTGCCCCTTCCATTCCAGCAACCTGACTTAGCAAAAATAATTCAGGCCGTCTGAAAAACATTTCAGACGGCCTGAAACAATCAACATCCCATCCGCTGTCATGTAAACAAACCATAAAAAAACCGCATTTATCATTAACAATAAATTACAAAAACAGTATAATGACCAAGCTGTCATGAACGTATGCCGACTCAAGCCGAAAGCTTTGTAACGCACTGAATAGAGATGTTTCCCCAGGAAAATAATACAACAAGCCGAACATCTTTAAAGGCAGGCCGGTAAGGCAACTGCAAAACTGTGCCAAGCCCTATTTTTTACAAAGCCATCGACCGGCATCGCCGCCTATATGCCGCAGCACCCGTCTTCCACTTTATCCGCCCGCAAACCATGACCGCCGCTCCTGAAATCCTCTACCGGCAAGCCGCCGCCCTTTTGGAACAATCCCATACCGCCCAAGCCCTGCCCCTGTTGCAACAGGCGGCAAAGCAGGGTTATGCGGAAGCTGCTTTCGTATTGGGCAACCATCTGCTGCAAAACGGCCAACCGGAGCAGGCACTTTCATGGTTGGAAGCCGCCGCGGCCCAACGCCATCCCAAAGCACTCTTCTCCCTGCTGCAACAGCGCGAACACAACGGCACCCCGACCGGACAGCTTCTTAACGAATACGCCTGGCTGGGTGAGCAGGGACACCCAGAAGCCCAATTAATCCTCATGCGTTACCACGCGCAGCACAACGATCCACAATCGCTCTACTGGGCGGAGCTTGCTGCCGCCCGATATGCCGCGCCCGCGTATTACCATCTGGCGCGCCATCATCAACGCCAAGGCGACGTTGCGATAGCCGTCGAACAATACGAAAAAGCGGCCGCGCTCGGCGTGACGGCCGCCTGTTGGCAACTCGGTCAAATCTACTTCTACGGCACAGGTGTCAGCCCAAACCACGCACAAGCCGAACAATACCTCGAACAAGCCGCGCAAGCCGGTCACATCGCCGCACAAACCCTGCTGGCCGACCTTCTTGCCGCCCAACGCCGACCCGAAGCCTTGGAATGGTATCGTCGTGCCGCCGACAAGGAACAAGCGGAAGCTCAAGCCAAGCTGGCCCAATATGCCCTGACCGGCGAACTTTCCGAACGAGACTCGTTCCAAGCGGCGCGCTATGCCAAAGCCGCCGCCGAGAAAAACCATCCCGAAGCCCTGAAAATCATGGGCGACCTCTACCGCTACGGCCTCGGCATCAAAGCCGACAACCATGTCGCGCACGATTACTACCACCGTGCCGCCGCGCTGGGTTCTGCCGCCGCCGCACAAAAACTTATCAGCGATGCCGCGCTGTACCATCCGCAACAATACGAACAAATCAAAACAGCCGCCCTGCAACAGCAACAAACCGAGACCGCATACCGTTTGGCGGAAGCACAAGCCCGCGCCATCGGCCGTCCTGCCGACTACAATGCCGCGCGCAAAAATTACATGGAAGCGGCCGAGTTCCATCATAAAAATGCGGCGGCAGCCTTGGGCCGCATCTACCATTACGGCCTCGGCACGGCGCAAGACCCTCGGGCGGCCGCCCACTGGTACGCCATCGCAGCCGAACAAAACCACCCTTCCGCCCAATACCACCTCGCCTGTTTCTACTATCACGGGCAAGGTGTAAGCTGCCATGTTCCGACTGCCTGCTACTGGCTGCAGGCCGCCATCGGCAACGGGCATGCCTCGGCCGGGTTATTAACATCCCTCTTGGAACAATGGCGCCGCGAAGCGCATCATGCCATCGGGAAAAAAGCCGTCTGAAAAGATTTACACACGCATTTTTTGACAATCTTTAACTATTCCCCTAATATTTGCCAGTTATTTTTCACGGACAAGCCATCGTTTTCATTTCTTTCCGGAAACACCTTGTCCGCGCATCAATACCATGACACTCGGCGGATAACGCCAAGCGTTGAAACACACTGCATCCGGAAAGAAACGGATACTCGGAAAAACATTTCTAGGAGGTGAAACAACATGGAATGGGAATTCAACAGTTATTACACACTGATTGCCGCCACGCTCGTGTTGCTGGTTGGTAAATTTCTGGTTCAAAAAATCAAATTCTTACGAGACTTCAATATTCCCGAGCCGGTCGCCGGCGGTTTGGTTGCCGCTATCGTCCTGTTCGCCCTGCACGAAGCCTACGGCGTCAGCTTCAAATTTGAAAAACCGCTGCAAGATGCGTTCATGCTCATCTTCTTTACATCCATCGGTTTGAGCGCGGACTTCTCCCGTCTGAAAGCGGGCGGCCTGCCTTTGGTCATCTTTACCGCCGTGGTAGGTGCATTCATCATCGTCCAAAACTTCGTCGGTGTCGGCTTGGCAAGCGCATTGGGTCTGGATCCGCTGATCGGCCTGATTACCGGTTCGATTACCCTGACCGGCGGTCACGGTACAGCCGGCGCATGGGGTCCTGACTTTGAAAGCAAATTCGGCCTGACCGGCGCAACCGGCTTGGGTATGGCTTCCGCCACCTTCGGCCTGGTATTCGGCGGCCTGATCGGCGGTCCCGTTGCCCGTCGCCTGATCAACAAAATGGGTCGCAAACCTCTGGAAACAAACAAAAAACCAGTTGACAACGACCAAACCGACGACGTCTTCGAAAAAGCACAACGTACCCGTCTGATTACGGCTGACTCCGCTGTCGAAACACTCGCGATGTTTGCCGCATGTTTGGCTTTTGCCGAAATCGTCGACGGCTACGACAAAGCCTTCTTCGACCTGCCTAAATTCGTATGGTGTCTGTTTGCCGGCGTGGTCATCCGCAACGTCCTGACTGCAACCTTCAAAGTCAATATGTTCGACCGCGCCATCGACGTATTCGGTAACGCCTCCCTGTCGCTCTTCCTCGCCATGGCCCTTCTGAACCTGAAACTGTGGGAATTGACCGGTCTGGCAGGCCCGGTAACCATCATCCTGGCCGTACAAACCGTCGTCATGATTTTGTACGCAACCTTCGTTACCTACGTCTTCATGGGCCGCGACTACGACTCCGCCGTCTTGGCAGCCGGCCACTGCGGTTTCGGTTTGGGCGCCACCCCGACTGCCGTTGCCAATATGCAGTCCATTACCCAAACTTTCGGCCCTTCGCACAAAGCCTTCCTGATTGTGCCTATGGTGGGTGCGTTCTTCGTTGACCTGCTCAACGCCGCCATCCTCTCCGGCTTCGTCAGCGTCATCAAAGGCTGATACGTCCGACATAGAAAAGCACTTGCCGCATTTACTTGCTGCAAGTGCTTTTGCTATGATAGACACGTCAGGCCGTCTGAAAGGCCGTCACCTTCAGGAGTACACATGTACAAAAAAACCGCTTCCGTATTGATTTTAAGCACGATTCTGCTTGCCGCATGCAGCAAAGAAGAGCCCAAAGCCGCACTTGATTGCGCCCAACCGGCCACACTGCAAAACATCCGTACCACCATCGAAGACACCCTCAAACAACAAGCGCGCTCCTTCGCCCGCAATGACAACCGCCAATTCGTCGACGCCGATAAAATCATCGCCGCCGGCCTCGAATTAGAAACCCTGCTTGAAGACCCCAAAGAAACCGAAGACGACGGCAAAGCCATCTGCCGCGCCAACCTCAAAATCCGTATTCCCGACACCATCCTCAAAACGGCCATAGACAACAGCCCGCTGATTTACGGCAACACTCCGTTGTCTGACATGCTCGAACAAAAACTGATGGGCAGCAACCTGACGTTTGAAAACAACACGTTCAGCACCACCCTGCTCTACACTCCCGACAAAGACGGCAAACCGGTTCTCGAAGACAACACCCTGAGCACCACGGCCCAAACCCTTTCCGCCACCCTGCTGCCCTACGGCGTGAAAAGCATCGTCATGATAGACGGCAAGCCTGTATCAAAAGAGCAGGCCATCAAGCTGCTGCAAAACCAAAACACAGAAGAGCCGCCGACTGTCAATCCGCAAGACATCCTCGAAAACAACGCCGCCAGCCAAGCCGTCGGCTTGACCGATGATGACGATAATTCAGACTACGAAGTCCTGCGCCCTGACCGTGAAACTCCGCGCAACGAGCCGCCCGGCCTCAGCCAAAGCGAACTCGACAACGCGCGTGCGCAAAACCGTCAGGCAGACAGCGAGATCAACGACCTCTGGGGCGGCATGGACAGCGATGTCAAACAACAAATCCTCGGCGAACAACGCGCCTGGATTCAAAGCAAAAAACTCAACTGCCAACAAGCAGCCGCGTCCGCAGACAGCGCCGCACAAGCAGAATACCTGCGCCTGCAGTGTGAAACCCGTATGACCCGCGAACGTACGCAATACCTGCGCGGCTATTCCATCAACTAAAACCGATAAGGCCGTCTGAACATTCAGACGGCCTACAAGAAAGCACATCACATCATGCAATACCGAATCCACCGTGAAGGCGATGCCCCAAACACACCATCTTCAGCCTCCACACCTGTTGACAACTGGGAGCGCAACACCCTGCGCGAAGTCCTCCTCGCCGCCTACCAAGAACAGCGCCGCGCCCGCATTTGGCGCAATATCTGGCGCGGCGTCGCCGTCCTCATCTTCCTCAGCCTGATCTTCGGCTTTGCAGAAGAAGAAGGAAAAACCACGAGCATCCACGCCCGCGGCGAACACACCGCCGTTATCGACCTGACCGGCGAAATCGGCAACGACATCGACGACCAAGTCCAAATCCTGCGCGACAGCATGGAAGCCGCCTATAACAACAGCAACGCCAAAGCCATCATCATCCGCGCCAACAGCCCCGGCGGTTCGCCTGTCGTGTCCAACACCGCCTTTAACGAAGTCCGCCGCCTCAAAGCCGAACACAAAGATATCCCTGTTTACCTCGTTGCCGAAGACATGTGCGCTTCCGGCTGCTACTACATTGCCGCCGCAGCCGACAAAATTTACGCCGACCCTTCCAGCATTGTCGGCAGCATCGGCGTGATCGGCGGCGGTTTCGACTTTACCGGCCTGATGGACAAAGCCGGTGTCAAACGCCGTCTGAAAACCGCCGGCAGCAACAAAGGCATGGGCGACCCTTTCACGCCTGAAACGCCGGCACAAACCCAAATCTGGGAAACCATGTTGGGCGATATCCACCAAGAATTTATCAAAGCCGTCAAACTCGGCCGTGGCGCGCGATTGAAAGACAAACAATATCCCGATGTTTTCAGCGGCCGCATCTACACCGGCAAAGAAGCCAAACAGGTCGGCCTGATTGACGACTTCGGCAGCATTTACAGCGTTGCCCGCGATGTTGTCAAAGCACCCGAGCTGGTCAACTACACGCCGCAAGATGATTTCAGCAAAATGCTCAGCCGCCGCTTCGGTGCGGAAGTGAAGGCCAAAGTCAAAGAAACTTTGTCTGAAATTTGGTAAACCAAAAAAAAACCAAAAGGCCGTCTGAAACCCAAAATATCGGAGTTTCAGACGGCCTTTTTATATGTTTTTTCAAATAAAGTGCAGATTATTGTCCAAACATCCATCGGCTTCATCAAACCGACAGGCAAATATCCCCTGATGATGCTTTTACGGGAACACTTTACGCCTGCAAACGATCAAGCCTCCACGTTTCAGACGGCCTGTTTCTGCATATTGTGCGCCATATCCAGCGCGGCTTGAACGGCGGTAATCAGGCTGCCGGAATCGGCTTTGCCCGTGCCCGCCAAACCCAATGCCGTGCCATGATCGACAGAAGTGCGGATAAAGGGCAGGCCGAGGGTGATGTTCACGCCTTCGCCGAAACCGGCGTATTTGAGCACCGGCAGCCCTTGGTCGTGATACATGGCGAGGACGGCATCGGCATCTTTGAGCAGGAAGGGTTGGAACACGGTATCGGCCGGATAAGGGCCGCGCGCGTCTATGCCTTCGGCCTGCAGGGCATGAAGTGCCGGAATAATGGTGTCGATTTCTTCGTGTCCCAAATGGCCGCCTTCGCCCGCGTGGGGGTTGAGGCCAGTAACGAGGATGACCGGTTTGGCTATGCCGAACTTATGGCGCAGGTCGTGTTCAAGAATGCGGACAACCGACTCGATTAAAGGCTTCGTGATGGCGGCGGAAATATCTTTCAGCGGCAGATGAGTGGTCACCAATGCCACACGCAGGCCGCCGCCGGTCAACATCATGACGACTTGTTCGGTATGGCTTTTTTCGGCGAGGTATTCGGTATGGCCGCTGAAAAAGCCGTTGCCTGCGTGGGCATCGTTGATGATGCCTTTATGCAGCGGCGCGGTCACCATACCGGCAAACAGGCCGTCTGAAATGCCTTGATACGCCGTATCCAGCAGTCGGAGCACATACGCGGCATTGGCAGGATTGAGTTCGCCCGCCCGACACTCGGCATCTAAAGGAATATGCAGGACTTCGAGTTCACCCTTGGGCAACGGTTCAGCCGCTTGGGCTTGAAAGTCGTGCAGGATGACGGATTTGCCGAGTTGTTCGGCCCTTTGCGCCAACAGGTTTTTGTCGCACAAAACAACGGGGCGGCAAGGAAGGTCGGCGAAAGCCAAATCAAGGCAGATGTCGGGGCCGATGCCGGCCGGTTCGCCGGAGGTGATGGCGAGGATGGGAGCAGTCATGGTGTTTCTCGGTACGGTTTACAGTATTTAGACAACAGTCAGGCAAAATACCTGCTCTACTTTTGCAGATTAACACAAATACAAAAAGGCCGTCTGAAAACAGTTTCTGCTTGGTCAAACTGTTTTCAGACGGCCTTGGCTGTTTACCGTTTTACACTTAAGAACGGTGGCCGATCATGCGGTATAAAACATCGTGGCCTTGAATGCGGTGAACAACGACCATGGCAATGTGGCCGGCGACAAGCGCAAAAAGCAGCCAGCCGAGTTTGCCGTGCGCCATATTGCCGAGGTTGGCCATCCATTCGATTTTCTCTGGCGAACCCTGCATCACTTCGACACCGAATACTTTCAACGGGCCGCGACCGCCGCCGTATTGGCGGATCATGCCGATAACGGGAACGGCGAGCATGAAGACGTAAAGGGCAAGGTGGCCTGCTTTGGCGGCAAAGCTGTCGGCGGCAGGACGTTTAGACGCATTGAGCAGAGCCCAAACAATGCGCACGGCAATCACCAGCAGCGTGATGAAACCGATGGATTTATGCACGCCGAAGAGCGATTTGACCCATTCTTCACCATCGTAGATGGTCCAAACGGTAATGGTGGAGAGGATGCCGATGAAACCGAGTACGGTCAGCCAATGCAACGCGCGCGCGACGGCATCGTAGGTTTGTGGGCGTGTAGCGGTCATAATGTTTCCTTGTTTTTGATTTGTTTGGTTTTTTGAATCGGCGGCATTGTAACAAAAATGCCCAACCAATTATGTTGCCTTTTTAAAGAAATTTCGTAAATGTTTGGAAAATTTGAAGAAACGGCGGTTTTATCCATCAGGCTGCCCGGGCCGTCTGAAAACAAGGGCAGGAATACCACCTCCTATGCCGAACTCGGGCTAAAATAGGCGTTTTTATTCTCGGGTACGCATCGATGCAGATTTGGATTCGGCGGTGTGCGCTGTTGCTTCTGCCTTTGGGTTTCTTGGCGGTCATGGTGGCCGCGCCTTTGCTGTCGCTGGCGTTTTACGACGGCGAAGGCGCTTGGGCGGAAGTGGTGGCTGATGACTATATGCGTCTGCGCTTGGGCTGGACGGTGGCGCAGGCGGTTTTGACCTGCGTCTTGGTCACGGCTTTGGGCGTGCCTGCGGCGTGGGTGCTGGCGCGGATGGACTTCGCCGGACGGCGCACGGTTTTACGCCTGCTGATGCTGCCTTTTGTGATGCCGACTTTGGTGGCGGGCATGGGCGTACTGGCTTTATTTGGCGCACACGGTATGCTGGCGGCAGGTTGGCAGGACACGCCGTGGCTGCTGATTTACGGCAATGTGTTTTTCAACCTGCCGGTTTTGGTGCGCTCGGCGTATCAAGGATTTGTGCGAGTGCCGCAGGCGCGGTTGCTGTCGGCGCAATCTTTGGGCGCGGATGCGTGGAGGCGGTTTGTCTGGGTCGAATGGCCGGTGGTGCGCGCGTGGGTTGCCGGCGGTGCGTGTCTGGTGTTTTTATATTGTTTTTCAGGCTTCGGGCTGGCCTTGCTGCTCGGCGGAGAACGTTTTGCAACGGTGGAAGTGGAAATCTACCGGCTGGTGGCGTATGAGTTGGACATGGCGCGTGCGTCGGTGTTGGTGTGGCTGGTGCTGGCGGTTACGGCGGCGGCAGGCGGTTTGTATGCGTATTGGAGCAAACGCGTGGCTGTGGATAAGTCGGTCTCGCCTTTGCCTCCGCGTGCGCCGATATGGGCTTGGGAAAAATGGCTGACGGCAATGGTTTTGGCCATGTTGGCAGTCTGCTGCCTGCTGCCTTTGGCTGCTGTATGGCTCAAGGCGGTATCGGCTGGCTCTTCGTGGGCAGTCTTGCTGGAAGCGCAAACGTGGGCGGCTGTGTGGAACACTGTCCGTTTCTCTGCGGCAGCCGTGGCGGCGGCAACGGTTTTGGGCGTACTGTATGCGGCGGCGGCACGGCAAATGGCGTGGTTGCGCGCGCTGATGTTTTTGCCGTTTATGGTGTCGCCCGTGTGCATCGCGTTTGGCGTTTTGCTGCTCTATCCGCAGTGGACAGCTTCGCTGTGGCTGCTGACCGCGACTTATGCGCTGTTGGCGTATCCGTTTGTGGCCAAAGATGTATTGGCCGCGTGGGACGGTTTGCCCAAAGATTACACGGCAGCAGCGCGTACCATGGGCGCAAACGGTTTTCAGACGGCCTGTTATGTCACCGCGCCTTTATTGAAACCGGCCTTACGGCGCGGCCTGACTTTGGCTTCGGCAACGTGTATCGGCGAATTTGCGGCCACATTGTTCCTGTCCCGCCCCGAATGGCAGACGCTGACCACCTTGATTTACGATTATCTCGGGCGCGCCGGTGCGGACAATTACGGACGGGCGATGGTGTTGACGGCGCTATTGACCGCTTTGGCTTTGACGGCATTTTTGCTGGTGGACGAAGCGGAAGGGCAAAAGGCCGTCTGAACGTGGTCGGCTCAAATTCCCTTCACTTTCACTACACTATTGCCGCGCCTTGTATCGAAAATTGATTGAATCCGCTATATAATTTGTTTTTAACCGCACCCAACACGACCTATCATGACCGACTTAGAAACCAAACGCCTTGAAACCCAAGCCATGCTGGACAATGCCGACTTGCTGTTTGACCAAGGACAATGCCGCGCGGCCTTGCAAAAAGTTGCCGACGACATTACCCGCGACTTGGGCGACAAATACCCCCTGCTCCTGCCGGTAATGGGTGGCGCGGTGGTGTTTACAGGGCAGCTGCTGCCGCTGTTGCGCTTCCCTTTGGACTTTGACTACGTCCACGTTTCCCGCTACGGCGACAAACTCGCAGGCGGCGCGTTCAACTGGAAACGCATGCCCGACCCCGAGCAAATCAAAGGCCGTCATGTTGTCGTTTTGGACGACATTCTGGACGAAGGCCACACCATGGCCGCCATTCAGGAAAAACTGTTGAAAATGGGCGCGGCAAGCTGCCGTGCGGCCGTGTTTGCCAACAAGCTGATCGACAAAGAAAAACCGACCAAAGCCGATTATGTCGGTTTGGACGTACCCAACCGCTACGTCTTCGGTTACGGTATGGATGCCGCCGGCTGCTGGCGCAACCTCGGCGAAATCTACGCCTTAAACAATAAATAAAACAAAGGCCGTCTGAAAAATCTTCAGACGGCCTCAACCCCCATGCTAGGAACACATCATGATAGGTTTGTTAATCATTACACATGAAACCATAGGTGAAGCCTATCGCGGTTTGGCCGACCATTTCTTTCCCAACGGCTTCCCCGAAAATCTCCACATCCTCGGCGTACAGCCTGACGAGGATCAAAACGACATCATCAACAACGCCATCGCCGCGTTGCAGGAATTTCCCGACAACCGCGGCGTGCTGATCATGACCGACATCTTCGGCGCAACCCCGTGCAACGCTGCACGCCGGCTGGTGCGCGAAAACAAATCCGCCATCCTGACCGGCCTCAACGCCCCGATGATGATTAAAGCCATCCAATACTCATCACAAGCCGAAAACCTCTCCGACTTCACCGAAACCGTCAAAGAAGCTGCCATCCGGGGCATTTTCGCCATTACATCCGCACCTGAAGACCTGGTGTGCAAAGAACACGGCTAAGGCCGTCTGAAAACATTCACTTTACGAACATTTAGGGGACATCCATGCTCAAACAAGAAATCGAAATCATCAACAAACTCGGCCTGCACGCACGCGCCTCCAGCAAATTTACCCAAACCGCCTCCCAATTCCAAAGCGAAGTCTGGGTTACCAAAAACGGCAACCGCGTCAACGGCAAAAGCATCATGGGCCTGATGATGCTGGCCGCCGCCAAAGGCACCGTGATTGAGCTGGAAACAGAAGGCGCAGACGAAGCCGCCGCCATGCAGACGTTGACCGACCTCATCAACGACTACTTCGGCGAGGGCGAATAATGAGCATCGTCCTACACGGTGTAGCCGCGGGCAAAGGCATTGCCATCGGCCACGCCCACCTCATCACGCGCGGCACAACGGAAGTCCCCCAATACGACATTGATCCCGACAAACTCGATGCCGAAGCTGCCCGTTTCGACAACGCCATCAAAGCCACGCGCAAAGAATTGGAACAACTGCGCGGCGCGATTCCCGAAAATGCCCCGACCGAATTGGGCGCGTTCATCTCCCTGCACCTAATGCTGCTGACCGACGTTACCCTCTCGCGCGAACCCATCGACATTTTGCGCGAACAGAAAATCAACGCCGAATGGGCATTGAAACAGCAAAGCGACAAGCTCGCCGCCCAGTTCGACATCATCGACGACGACTACCTGCGCGAACGCAAACAGGACATGCTCCAAGTCGTCCGCCGTATCCACAACAACCTTGTCGGTCAAAGCAACGAGATCAACCTCGCCGGCAACCTGTTTGACGACACCGTCCTCATCGCGCACGACCTCTCGCCTGCCGATACCGTATTGTTCAAAGAACAGCACATTACCGCCTTCGTAACCGATGCCGGCGGCCCGACCAGCCACACCGCCATCTTGGGCCGCAGCCTCGACATCCCGTCCGTCATCGGCCTGCACAACGCCCGCAAACTCATCACTGAAAACGAAATCGTCATTGTCGACGGCATCAACGGCGTCCTCATCATCAATCCCGACGAAGTCGTCCTCAACGAATACCGCCGCCTCGCCCGTGAATACCGCAGCCACAAGCGCGAACTCAACAAAATCAAAAAAACCGCCGCCACCACGGCCGACGGCATCAACATCGAACTTTTAGCCAACATCGAATCCGCCGAAGACATCAAAGCCCTGCACAACTTCGGCGCGGACGGCGTCGGCCTGTTCCGCAGCGAATTTCTTTATCTCAACCGCGACACCATACCGTCTGAAGACGAGCAATACGAAGTGTACAGCACGATTGTGAAAAAGATGAAAGGCAAAAGCATTACCATCCGCACCGTCGATTTGGGTGTCGATAAAAATCCGCGCTGGTTCGGCCAAAACAGCACGCCCAACGGCAATCTCAACCCTGCACTCGGCTTGACCGGCATCCGCCTGTGCCTCGCCGAGCCGGTCATGTTCCGCACCCAAATGCGCGCCATCCTCCGCGCTGCCGCCCACGGTCCCGTGCGCATGATGTGGCCGATGATTACATCTATTTCCGAAGTGCGCCAATGCCTTATCCATCTGGACACGGCCCAACGCCAACTTGCCGAACGCGACGAAGCCTTCGGCTCGGTCAGCATCGGCTGCATGATTGAAATCCCGGCCGCCGCCATGACCGTCGGCAGCATCCTCAAACTCGTCGATTTCATCTCCATCGGCACCAACGACTTGATTCAATACCTCTTGTCGGTTGACCGCGGCGACGACAGCGTCAGCCACCTTTACCAACCCGGCCACCCTGCCGTCCTCAAAACGCTGCAACACATCATCCGCACGGCAAACCGCATGGAAAAAGGCGTATCCATCTGCGGCGAAATGGCCGGCGATACTGTCTTCACCCGACTGTTGCTCGGCATGGGCCTGCGTCGCTTCTCCATGAACCCCAACAACCTGCTTTCGGTTAAAAACATCATCCTGCACAGCCACACCGGCCATCTCGAAAACGATGCCGCCAAAATCCTGCGCTGCGAAGACCCGGAAAAAGCCGAAAAACTGATTAAAATCCTCAACCAAAGCGAACAGGCGGAATCACAGGCCGTCTGAATCTCTAAAAAGGGCGTGTTTCGATACACGCCCTTTTATTCGTCCCCATTTTGGGTTTATGCCCGATTCTCCCTCAAGCCCCCTTCTTCCCTATTTCGCCATTTCAAAAACCAACCTTTTTCACTTTTCCCAAACACTGCTTACAGGCCGAGACCTTTGCAAAATTCCTTTTCCCCCAATAGCCGAAACCTAGACACAGATTTTCGGCTGTTTCCGCCACCAATCACTCCCT
>NZ_KV830552.1:0-15687 GCF_001836795.1 Neisseria sp. HMSC061H08 | reverse complement strand
GTTTGCTACGTTCAAATTTTTCCTTAGCCATGAGCTAATTCCTTTACATATAAAGATCGATTAAAGAACAATGGCCGTCTGAAAATTTATTTTCAGTTTCAGACGGCCTTTTCTGATTAGCCTTTACGGGCTTCAGTTACAGCAGCAGCTACGTGAGCAGGAGCTTCAGCGTATTTTTTGAACTCCATGGAGTAAGTAGCGCGACCTTGGGTTGCAGAACGCAGGTCAGTTGAGTAACCGAACATTTCTGCCAGAGGTACTTCGGCACGAACTTTCTTACCGCCGATACCGTCATCATCCATACCCAATACAACACCACGGCGGCGGTTCAAGTCACCCATTACGTCACCCATGTATTCTTCAGGTGTTTCCACCTCAACTGCCATGATTGGTTCCAACAGAGCTGGGTTGGCTTTACGCATACCTTCTTTGAAGGCTTGAGACGCAGCCAATTCGAAGGCCAGTTGAGAGGAGTCAACGTCGTGTGAAGAACCGAAGATCAGACGCACACGTACATCAACTACTGGGTAACCGGCAACGATACCGTTAGGCAAAGTATCGCGAATACCTTTATCGACAGACGGAATAAATTCGCGAGGAATCACACCACCTTTAATTTCGTCGATAAATTCGTAGCCTGCACCACCTGGTTCCATAGGTTCCATTTTAATCACAACGTGACCGTATTGACCTTTACCACCAGATTGTTTGGCATGTTTGTATTCAGCTTCAACTTCTTTGCGGATGGTTTCACGGTAAGCCACTTGAGGCGCACCGATGTTTGCTTCCACACCGAATTCGCGTTTCATACGGTCAACAATAATTTCCAAGTGCAATTCACCCATACCGGAAATAATGGTTTGACCAGATTCTTCATCTGTACGAACGCGGAAAGAAGGGTCTTCCTTAGCCAAACGGTTTAGGGCAATACCCATTTTCTCTTGGTCGGCTTTGGTTTTCGGCTCAACGGCAATATGGATTACCGGCTCAGGGAATTCCATGCGTTCCAAGATGATCGGTGCGCTTTCTGCACACAAGGTCTCACCAGTGGTTACGTCTTTCAGACCGATAGCGGCTGCGATGTCGCCAGCGCGTACTTCTTCAATTTCAGTACGGTCTGCAGCAGTCATTTGCACCAAGCGACCGATACGTTCGCGAGTACCTTTTACAGAGTTCAATACGGTATCACCAGATTTCACCACACCAGAGTAAACGCGGATGAAAGTCAACTGACCAACGTATTTATCGTTCAACATTTTGAATGCCAATGCAGAGAATTTCTCTTCATCGCTGGCTTGACGGCTGTCGGCTTCTTCAGTGTTAGGGTTAACACCTTGAACTGGAGGAATGTCGGTAGGAGCAGGCAGCAATTCTACAACTGCGTCCAACATACGTTGAACACCTTTGTTTTTGAATGCTGAACCGCACAACATTGGTTGAATTTCACCTGCCAAAGTACGTTGACGCAATGCGCCTACGATTTCTTCTTCAGTCAGCTCATCACCGCCCAAGTATTTGTCCATCAATTCTTCGCTGGCTTCTGCTGCGGCTTCAATCATGTTTTGACGCCATTCTTCGGCAGTCTCAACCAATTCAGCAGGAATATCGCCATAGGTAAAGGTTGTACCTTTATCGGCTTCATTCCAAATAATGGATTTCATTTTCAACAGGTCAACAACACCGCTGAAGCTGTCTTCCGCACCAACCGGAATCACGATAGGCACAGGGTTTGCACGCAAACGAGTTCTCATTTGCTCTACAACACGGAAGAAGTTGGCACCTTGACGGTCCATTTTGTTTACAAATGCCAAGCGAGGAACTTGATATTTGTTAGCTTGACGCCATACGGTTTCAGATTGAGGTTGAACACCGCCTACTGCACAGTAAACCATTACTGCGCCGTCCAATACACGCATAGAACGCTCTACCTCTACGGTAAAGTCAACGTGTCCTGGGGTATCGATGATGTTGAAACGGTGTTCAGGGAACTGTTTCGCCATACCGGACCAATAAGAAGTCACAGCAGCAGAGGTAATGGTAATACCACGCTCTTGCTCTTGTTCCATGTAGTCGGTAGTTGCTGCACCGTCATGCACCTCACCCAACTTGTGAGTCAAACCTGTATAGAACAGAATACGTTCTGTTGTGGTTGTTTTACCCGCGTCAATATGGGCAGAAATACCAATATTGCGATACAGGCTGATAGGGGTCTTACGAGCCATTTTGTTAGCCTTTCGATATTAGAAACGGAAGTGAGAGAATGCTTTGTTAGCTTCAGCCATACGGTGTACTTCTTCACGTTTTTTCAACGCACCGCCACGACCTTCAGCCGCATCAATCAATTCGCCTGCCAAGCGCAGGTCCATAGATTTCTCACCACGTTTACGGGCCGCATCGCGAACCCAGCGCATTGCCAAAGCCAGACGACGTGAAGGACGAACTTCAACAGGAACTTGGTAGTTTGCACCACCTACACGGCGGCTTTTCACTTCCACGATAGGTTTGGCGTTTGCAATGGCTTCGTTAAATACTTCGATTGCTACTTTGCCGGTTTTTTTCTCAATTTGTTCCAGCGCACCGTAAACGATACGTTCTGCAACAGATTTTTTACCGTCAATCATCAATACGTTCATGAATTTAGTCAGCTCAACGCTGCCGAATTTAGGATCTGGCAGTACGTCGCGCTTAGGGACTTCTCTACGTCTTGGCATTTTAATTTCCTTTAATCTATTCAGTTGGGTCAATTCCCATGAATACCCAATTGAGTATTCACTTACTCGGCCGTTGTTCAGCTTAGGCGGCCGACGTGCCTATTTGAGTCCCGATAATTATTTAGGACGCTTAGCACCGTATTTAGAACGGGCTTGTTTACGGTCTTTAACACCTGCAGTATCCAAAGAACCGCGTACAGTGTGGTAACGTACACCTGGCAAGTCTTTTACACGACCACCGCGAATCAATACAACGCTGTGCTCTTGCAGGTTGTGGCCTTCACCGCCGATATATGAAATTACTTCAAAACCGTTGGTCAGGCGAACTTTACATACTTTACGCAATGCAGAGTTAGGTTTTTTAGGGGTAGTTGTGTATACACGGGTGCACACGCCACGTTTTTGCGGGCAAGCTTCCAGTGCAGGCACTTTGTTTACGTACACAGGCTTTTGACGGCCTTTGCGTACCAATTGGTTAATAGTTGGCATATTTTCTCGTCCTGTTGAGTTAAATACTTGCCGACACCATGTCGACAAGATTGGAATTATATTTTTATTGCAAGGGTTTAGTCAAGCAAATGACTGATAAAGTTTGGTGTTTTCCAATTTATGCCTAAATTTTAGAAACAAAGGCCGTCTGAAACATTCAGACGGCCTTTGTCATTTTTAAATAAGTCCGCAATTTGGTTCTCTACTTATTTTCTCCATTGCTTTCCTTATTTATTCAGACGGCCTTAAACTCTACCCTCTTTTAAGTCCTCTAAAAAATAAAACCGCAAGACTGGCTTGCGGTTTTATTTTCACAACAATCCCGAGGGATTATTCGTCTGAAGCTTCGGTTTCAGAAGTTTCTTGATCGGCTTGCTGCCATTGTTGATGGCGGCTGCGGTGGTAGGTCAAACCTGTACCGGCAGGAATCAAACGACCAACAATTACGTTCTCTTTCAAACCACGCAGCTCGTCTTGTTTGCCCATAATAGCGGCCTCTGTCAAGACGCGGGTTGTTTCTTGGAACGATGCCGCTGAAATGAAGCTGTCTGTAGACAAGGAAGCTTTGGTAATACCCAACAACACGTTTTCGTAACGTGCCGGCTCTTTGTCTTCAGCCATGGCTTTTTCATTGGCAAGCATCACATCGCCACGCTCAACTTGCTCACCGGTAATGAACTCTGTATCACCAGAATCGACAATGTTCACTCGACGCAACATTTGACGGATGATGACTTCGATGTGTTTATCGGAAATCTTCACACCTTGCAGGCGGTAAACCTCTTGCACCTCTTGAACAATGTAGCGAGCCAATGCTTCGATACCTTGCAGACGCAGAATGTCGTGTGGGTCTACGGCACCGTCTACGATGGTTTCACCGCGGTTTACCACTTGACCGTCATGTACCAAAATCTGTTTCTCTTTAGAAATCAGGGTTTCGTATGCTACACCGTCTACGTCGGTAATAATCAGACGCTGTTTACCTTTGGTTTCTTTACCGAAGGAAACGGTACCGGTAATTTCTGCCAACATACCTGCATCTTTCGGCACGCGTGCTTCAAACAATTCGGCTACGCGTGGCAGACCACCGGTAATATCGCGGGTTTTAGAAGACGCTTGTGGAATACGCGCCAACACATCACCCTTACCGACTTCCTGACCTTCACGAATGGTAATCACCGCACCGACCGGGAATGCCATAGAAACTGGGGTAGTCGTACCAGGAATGCAAATTTCCAGACCATTTTCATCCAACAGTTTGACAGTCGGACGCAACAGTTTAGAAGCACTAGAGGAACGACGTTTGCCGTCAATCACTACCAAAGTAGACAAACCAGTTACATCGTCGGTCTGTTTCGCAACGGTAACACCCTCTTCCACGTTTTCGAATTTCACCATACCTGCATGTTCGGTGATCATCGGACGGGTATGCGGATCCCAAGTTGCCAAGGTTTGACCAGCTTTAATGGCTTCGCCGTCTTGTACCAGCAGGATTGCACCGTAAGGTACTTTGTGACGTTCACGTTCGCGACCGATATCGTCGTGAATCACTACTTCACAAGAACGGCCAATGACAACCAACTCGCCTTTGTTGTTGGCAACATAACGCATTTGACTGCTGAAACGTGCTGTACCATTGGATTTAGCTTCTACTTGGCTGGCTGCCGCCGCACGAGATGCCGCACCACCAATGTGGAACGTACGCATGGTCAGCTGAGTACCTGGCTCACCAATGGATTGTGCAGCAATCACACCAACTGCCTCACCGGCGTTAACCAGTTTACCGCGTGCCAAGTCGCGACCATAACAGTGCGCACACAAGCCATGACGGGTTTTACAAGTAATCGGTGTACGGACTTTGACTTCATCGACACCGGATTGGTCGATCATATCTACCAGTTTCTCGGTCAACAATGTACCGGCTTCCACCAAAGTCTCGCCAGTCGAAGGATCGACAACATCAGAAGCAGTAACGCGGCCCAAAATACGCTCACGCAAAGCTTCAATTACGTCACCGCCTTGTACCACTGCCTTCATCACAAAGCCGTCTGAAGTACCGCAATCGTCTTCAACAACCACCAAATCTTGGGTTACGTCTACCAAACGACGGGTCAAGTAACCGGAGTTTGCCGTTTTCAACGCGGTATCCGCCAAACCCTTACGCGCACCGTGGGTCGCAATAAAGTATTGCAATACGGTCAGGCCTTCGCGGAAGTTAGAGGTAATAGGCGTTTCAATAATGGAGCCGTCAGGTTTTGCCATCAAACCACGCATACCGGACAACTGTTTAATCTGAGCTGCAGAACCACGGGCACCAGAGTCGGCCATCATGTAAATAGAGTTGAAGGACTCTTGATCAACTTCGTTGCCGTCACGGTCGATGACTTTTTGTTTGGACAGGTTGTCCATCATCGCTTTAGCGATCTTATCGCCGGCACGACCCCAAATATCGACCACTTTGTTGTAACGTTCGCCGTTGGTCACCAAACCTTGACGGTATTGGTCTTCGATTTCTTTAACTTCGGCATTAGCCTCGGCCAGCAAGGCTGCTTTTTCTTTCGGAATTTCCATATCGTCAACCGCAATGGAAATACCGCCTTTAGCCGCAAAACCGAAACCGGTATACATCAAGTGGTCGGCGAAAATAACTGTATCACGCAAGCCGCACAGACGGAATGATGCGTTAATCAGTTTAGAAATTTCTTTTTTCTTCAGCGCTTTGTTGATGTACTCGAACGGCAGGCCTTTAGGTAAGATTTCGCTCAACAATGCACGGCCGACGGTTGTTTCATAACGGTTAACAACAGGCTCAAACTCACCTGCTTCGTTTTTCACCCATTCGCGCAGACGTACGGTAATTTTCGTACCCAGTTCAACCTGTTTGGTATGGTATGCACGATGCACTTCTTTCACATCGGCAAACAGGCTGCCTTCGCCTTTAGCATTGATACGGTCGCGGGTCATGTAGTACAGACCCAATACGATATCTTGAGAAGGTACGATGATTGGTTCGCCGTTGGCTGGAGACAATACGTTGTTTGAAGCCAGCATCAGCGTGCGTGCTTCCATTTGTGCTTCCAAGCTCAATGGAACGTGTACAGCCATTTGGTCACCGTCAAAGTCGGCGTTAAATGCGGCACACACCAATGGGTGCAACTGAATCGCTTTACCTTCAATCAGGATAGGTTCGAACGCTTGAATACCCAAACGGTGCAAGGTTGGCGCACGGTTCAGCATAATCGGATGTTCGCGGATGACTTCTTCCAAGATGTCCCATACTTCAGGTACTTCTTGTTCTACCAATTTTTTCGCAGCTTTAACGGTAGACGCCAAACCTTGTTTTTCCAATTTGTGGAAAATGAATGGTTTGAACAGTTCCAACGCCATTTTTTTTGGCAAACCACATTGGTGCAGACGCAGGTATGGGCCTACGGTAATCACGGAACGACCAGAGTAGTCCACACGTTTACCCAGCAGGTTTTGACGGAAGCGGCCGCCTTTACCTTTAATCATGTCTGCCAATGATTTCAGCGGACGTTTGTTGGCACCGGTCATGGCTTTACCGCGACGGCCGTTATCTAACAGAGAGTCAACCGCTTCTTGCAACATACGTTTTTCGTTACGAACAATGATGTCAGGCGCATGCAGTTCCAACAGACGTTTCAGACGGTTGTTACGGTTGATAACGCGGCGGTACAAATCGTTCAAATCGGAAGTGGCAAAACGACCGCCATCCAATGGAACCAACGGACGCAAATCAGGCGGCAATACCGGCAGCACGTCCATAATCATCCATTCCAACTTCATACCGGAACGATGGAAGGCTTCCAACACTTTCAAACGCTTGGCGATTTTTTTAATTTTGGTGTCAGAACCGGTAGATTCCAGCTCTTGACGCAGGATTTCGATTTCGCCGGTAATATCCAAGGTGCGCAGCAATTCACGGATACCTTCTGCACCCATTTTGGCATCGAAGTCATCGCCGTATTCGTCCAGTTTGTTATAGTAATCGTCCTCAGTCAGTAATTGACGACGTTGCAACGGAGTCATACCGGGATCGGTTACCACAAATGCTTCAAAGTACAATACGCGTTCGATATCGCGCAAAGTCATGTCCAATACCATACCCAAGCGGGAAGGCAGGGATTTCAAGAACCAAATGTGTGCAACAGGTGCTGCTAATTCAATGTGGCCCATGCGTTCGCGGCGCACTTTGGACAGGGTCACTTCTACGCCACATTTTTCACAGGTTACGCCTTTAAATTTCAAGCGTTTGTATTTACCGCACAAACATTCATAGTCCTTGACAGGGCCAAAGATTTTGGCACAGAACAAACCGTCGCGCTCAGGTTTGAACGTACGGTAGTTGATGGTTTCAGGTTTTTTAACTTCGCCATAAGACCATGAGCGGATGGTTTCGGGAGAGGCAATACCGATTTTGATGGCATCAAACTCTTCTTCCATGCCGGCAGTTTGCAACGGATTAAATAAGTTCAACAAATTCATTTTTGCTCCTTGAAGGAAGTATTTTTACCGCATGGCGGATTTTCGATATTGGGAAACGGTACTTTTGATTTCAGACGGCCTAAATGCCGATTGCTTCATTCTTATTCTGAAACCGCTTTTTCAGACGACCTTAAAAGGCCGTCTGAAAACTTCTGTTTAGTAGCGTTCCAAATCGATATCCAAGCCCAGTGAGCGAATCTCTTTAACCAATACGTTGAAGGATTCAGGCATACCGGCATCGATTTTGTGTTCGCCTTTGACGATGTTTTCGTACATTTTGGTACGGCCGTTCACGTCATCAGACTTCACAGTCAGCATCTCTTGCAGCGTATATGCCGCGCCGTATGCTTCCAATGCCCAAACCTCCATCTCACCGAAACGTTGACCACCAAACTGAGCTTTACCGCCCAGAGGCTGCTGGGTAACCAGACTGTATGGACCGGTAGAACGGGCGTGCATTTTTTCGTCAACCAAGTGGTGCAGTTTCAGATAGTGCATCACACCGACTGTAACCTTACGGTCAAATGCTTCGCCTGAACGGCCGTCATACAGCGTGATTTGAGTTTTACTGTCGTTGAAGCCCAGTTTCTCAACCTCAGGATCTTCGCTTGGGTAAGCCAAGTTCAACATTTCGCGGATTTCAGACTCTTTCGCACCATCGAATACAGGAGAGGCGAAAGATGCACCTTTACGCAGGTTGGAAGCCAATTCGATGATTTCTTCATCTGTCAGGCTGTCCAAATCTTCTTTCTTACCGCTACCGTTGTAGAGTTTGTTCAAGAATTCACGCAGCTCGCTGGCTTTGCGTTGCTCTTTCAGCATACGGTCGATGCGTTCACCGATACCTTTTGCCGCCCAACCCAAGTGAACTTCCAAAATCTGGCCAATGTTCATACGGGAAGGTACGCCCAACGGGTTCAGTACGATGTCTACCGGACGGCCGTCAGCCATGTAAGGCATGTCTTCCACCGGCAGAATGCGTGATACCACACCTTTGTTACCGTGGCGACCCGCCATTTTGTCACCAGCTTGCAGACGGCGTTTGATGGCGATAAATACTTTCACCATTTTTTGTACGCCCGGTTGCAGCTCGTCGCCTTGGGTCAGTTTTTTCTTCTTGATCTCATACAACTCATCCGCTTCTTCGCGTTTTTGTTGCAGGCTCAATTTAATCAGTTCCAACTGTTTGGCCAAGTCTTCGTCAGCCAGACGGATGTCAAACCAATCATGTTTGCTGGACAGGCTTGCCAAATATTCGGTAGTAATTTCGCTGCCTTTAGCCAGCTTCATCGGACCACCATTGGCTTTTTGACCCACAATCATACGTTCGATACGGTCGAATGCGTCATTATCGAAAATACGCAATTGATCGCCCAAATCTTGACGGTAACGTTTCAATTCAGAATCAATAATGGATTGAGCACGTTTGTCGCGTTGGATACCTTCACGAGTAAAGACTTGAACGTCGATAACGGTACCGCTCATGCCGGTAGGCATACGCAATGAAGTATCTTTTACGTCAGACGCTTTTTCACCGAAGATGGCACGCAGCAATTTTTCTTCAGGAGTCAGTTGGGTTTCGCCTTTAGGTGTTACTTTACCTACCAAGACGTCACCTGCTTCTACTTCTGCACCGATATACACGATACCGGATTCATCCAAACGGTTTTGCATACGCTCAGACAAGTTCGGAATATCGCGGGTAATGTCTTCTGCACCCAATTTAGTGTCACGTGCAACAACGTTCAACTCTTCAATGTGAATCGAAGTATAACGATCGTCCGCAGCCACTTTTTCTGAAATCAGAATCGAGTCTTCGTAGTTGTAACCGTTCCATGGCATGAAGGCGATGGTCATGTTTTGACCCAAAGCCAACTCGCCCAAGTCGGTAGATG
Source organism: Neisseria sp. HMSC061H08 (assembly GCF_001836795.1). NCBI lineage: Bacteria > Pseudomonadati > Pseudomonadota > Betaproteobacteria > Neisseriales > Neisseriaceae > Neisseria > Neisseria sp. HMSC061H08. The sequence continues at coordinate 6,086 of NZ_KV830552.1, read as the reverse complement.
CACCGTCGGCCACCAAGTCACCACGTTGCAACACATCGCCTGCTTTTACGGCCGGACGTTGGTTGATGTTGGTAGATTGGTTAGAACGGGTGAATTTAACCAAGTTGTAAATATCGACACCCACTTCACCGGCAGTCGCTTCATCATCATGAACACGAACCACAACGCGGTTGGCATCTACATACTCAACCACACCACCACGGCGGGCAACGATTGCAGTTGCAGAGTCAACGGCAACAGAGCGCTCGATACCGGTACCAACCATCGGTTTTTCAGGGCGCAGACACGGTACGGCCTGACGTTGCATGTTGGCACCCATCAATGCACGGTTCGCGTCATCATGTTCTAAGAATGGAATCAGAGATGCTGCAACGGATACCACTTGACCGGTTGCCACGTCCATATATTGAACGCGGTCAGGCGTTGCCATAATGGTTTCGCCTTTTTCACGACAAGTGACCAAGTCGCCAATCAAATTACCATCTTTGTCCAAATCGGCATTTGCCTGTGCAATCACATAACGACCTTCTTCGATAGCAGACAAGTAGTCGATTTCTTCAGTTACTTTGCCATCGACAACACGGCGGTAAGGAGTTTCCAAGAAACCATAATCATTGGTACGCGCATAAACGGATAATGAGTTGATCAAACCAATGTTTGGACCCTCAGGTGTTTCAATAGGACATACACGGCCATAGTGGGTCGGATGTACGTCTCGCACCTCAAAGCCTGCACGTTCGCGAGTCAAACCGCCCGGGCCCAATGCAGATACACGGCGTTTATGGGTAACTTCAGACAATGGGTTGGTCTGATCCATAAATTGGCTCAATTGGCTGGAGCCGAAGAATTCTTTAATCGCAGCAGAAACAGGTTTCGCATTGATCAAGTCATGCGGCATCAAGTTCTCAGATTCTGCTTGGTTCAAACGCTCTTTAACTGCACGTTCTACACGAGCCAAACCGCTGCGGAATTGGTTTTCAGTCAACTCACCCACAGAACGAACACGACGATTACCCAAGTGGTCAATATCATCTACTTCGCCATGACCGTTACGCAGTTCAACCAATGTAGCAATGGAAGCAACGATGTCTTCAACGCTCAGAACGTAACCACCTTTTTCAGATGCACCAGCCAAAGTTTCGTTCAGCAAACGGCCATACCAAGAATTTTGTTGTGCTTCAGACAGTTTTTGCTCGTATGTGCGCGTATTGAATTTCATACGGCCTACGCGAGACAAATCATAGCTGTCTTCACTGAAGAACAAGCGGTTGAAGAGCTGCTCAACAGCTTCTTCGGTAGGCGGTTCGCCAGGACGCATCATGCGGTAAATCGCTACGCGTGCAGCTTGCTGATCAGCAGTTTCATCTGTACGCAGAGTGCTGGAGATGTAACCGCCTTGATCCAATTCATTGATATAAAGGGTCGTAATTTCTTTTACACCATGGATATCAAGCTTAGCCAACAGTTCTTCTGTAATTTCATCGTTAGCAGAAGCCAATACTTCGCCGGTTTCCGGATCAATCAGGTCAGCAGCCAATGCTTTACCCAACAGGCTTTCTGGCTCTACATCCAGACGAGTCAAGCCTGCATTGGTAATATCACGGATATTTTTCGCAGTAATGCGTTTACCTTTGGCGACCAGTACATTGCCTTCTTTATCCAAGATATCAACTTTGGCAGTTTCACCTTTCAGACGGCCTGCAACCAGATCAGTTTGAACACCGTTTGAAGACAAATAGAAAGTTTCTTTATCGTAGAAAATATCCAAGATTTGTTCATTGTTGTAGCCCAAAGCTTTCAACAAAATCGTAACCGGCATTTTACGGCGACGGTCGATACGGAAATACAGCAAATCTTTTGGATCAAATTCGAAATCCAACCATGAACCACGGTAAGGAATAATACGAGCAGAGAACAACAGCTTACCGGAAGAATGTGTTTTACCACGGTCATGCTCAAAGAACACGCCAGGAGAACGATGCAGCTGGGAAACAATCACGCGCTCAGTACCATTGATGACAAAAGAGCCGCTTGGCGTCATCAATGGGATTTCGCCCATATACACTTCGTTTTCACGAACTTCTTTTACTGTCGGCTTAGATGCTTCTTTATCCAAAATCACCAAACGGATACGGGCACGCAATGGAGCCGCATAAGTAATGCCGCGCAATTGACATTCAGGAATATCGAACAAAGGCTCGCCCAATGTGTAATGCACAAACTCCAAACGCGCATAACCATTATGGCTCACAATCGGGAAAATAGAATTAAATGCCGCTTGCAGACCATCATCAGTGCGTTGGTCAAAAGCATTTTCCAGCTGCAAAAATTTCGCATAAGAATCAATTTGGGTTGCCAGCAGGAAAGGAACATCTAAGACATTCTCTCGCTTTGCAAAACTCTTACGGATACGTTTTTTCTCGGTAAACGAATAGCTCATATACACTCCGAAAAGCAATTTTAAATAATAGACCGTCTGAAACAACGGCATGCATCAACCTGATATTTACATTTATTTGCAATGATTTTATAAAGACTATGCAAATAAATGTAAACAATGTCTGATGCTTATTTTAAGAAGCAAAATAAGGCTGGCAGAAAACTGCCAGCCTTCATAGGAAGCATCAAATTATTTGATTTCGACTTTAGCGCCGGCTTCTTCCAGTTGTTTTTGGATGTCTTCAGCTTCAGCTTTAGAAACACCTTCTTTCAGAGTTTTAGGTGCACCGTCAACGATGTCTTTAGCTTCTTTCAGACCCAAGCCAGTGAGAGCGCGGACAACTTTAATCACGCCAACTTTTTGATCACCGGCAGAAGCCAATACTACGTCAAATTCAGTTTTCTCTTCAGCAGCAGCTGCACCAGCACCTGCAGGACCTGCAACTGCAACTGCAGCAGCAGAAACGCCAAATTTTTCTTCAAAAGCTTTAACCAAGTCGTTCAATTCCATTACGGTCAAAGAACCAACGGCTTCCAAAATGTCTTCTTTAGTAATAGCCATGCTATTTATACTCCAAATATTGTATTAAAAAATAATTGATTAAATGAAACAAAATCGATTAAGCGGCTTCTTCGCCAGCTTTTTTCTCTGCCAAAGCAGCCAAACCACGTGCAAGGCCTGATACGGGAGCTTGCATAACGAACAACAGTTTGGACAACAGCTCTTCGCGACTTGGAATAGAAGCCAACTCAGCAACCTGAGCAGCATCCATTACTTCGCCATTGTAAGAACCGGCTTTAATGATAATTTTGTCATCTTTTTTCGCGAATTGGTGCAGCACTTTAGCAGCAGCAACAGCATCTTCAGAAGCAGCGTAAACCAATGGACCAACCATTTGATCGGCCAAATCTGCGAATGAAGTACCTTCTACTGCACGACGAGCCAGAGTATTTTTCAGAACGCGCAAGTAAACGCCTTCTTTACGTGCATTTGCACGAAGCTCAGTCATGCTGGAAACACTGATACCGCGATATTCAGCGACTACGAGAGTTTGAGCGTTAGCAATTGCTGCGCTAATTTCCTCTACGGCCACTTTCTTGGTTTCAATATTGAGACTCAAGGTCTACCTCCCACTGTTTATAAACAGGATACCGAAATGATATCCCACCAGCGCGGTAACCTAAAAAGACATCTTACAAGCAATCTTGCAATGTGTTTCAGGACTACCGTCTGCGTAGGGCAGTTACGATTAAATCTTACGATCCCTACGGTCTTGGACATCTACTTAATTTTAAGTAGCCCAAATTCAGGCAATCCAGAAAACCGGATCACCTGAAAATTTCTTAGTTGTTCACGCTTGCAGTATCAACGCGAACACCCAAACCCATAGTGCTGGATACAGCAACTTTTTTCAGGTACTGACCTTTAGCAGCAGCAGGTTTGGCTTTAACGATAGCATCCAGCAACGCATTGAAGTTTTCTTTCAAGTCAGCTTCAGCGAAAGAAGCACGACCGATAGTTGCATGAACGATACCGGCTTTATCTGTACGGTATTGTACTTGACCTGCTTTTGCATTTTTAACTGCTTCAGCAACGTTAGGAGTAACAGTACCTACTTTAGGGTTTGGCATCAGGCCACGAGGACCTAAGATGGTACCCAATTGACCAACGATACGCATTGCATCAGGAGAAGCAATAACAACGTCAAAGTTCAGGTTACCGGCTTTGATTTCAGCAGCCAGATCTTCAAAACCGACAATATCTGCGCCAGCTTCTTTAGCAGCATCTGCATTTGCACCTTGAGTAAACACAGCTACGCGAGTTGTTTTACCGGTACCTTTAGGCAGAACGACTGAACCGCGAATAACTTGGTCAGATTTACGAGGATCAACACCCAAGTTGAAAGATACGTCAACAGACTCGTCAAATTTAGCAGTAGCAGCTTTTTTAACCAGAGCAATTGCTTCGTCGATTGCGTACAGTTTGTTAGCTTCAACAGAAGAGCGCAGAGCTTTCAAGCGTTTAGATACTTTAGCCATTATACAACACCCTCCACATCCAAGCCCATTGAGCGAGCAGAGCCAGCGATAGTACGAACAGCTGCATCCAGATCAGCAGCAGTCAAATCAGGCTCTTTAGTTTTAGCAATTTCTTCCAACTGAGCGCGGGTCAATTTACCCACTTTGTTAGTCAGAGGATTAGAACTACCTTTTTGCAGACCAGCAGCTTTTTTCAACAAGATGGAAGCTGGTGGAGTTTTCATCACAAAAGTGAATGATTTATCTGCAAAAGCAGTAATAACGACTGGAATTGGCAAACCAGGTTCCATACCTTGGGTTGCAGCATTAAATGCTTTACAGAATTCCATGATATTCAAACCACGTTGACCCAAAGCAGGACCAACTGGGGGAGATGGATTGGCTTTACCTGCAGGAATTTGCAGTTTAATGTAGCCGATAATTTTCTTTGCCACTTAAGGACTCCTAAAAACGGGTATAACGCGGAACCATTCCGCTTCCCAAACAGAATTTGCGATTATATTCGCTTAAAAAAAAATTTTCAAGCGAATTAAACCACTTAAATCTTTTCAACCTGACCGAACTCTAATTCAACCGGTGTTTCACGACCAAAAATCTGAACTGAAACACGCAGTCTATTACGCTCGTAGTTAACTTCATCAACAATTCCATTGAAATCAGCAAATGGACCTTCATTCACACGAACCTGCTGACCCACTTCAAATTCAACTTTTGGTTTTGGCTTCTCAACACCAGTTTTGGCTTGTTGCAAAATAGCATCTGCATCTTTTTGAGAAATTGGGATTGGGCGATTTCCGCTACCACCTACAAAACCATTTACTCGAGGGGTACTCTTAACCAAGTGCCATGAATCATCGGTCATTTCCATTTCGACCAACACATAGCCTGGATAGAATTTACGCTCACTGATGGTTTTTCGGCCATTCTTGATATCTACCACTTCCTCTACAGGAACGAGAATCTGACCGAAATATTCTTCCATGTTTTCACGAGCAATACGCTCTTTCAATGTTTTTTGAACATTTTTCTCGAAACCGGAATAGGCCTGTACCACATACCAACGCTTTGACATCTTTACCCTTTCCTATTTAATAAAACATCAAAAAACAACCATGAAATAATTGTATCTGCCGCATAAATGAAGGCTGCTAAAACTGCAACGAAGATAATCACGAATACAGTCATTTTGACCGCTTCATCACGACTCGGCCAAACCACCTTCTTGAACTCAGTCCAAGAGCTCTTAAAATATGCAAACAGACCTTCTTTCTTTTCAGGAGCCGGCTTATTCCTTACCACAACTTCCTTTTTCGAATGGTCTTCTTTGCGTCCAGACGGATGTTCTGTCATCTTTACTCACTTATCAATACCCCACCCGCCTTCATTTTAGATAGTGGTATTGATCCATTAATTAATTCCAAATAATCTTAAAACTTAAGTACAAAAAAATTAACCGGCACAAGGCCGGTTAATTTTTTATTTGGCAGGCCAAGAGGGTCTCGAACCCCCAACCCTCGGTTTTGGAGACCGATACTCTACCAATTGAGCTATTGGCCTCTAAACTTAAGCGATTACAGAAGAAACCACACCTGCACCTACGGTACGGC
>NZ_KV830551.1:0-363 GCF_001836795.1 Neisseria sp. HMSC061H08 | reverse complement strand
GGAACACGGGATTCCGCTGATTATCGACAACGCTTACGGAATGCCGTTCCCGAATATTATTTACAGCGATGTGACGCTCAACTGGCACGAAAACATCATCCTCTGCTTCAGCCTTTCTAAAATCGGCCTGCCCGGCGTGCGTACCGGCATTATTGTCGCCGCGCCGGAAGTGGTCAAAGCCGTCAGCAGTTTGAATGCGATTGTGAACCTGTCGCCCACCCGTTTCGGCGCGGCGATTGCGGCGCCGCTGTTAAACGACGGCCGTCTGAAACAGTTGGCCGACCAAGTGATTCAGCCGTTTTACCGTCGGCAGGCGCAAACGGCGGTTTCCCTGCTCAAACGCGAATTGGGTGCGTATCCGTT
>NZ_KV830550.1:0-6247 GCF_001836795.1 Neisseria sp. HMSC061H08 | reverse complement strand
AAAAAACAGATTACCGATAAGTGTGAGTGCATTAGGCCTCACACTGTTTAAAAGACAGACAAGATGATGTTTTAGACATTGTCCTGTTGGTTTCTTTGAAGCAGACCAGAAGTTATAAGTTAGAGATTGAACATAAGAGTTTGATCCTGGCTCAGATTGAACGCTGGCGGCATGCTTTACACATGCAAGTCGAACGGCAGCACAGAGAAGCTTGCTTCTTGGGTGGCGAGTGGCGAACGGGTGAGTAATATATCGGAACGTACCGAGTAATGGGGGATAACTAATCGAAAGATTAGCTAATACCGCATATTCTCTGAGGAGGAAAGCAGGGGACCTTCGGGCCTTGCGTTATTCGAGCGGCCGATATCTGATTAGCTAGTTGGTGGGGTAAAGGCCTACCAAGGCGACGATCAGTAGCGGGTCTGAGAGGATGATCCGCCACACTGGGACTGAGACACGGCCCAGACTCCTACGGGAGGCAGCAGTGGGGAATTTTGGACAATGGGCGCAAGCCTGATCCAGCCATGCCGCGTGTCTGAAGAAGGCCTTCGGGTTGTAAAGGACTTTTGTCAGGGAAGAAAAGGCTGTTGCTAATACCGACAGCTGATGACGGTACCTGAAGAATAAGCACCGGCTAACTACGTGCCAGCAGCCGCGGTAATACGTAGGGTGCGAGCGTTAATCGGAATTACTGGGCGTAAAGCGAGCGCAGACGGTTACTTAAGCAGGATGTGAAATCCCCGGGCTCAACCTGGGAACTGCGTTCTGAACTGGGTGACTAGAGTGTGTCAGAGGGAGGTAGAATTCCACGTGTAGCAGTGAAATGCGTAGAGATGTGGAGGAATACCGATGGCGAAGGCAGCCTCCTGGGATAACACTGACGTTCATGCTCGAAAGCGTGGGTAGCAAACAGGATTAGATACCCTGGTAGTCCACGCCCTAAACGATGTCAATTAGCTGTTGGGCAACTTGATTGCTTAGTAGCGTAGCTAACGCGTGAAATTGACCGCCTGGGGAGTACGGTCGCAAGATTAAAACTCAAAGGAATTGACGGGGACCCGCACAAGCGGTGGATGATGTGGATTAATTCGATGCAACGCGAAGAACCTTACCTGGTCTTGACATGTACGGAATCCTCCAGAGACGGAGGAGTGCCTTCGGGAGCCGTAACACAGGTGCTGCATGGCTGTCGTCAGCTCGTGTCGTGAGATGTTGGGTTAAGTCCCGCAACGAGCGCAACCCTTGTCATTAGTTGCCATCATTAAGTTGGGCACTCTAATGAGACTGCCGGTGACAAGCCGGAGGAAGGTGGGGATGACGTCAAGTCCTCATGGCCCTTATGACCAGGGCTTCACACGTCATACAATGGTCGGTACAGAGGGTAGCCAAGCCGCGAGGCGGAGCCAATCTCACAAAACCGATCGTAGTCCGGATTGCACTCTGCAACTCGAGTGCATGAAGTCGGAATCGCTAGTAATCGCAGGTCAGCATACTGCGGTGAATACGTTCCCGGGTCTTGTACACACCGCCCGTCACACCATGGGAGTGGGGGATACCAGAAGTAGGTAGGGTAACCGCAAGGAGCCCGCTTACCACGGTATGCTTCATGACTGGGGTGAAGTCGTAACAAGGTAGCCGTAGGGGAACCTGCGGCTGGATCACCTCCTTTCTAGAGAAAGAAGAGGTCTAATGCATTCACACTTATCGGTAAACTGTAAAAGATGCGGAAGAGAAAAGCTTGAGTGAAGACAAGATTCGCTTAAGAAGAGAATCCGGGTTTGTAGCTCAGCTGGTTAGAGCACACGCTTGATAAGCGTGGGGTCGGAGGTTCAAGTCCTCCCAGACCCACCAAGAACGGGGGCATAGCTCAGTTGGTAGAGCACCTGCTTTGCAAGCAGGGGGTCATCGGTTCGATCCCGTTTGCCTCCACCAAGAACTTTACAAATTAAAGGAAGCCTGCTATACTTAGCAGCTTATTTTGATTTGCGAAGTGAAATATCGACGCATCGATCTTTAACAAATTGGAAAGCCGAAATCAACAAACAAAGACAATGAGTTTGTTTTGATTTTTTGTTCTTTGCAAAGGATAAAAAATCTCTCGCAAGAGAAAAGAAAACAAACACAGTATTTGGGTGATGATTGTATCGACTTAATCCTGAAACACAAAAGGCAGGATTAAGACACAACAAGCAGTAAGCTTTATCAAAGTAGGAATTTCAAGTTTGCTTCCCTAGTCAACGGGTAGGTAAACGAAGTCAGAGAGGTTCTTGAAATGATAGAGTCAAGTGAATAAGTGCATCAGGTGGATGCCTTGGCGATGATAGGCGACGAAGGACGTGTAAGCCTGCGAAAAGCGCGGGGGAGTTGGCAATAAAGCTATGATCCCGCGGTGTCCGAATGGGGAAACCCACCTCTTAGGAGGTATCCTTATCTGAATACATAGGATAAGAGAAGCGAACCCGGAGAACTGAACCATCTAAGTACCCGGAGGAAAAGAAATCAACCGAGATTCCGCAAGTAGTGGCGAGCGAACGCGGAGGAGCCTGTACGTGATAACTGTCGAGATAGAAGAACAAGCTGGGAAGCTTGACCATAGTGGGTGATAGTCCCGTATTCGAAATTTCAATAGTGGTACTAAGCGTACGAAAAGTAGGGCGGGGCACGTGAAATCCTGTCTGAATATGGGGGGACCATCCTCCAAGGCTAAATACTCATCATCGACCGATAGTGAACCAGTACCGTGAGGGAAAGGCGAAAAGAACCCCGGGAGGGGAGTGAAATAGAACCTGAAACCTGATGCATACAAACAGTGGGAGCACCCTTGTGGTGTGACTGCGTACCTTTTGTATAATGGGTCAACGACTTACATTCAGTAGCGAGCTTAACCGAATAGGGGAGGCGTAGGGAAACCGAGTCTTAATAGGGCGAACAGTTGCTGGGTGTAGACCCGAAACCGAGTGATCTATCCATGGCCAGGTTGAAGGTGCCGTAACAGGTACTGGAGGACCGAACCCACGCATGTTGCAAAATGCGGGGATGAGCTGTGGATAGGGGTGAAAGGCTAAACAAACTCGGAGATAGCTGGTTCTCCCCGAAAACTATTTAGGTAGTGCCTCGAGCAAGACACTGATGGGGGTAAAGCACTGTTATGGCTAGGGGGTTATTGCAACTTACCAACCCATGGCAAACTAAGAATACCATCAAGTGGTTCCTCGGGAGACAGACAGCGGGTGCTAACGTCCGTTGTCAAGAGGGAAACAACCCAGACCGCCAGCTAAGGTCCCAAATGATAGATTAAGTGGTAAACGAAGTGGGAAGGCCCAGACAGCCAGGATGTTGGCTTAGAAGCAGCCATCATTTAAAGAAAGCGTAATAGCTCACTGGTCGAGTCGTCCTGCGCGGAAGATGTAACGGGGCTCAAATCTATAACCGAAGCTGCGGATGCCAGTTTACTGGCATGGTAGGGGAGCGTTCTGTAGGCCGATGAAGGTGCATTGTAAAGTGTGCTGGAGGTATCAGAAGTGCGAATGTTGACATGAGTAGCGATAAAGCGGGTGAAAAGCCCGCTCGCCGAAAGCCCAAGGTTTCCTACGCAACGTTCATCGGCGTAGGGTGAGTCGGCCCCTAAGGCGAGGCAGAAATGCGTAGTCGATGGGAAACAGGTTAATATTCCTGTACTTGATTCAAATGCGATGTGGGGACGGAGAAGGTTAGGTTAGCAAGCTGTTGGAATAGCTTGTTTAAGCCGGTAGGTGGAAGACTTAGGCAAATCCGGGTCTTCTTAACACCGAGAAGTGATGACGAGTGTCTACGGACATGAAGTAACCAATACCACGCTTCCAGGAAAAGCCACTAAGCTTCAGTTTGAATTGAACCGTACCGCAAACCGACACAGGTGGGCAGGATGAGAATTCTAAGGCGCTTGAGAGAACTCAGGAGAAGGAACTCGGCAAATTGATACCGTAACTTCGGGAGAAGGTATGCCCTCTAAGGTTAAGGACTTGCTCCGTAAGCCCTGGAGGGTCGCAGAGAATAGGTGGCTGCGACTGTTTATTAAAAACACAGCACTCTGCTAACACGAAAGTGGACGTATAGGGTGTGACGCCTGCCCGGTGCTGGAAGGTTAATTGAAGATGTGCAAGCATCGGATCGAAGCCCCAGTAAACGGCGGCCGTAACTATAACGGTCCTAAGGTAGCGAAATTCCTTGTCGGGTAAGTTCCGACCCGCACGAATGGCGTAACGATGGCCACACTGTCTCCTCCTGAGACTCAGCGAAGTTGAAGTGGTTGTGAAGATGCAATCTACCCGCTGCTAGACGGAAAGACCCCGTGAACCTTTACTGTAGCTTTGCATTGGACTTTGAAGTCACTTGTGTAGGATAGGTGGGAGGCTTTGAAGCAGAGACGCCAGTCTCTGTGGAGCCGTCCTTGAAATACCACCCTGGTGTCTTTGAGGTTCTAACCCAGACCCGTAATCCGGGTCGGGGACCGTGCATGGTAGGCAGTTTGACTGGGGCGGTCTCCTCCCAAAGAGTAACGGAGGAGTTCGAAGGTTACCTAGGTCCGGTCGGAAATCGGACTGATAGTGCAATGGCAAAAGGTAGCTTAACTGCGAGACCGACAAGTCGAGCAGGTGCGAAAGCAGGACATAGTGATCCGGTGGTTCTGTATGGAAGGGCCATCGCTCAACGGATAAAAGGTACTCCGGGGATAACAGGCTGATTCCGCCCAAGAGTTCATATCGACGGCGGAGTTTGGCACCTCGATGTCGGCTCATCACATCCTGGGGCTGTAGTCGGTCCCAAGGGTATGGCTGTTCGCCATTTAAAGTGGTACGTGAGCTGGGTTTAAAACGTCGTGAGACAGTTTGGTCCCTATCTGCAGTGGGCGTTGGAAGTTTGACGGGGGCTGCTCCTAGTACGAGAGGACCGGAGTGGACGAACCTCTGGTGTACCGGTTGTAACGCCAGTTGCATAGCCGGGTAGCTAAGTTCGGAAGAGATAAGCGCTGAAAGCATCTAAGCGCGAAACTCGCCTGAAGATGAGACTTCCCTTGTGGTTTAACCACACTAAAGAGTCGTTCGAGACCAGGACGTTGATAGGTGGGGTGTGGAAGCGCGGTAACGCGTGAAGCTAACCCATACTAATTGCTCGTGAGGCTTGACTCTATCATTTGAAGAACTTCAAAGATAAAAGCTTACTGACTGATTCAGTCATCACCGAATAATTGATTAAGGCTTTACCGATTTGTAACAGTTTAAGTTTGGCGGCCATAGCGAGTTGGTCCCACGCCTTCCCATCCCGAACAGGACCGTGAAACGACTCAGCGCCGATGATAGTGTGGTTCTTCCATGTGAAAGTAGGTCACCGCCAAACACCCATTCCGAAGCCCCCGACTGATGTCGGGGGCTTTTTACATGCCTGTCGGTTCTGTCGGTTTGATGATAGGAGGTAGGGTAATGGGTGCATCTTTATGAACCGATACCCATTCCGATGCCTATTGAGTGTTCGTGTATTCTTGTTGTTTAAATTAAGGGATGATAATCCTGTTGTTATTCTTGAACAAAAGTACTGAAAGTTATAGTTAACTGTTTAGAATATTTGAAATAAAACGATATTTGCGTTAATATGGCGTAAGCATTTATGCGGGTATGGGCTGTTGCCCTATCTGCGTATGTGACAGTGTTTACCGCTTGGGATAAAACTATTCGGTAGACTTTATGACTGATTCAATCAAATATGTTATGGGAAAAAATCTGATGAAGAAATTTTTATTTGGTGCATTTGCCGCCGTCTGTGCAGCATTCTCTTTGGCCGCCGTGAACATCAATACCGCATCTTCTGCCGAACTGGAGGCTTTGCCGGGTATCGGCCCGGCTAAGGCGAAGGCGATTGTGGAATACCGTCAGAAGAACGGTACGTTCAAATCGGTGGAGGAGCTGAAAAACGTGAAGGGCATCGGTGATGCGGTGCTGAACAAGTTGAAGGCGGAGGCGACGGTTTCTTCTGCCGCACCTAAAGCCGCACAGCCTGCCGTGAAAAAATAAGCCTGACTCTGCCTGTATGCCGCCCCGAGGACGAACCGTTTGCCGGTTCCGGCTGACGGGCGGCTTTGTATGGGGCAGTGGGAATGAAGACTTGGACCAGTGGAGACTTTAGATTGGGTGAAGGGATAAACGGATAGTCTCTTGTTGGATAGGGTATAAAAGATAAAGGGAATAAAGATATGTACTTAAAAACATTTGAC
>NZ_KV830549.1:0-23859 GCF_001836795.1 Neisseria sp. HMSC061H08 | reverse complement strand
AGGAGATATTTAGGGGCAATGATGCGGAGTGTAAGCCTTTTATGGGGTAGAAATCTGATCGAAAGGGAGGAAGCGGATAAAGAAAAGGATGTGGGGGGGCACGTCCTTTGGGCGATCGTTTCAGATTCTAAGTCCAAATACGATCTGATTATCTATTAATTTCAACCTATTTGTCATTTCAAATAACTGAGTATTTTTGATTATAGTATCTTATGCTGACACCATAACCAGCTGGCGTAAGAAACACTCTAGCCGAACTACTGGAACTGATTAACGGCAAATCGATCGAAACAGGCTTAAAAGTAGAGAAAGCAACCATTGCTATTATTGTCAACATTATTCAGACGGCCAGTGGCAAGTGTGGATGACAAAGGACAAGGAAGCACAAACCAAGTAATGATACCTTGCTGGGTAAGGAAAGACGGCTAATACAGACGGGTCACAAACAATATACCCGTACCGATACTGAAGGCTATATTAAGAAATTGCATATTACTACCACTACTGCCCATGAGTGCAAATACCAATTACCTTTTAAAAGCTTTGGTACTTTTCATCGTAAATCGGGCTGGTAGCCTATTATGCTCTAGGTAAATAAGTACGCAAAGCCATTTGAAAGCAATGTGTTTGAACCTGTTGAAAGCCATTAAGTCTGTTTGTCTCTAAAAAGTAGTCTGAATGATGTTAGATTGTGAGTATTTAGAAAAGATAAATAGGGTATCTGGAACAGAAACAGCCGAATCCCTGTGTTTGGTTTTCAGCTGTTGAGTATGGGACTATTTTGTAAATGTCTCAGGCCGTCTGAAAACTTGAAAGAAGCAGCCGTCTGTTAAATATGAGATAATGCAGAAGATTTCATGGGTGTGATAGAAACATGGTTGTGATTGTCCGATGGGGATGATGTCGGGCAGTGATGGAATCGGTTTGCTTGAAACGCCCGCCTGTTGCGGGCTTTTTTATGGGAAGGAATGGTCATGCCTAATCCGCTTTATCGGCAACATATTATTTCAATTTCAGATTTGACGACGGAGCAGCTCGAATTACTGCTTCAGACGGCCTTGAAGTTGAAAAAGCAGCCTCGTGAAGATTTGCTTGAAGGCAAATTGATTGGTTCGTGCTTTTTTGAACCGTCCACTCGTACGCGTTTGTCTTTTGAAACGGCGGTACAGCGTTTGGGTGGGAAAGTTATCGGTTTTTCCGATGGTGCGAATACCAGCGCGAAAAAGGGTGAAACGCTTGCAGATACTGCGAGGATTATTTCCAGCTATACGGATGCGATTATTCAGCGACACCCGAAAGACGGTGCGGCCCGTGTGGCGGCTGAATTTTCGAGCGTACCTGTGATTAATGCCGGCGATGGTACCAACCAACATCCGAGCCAGACGCTTTTGGATTTGGTAACGATTTATGAAACACAAGGCAGTTTAAGCAATTTGAAAATTGCGATGGCCGGCGATTTAAAATATGGCCGTACGGTACATTCATTATGTCAGGCGCTGAAGCGTTGGGGTTGTGAATTTGCGTTTGTTTCCCCTCCTAGCTTGGCGATGCCGGACTATATCACTGAAGAACTGGAAGAGGCCGGGTGTCCTTATCAAATTTTGCCCGACTTGGAAGAAGCGGTCGAATGGGCGGATATTTTGTACATGACCCGCGTTCAGCGCGAACGTTTTGATGAGCAGGAATTTGCCAAAATCCAGGGTAAATTCAATCTTGATGCGTCAATGTTGGCAAATGCCAAACCCAATTTGCGCGTCTTGCATCCTTTACCGAGGGTAGATGAAATTCATCCGAATGTGGATAAAACACCTCATGCCTATTATTTTGAACAGGCAACCAATGGTGTGTATGCACGGATGGCGATTTTATCTTTGGTATTGAACGAAGAAGTTTAAGGAGCGAAAGATGGAAAACTCAAAACTTAGCGTTGAAGCGATTGAACAAGGTACGGTAATTGACCATATTCCTGCCGGTAAAGGCTTGGCCATTCTAAGGCAATTTAAGCTGCTGCATTATGGCAGCGCGGTTACGGTCGGCTTTAATTTGCCCAGCAAAACGCAGGGAAGCAAAGACATTATCAAAGTCAGCGGCGTATGGTTGGATGCCAATGCGGCTAACCGTTTGGCTTTATTTGCCCCTGAAGCAGTGGTAAACAAAATCGATCAGTTTAAAGTAATCGACAAACAGCATTTGTCATTGCCGGAGGAAATTTCGGAAGTGTTCCGCTGCCCGAATACCAATTGTGCCAGTCATGGCGAGCCGGTCATCAGCCGCTTTTATGTCCGTTCACATAATGGTCAGACGCGTTTGAAATGCCATTATTGCGAAAAAACCTTCTCGCGTGATTCGGTTGCCGAAGCCTGATAAAAATCTCAGGCCGTCTGAAAACACGGCTGTGCGGTTTGAGTTGTCTGCTTGATACATCAGTTTCATAAAAAGCAAGATATTAAGCAAATTGCGTTAAAATTACGTTAAAATAATGCCTTCTGAGTTAATGACATCATTTGCTCAAAAGGCATTATTTTTTATAACACGATACGAAATGTAGGAAAACTTATGCACTCATCCATACTAAGCCGGTTTGCCCCAATTTTATACGTCTTGATTTTCTTTGCCGGATTTTTGGCAGCACAAGTTTGGTTTAATCAGCAAGCCTATTTGACCAACCTTCCCCTTTTAGTCACTGCCATTTCTGCCGTTGCATTGGTTTGGTTGATTTGGGCTGTCGTCTCTGCGCGATCCAAAGCAAAAAGCAAGATGTTGCACCGTGAGCAGCTGATTCAAAAAGAAAGCATTCATCCTGTTTTGCATGCGACGTTGCAACGTTCTGACGGGCAAACAGATTTATTGGTTTTGGTTGTCCGCAATAGCGGTAAGGGCTTGGCGAAGAATGTGCGTTTCGAGGCAGAGCCTTTGCCTGATCACTTGCCGAGCAAGCTGGTTGCCGATGCGGTTATGCGCTTGGAAATGTTTTCCGGCGGTGTAGATATGCTGGCATCGGGCGAATTGTATGGCAGCGTGTTTGCAAGTATGTTGGCGCTGGCTGCCGAATTGCCAGATCAGACATTTGGTGGCGTGTTGAAACTGAAGGCCACTTATGAAAATGCCTTTGGCGATCAATGCACTTCTGAAAGTGTCTTGGATTTGGGCATACTGAATTTCAATTTGTTAGAAATTAAATCCAGTGGCGAGCAAAAGCCGCGCAAGAAATTGTTGTATTGATATTTAAAATATGCAGGCCGTCTGAAACCGAAATACTTGTTTTCAGACGGCCTGTTGTTATTTTTCAAATGATTTTTGAAGAAAAAGAGGCGTATCGGGTATAATAATCAAAGAATTCAAAACGGATTGTCAGGATCGGCAAGCCGTCTCATCATTGTCGTATTTCAAAACCTTACTGATATTTTTTCAATAATCTGTTGCTATGTATCGGAACTTTTTCTGATGTTGGCACTGGCGAAATATTCCTTCAGCCATTTACTCTCAGGAAGCTGCTTATGTTAGTGTGTAATCCTTATGAAGTTGTGATCCATGGTACGACCAGCAAAGGCAAGATTTTCCGACCAAGCGACTGGGCGGAGCGCCTGTGCGGTATTTTGTCCTCCTTTACTAAAGACAACCGCCTTTC
This sequence comes from Neisseria sp. HMSC061H08, assembly GCF_001836795.1. Classification (NCBI taxonomy): domain Bacteria; kingdom Pseudomonadati; phylum Pseudomonadota; class Betaproteobacteria; order Neisseriales; family Neisseriaceae; genus Neisseria; species Neisseria sp. HMSC061H08. The sequence goes on along the minus strand of NZ_KV830549.1, from coordinate 20,231 downwards.
CTATTCGAATTGGGTGCGCCCGATTTTGGTGGACAATGTCCGTTGTGTGGCAGTCGATAAAAAACTGGAAGAAGACAATCCGCAAATGTTCCGTTTCTTGATGGACTTTGCGGCGGATAATGATTTGCGCGTGATTGACTGCAAAGCCTTGCTTAAAGAGCAAGAAAGCAAACAGCAGGGCGAAGTGCCGGTCGAGCGCGTTTTGTTGGCGCAGGCGATTGAAGAAAAACACGCCGCCGAGCGTGCGGAAGCGGCCGATACCCAGCCCGAGCCTCAAGCTGCCGCGCCTGTGGTCGGCGTATTGCGTGAAATTCCGCCGGAAGAAACTGCGACTGCTTTTGCGGCACTGAGCATTTTGCGTTCTTCTTTGACTGATATTCACCGTTTCGTCGAACAAATCAACGAGCACCAGCGCAAAACCGGCTACCGCCTGTTGGGTATTTTTGAAGAAGGCAAACAAAATGCCGTGGCCGTATGCGGTTTCCATACTGCACATAACTTGGCCAGCGGTTACCATATCCATATTGATGATCTCGTAACCATGCCGCAATGCCGCCAAAAAGGCTATGCTTCTCGCTTGTTGGAAGAAGTACGCAAAATCGGTGCGGAAACTGGCGCGACCAAAATCCATCTGAATGTCCATGTGAACCATGACCGTGCAGGTGCGCATCGTCTCTACTTCAAAAACGGATTTGAAATTTGCGCTTACCATTTCCGTTGCGATCCGAAATAATTTTTGTAGAAAGAGGGAATCCAATGTTGAAGATTTTGACTGCAGTTGTTTTGGCACTGAGTTTGGCGGCTTGCGCATCAGGCAGCGGAGGCAGCTCGCAAATGTATGGCGAGATTAAGGCCGGTGTAGAAACCAGCCATCAACGTTGAGATATATAATGACAAGGCCGTCTGAAATAGGTTTTTCTGTTTCAGACGGCCTTTTTGCAGCTTGATTAGAGGATAGCGGAGGTGTCGTCGGTGGCAACAGTCCGATGCAGGCGATACCAATTGTACAGGCGCAAGATGCACAAGAAAGCGATGATGGGCATGCAGGCTGCGGTAACCAGATAACGCGGGTTGCTGAAGTTTAAAACATTGTGCCCGGAAAGCAGCGACAAAGCGGCATGCAACCATTCCCACAAAGACGAAATGCTGAATGCCAAAACAGCCAACAGGCCGAGAGTTCGGAAAATGCCGATGGGCAGGATTTGTTGGCGTAATACAGCTCGGTTGAGTTGGAACAAGACAATCAAACCGAAGCCGATAATGCAGACCATGCCGCCGTTGGCGACGATTTGCAGGCTGTTGAAGGCAATGTCGGGCGTAACGGAAATTGTACCGGACTGGTTGGCTGCGGTTTGTTGTAAATTTAAGCCTTGCATGACATTAAGTACGAAACCGTAGATCAGGTCGGCCAAAACGATGCCGATGGGTAGCGGAGTCAAAAAACGTTTCATGGATCAGTTGAGTATTCTATTAGTATGAGTGAGGCCGTCTGAAAAATTAAACATGACGACGTGAGGGTATATTGTATCCGATAGGAAAGTAGGTTAATGCAAAAATAAATTTAGTTTAAGTCAGAAAATGATGTAATTTTACGCCAACATTATTGCATTAAGAGTACAATCTTCTTCATTATCAAACGTGAAATCAACAGGAAAGGACGTTTACATGAGCCAATTGCAACGTGATTTAACCCGTATCAGCCACAATACCAAAATTGTTGCCACACTGGGTCCGGGCAGCAACAATGTACAATTGTTGGAAGACATGATCCGTGTCGGCGGCCTTAATGTCGTCCGTTTCAATTTCAGCCACGGTACGCCGGAGTTTCATGAAGAAAATGCCCGTATCGTACGCGAAGCCGCGAAACGTGCGGGGCAGGAAATCGCCATTCTTGCCGACTTGCAAGGCCCGAAAATCCGTGTCGGCAAAATTGCAGGCGGCAGCATCGAGCTGAATAAGGGTGAAACCTTGATTTTGGATGCCGCACTTGAAGGCGAAGGCACACGCGAAGCGGTTGGCCTGGACTACCGCGATTTGCCGAATGACGTCGTTGCCGGCGATGTTTTGTGGCTGGACGATGGCCTGTTGACTTTGACCGTTGAAGCGGTTGAAGGAAGTAAGATTATTACAAGGGTGGAAAACAGCCATGTGCTGAAAAGTAACAAAGGTATCAATAAACGCGGCGGCGGCCTGTCTGCCGGTGCGTTGACTGAAAAAGACTTTCGTGACCTGAAAACGGCAATTGCCATCGGTTGCGACTACTTGGCCATCAGCTTTGTGAAATCTGCCGAAGATTTGCACATCGCACGCGCCAAAGTCGAAGAAGAAATGAAAGGCAGCACCGCCGTACGCCCCGGTTTGGTTTCCAAAATCGAGCGCGTAGAAGCCATTGAAAACCTGGACGAAATCATCCTTGCCAGCGACGGTATTATGGTTGCCCGCGGCGACTTGGCAGTGGAAGTCGGCCATGCCGCCGTACCTGCCCTGCAAAAACGCATGATCCGCCGCACCCGTGAGTTGCGCCGCTTCAGCATTACCGCAACCCAAATGATGGAATCCATGATCACCAACCCCGTACCGACCCGCGCGGAAGTCAGCGACGTGGCCAACGCGGTATTGGACGGTACCGATGCGGTGATGTGTTCCGCCGAAACCGCCGTCGGCGCGTATCCGTTTGAAACCGTCAGCCAAATGGCGATTATTTGTGCGGCTGCGGAAAAAGAACAAGATTCGCTCAACGGCGTTGCCGAACAGGTCGAGTATCCCGAAGCCGTCAGCACCAACTTGGCGATTGCCGGCGGTGCGGTCAGCGTGGCGCGCGCAGTTCACGCCAAAGCCATCGTTGCCCTGACTGAAAGCGGTTCGACCGCCTTCGAAGTCAGCCGCCACAACATCACCCTGCCGATTTTTGCCCTGACGCCGAGTGTTTCAGCGCAACGCCGCATGGCAATGTACCGCGGTGTGCGTCCGTTGATTTTGGCCACCAGTACCGACCACGATACCGCGCTGAACGAAGTGGAAGCCATGCTGGTAGAACACAAAATCCTCCAAAGCGGCGACCAATACATCATCACCAGCGGTTCGAAAATGCGCGAATCCGGTTCGACCAATACGCTGGAAGTGTTGCAGGTCAAATAATTGCAGTGATCTGATGATTGGAAAAGCAGGCTGTTTCAGCCTGCTTTTTTTGTGTAAAAAAAGAAAAGATTAGGCAAAAATAATGATGTAGTATAGAATTGAGTGCCTATACTAAATCAATAAAGGACGTTTCAGACGGCCTTTTTCTTTGTCCGCTACTTTCACGGTAAACCAAAATGATTCATTTCAATCTGAAAAAAACAGCATTTATTTTAAGCGCAGCACTGTTATCTACCGCCGTCCAGGCCTCCGGCTACCACTTCGGCACACAATCCGTTAACGCACAAGGCACGGCCAACGCCGCCGCCGCCGAAGCCGCCGATGCATCAACCATTTTCTACAACCCGGCCGGCCTGACCAAACTTGACAGCAGCCAAATTTCCGTCAACGCCAATATCGTTTTCCCAAGCATTCATTATGAAGCGGAATCTGCGAAACACTTCCGCACGGGTGCCGATGTCAGCGGCTCGACCAGCGGCAAAATTACCGAAACCACCGTTGCTCCGCACGTCTATGGCGCGTACAAAGCCAGCGACGATGTCACTTTGGGTTTGGGCGTGTACGTTCCCTTCGGCTCTGCAACCGAATATGAAAAAGATTCCGTATTGCGCCACAACATCAACAAACTGGGTTTGACTACCATTGCCATCGAGCCGGTAGTCGCATGGAAACTGAATGAGCAACACGCCGTCGGTGCCGGTTTGATTGCTCAATATTCCAAAGCCGAATTGCGCAAATACTCCGACTGGGATGCTTCCGGCGCCATCAGCCTATTGGCCAGCGGCTTGGCTTCCCGTCAAGCAGGCCGTCCCGTTGCTGTCGATGCGACCGGCAAAGCTGACGGTCATGCCGATGTAAAAGGCCACGATTGGGGATTCGGCTACCAACTGGCGTGGATGTGGGACATCAACGACCGCGCACGCGTGGGTGTGAACTATCGTTCCAAAGTATCGCATACGCTGAAAGGCACTGCCGATTGGGAAGCTGACGGCGCATATGCAAAACGCGCTTGGGATTTGGGTGCAATGGCTGCACGCGGTTATGTGCCGAACGAAAAAGCCAGCGTAAAAATCGTAACGCCTGAGTCTTTGTCTGTTCACGGTATGTACCGCGCCACCGACAAAACCAATTTGTTCGGCGATGTGACTTGGACGCGCCACAGCCGCTTCAACAAAGCGGAGCTGGTGTTTGAAAACACCAAAAAAGTTGTCAACGGCCAATCTGACCGTACCGTCATCACGCCTAACTGGCGCAATACTTATAAAGTTGCATTCGGTGGCTCTTACCAAGTTACCGAACCATTGCAACTGCGTGCCGGTATCGCTTTCGACAAATCACCGGTTAAAAGCGCTGAAGACCGCATGAACAGCCTGCCTGACGGCAACCGTATCTGGTTCTCTGTCGGTGCTAAATATCAACTGGGTAAAAACCATGTGATCGATGCGGCGTACAGCCATATCCACATCAATGACACGGTTTACCGCACTGGCAAAGCCAGCGGCAACGACGTAGACAGCCGCGGTGCATCTTCTGCACGCTTCAAAAACAAAGCAGACATCTTGGGCTTGCAATACACTTACAAATTCAAATAATCGGATTTGAGTTGTGGATAAAAAGGCCGTCTGAAGATTTCAGACGGCCTTTTTGATTGGAAGGAATGGATGGAGCAATCAACAGGCAATAAATGGCGTGCCGTGCTTTTCATATTTCTGATTTGAATGGCAGAGCGGAAAGGCAATAGAAAAGGGAATAGTCGATTACCGGCTTGAGAAATAAGATATTGTTCGCGCTTTAAACAATGTGTTACAGATTTTATTTATTCTGATGGGCAGCAATTAAAAGGCCGTCTGAAAAACAGGTTTTCAGACGGCCTTATTTGCCGGATGGCTGCTAAGAAAGCTCAATCAGCTGCGGACTTCCAGTTCTATTTCTCTTTCTTGTTCGTCTTCAGCCGGTTTGTCCATGGTTTTTTCATCGGCCATATTGTCCAAATCGCGGCCGGGTTCGGAGGCAGTATCGCCAATGGAAACGCTGTTCAGGCTTTCCAAAATAATGGCGGATGCCAGATGGTCGGATGTGCGGTACACCATTGCCAAACCGATTTCTTCAGCAGGAATGGAAACCAATTCAACCGTATCTTTGTCTTTTGGCTTGCGAATCAGGTTGTTGGACAGATTGACACGGACTTGGCGGCCGCGTTTGTAGAGGCTGACTACTGTACCTTTATCCAAGCCGTCGAGTTCGCCTTTATCCAAAGTAATGGTTTGGAATTGGCCGGCTTCGCCTACGCCGTCGAAGATGGAAACGACTTTGGCCTGAATCGGACGGGCAGGGGCGTGAGGCATAACATTGAAGCTGTCGAGGCCTTCGGGCAGTTTCAGCAGATAGTCGTCTTTGCGGATTTCGGAAACGGCTTCTTCGATAACCAAAGGTTGCGCAGACTGGGTGCGCAGCTTCATGGCTTTGTTGATTTGGGTGTAATACTCGTTGCTTTTGAGTTTTTCGTCAGAAGCGCGGGTACGGTTTTCCAAGGCGGAGTCGGTGTAAGGCAGCGTGTTGGCAATGCCGCTGAACACGACTTCTTGGCCGAGGAATTTGCCGGTTTCCGGATCGGTGATGTTTTTATTGACGCGGTAGGTCAGGTAGCGGCCGGGTTCGGTCAGGCCGTATGCGTACACGCGGTTGCCTTGGGTGTAGAGGACGCGGTTGTCGGGGCCGGCAATCAGGCGCGGCGCATTGGCGGTTTCTTCCGGAGCGATAATCTGCGGATGTTTCATGAACATGCGGTAGAGGTTGACGTTGACGGTCGGAATGCCGTAGCCGGAAGTTTCGCGTACGCGCGGATGCAGTTTGATCACGGGAATGCCGTCTGAACGGGTTTGGGCATGTTCAAAACCCAGTCGCGGCTGGCCGTTGACGTAGCGTAAAACCAACACCTGACCCGGATAGATCAGGTGCGGATTGCGGACGGTGTTGCGGTTGGCGCCCCAAAGGCGGTTCCATTGCCATGGGCTGTACAGATATTTGCCGGAAATACCCCACAAGGTATCGCCGTTTTTAACGACGTAGCGTTGCGGCGCATTGGGGCGGATTTTTAAAGAAGCTGCCTGAGTGTGGGCAGAAATAGCCATGCCTGCCATGCAAAGCAGGGTTATAATACGTTGTTGCATAACCGTTCCCCTTGAAATCGGTTTGGTTTGTCTTCAGATGATAAACAGAGAAGGCCGGAGTTTGCGAAACTGCCGCCCATCCATCAATACGATAACGAACGGCCTCTGTCGCGCTATCTTAACATTTTTCGGCGTTATTTTAGCATTGAATGTTGCTGTCATGACAGGAGATTGTGGCGGCGGAAACCAAATCCGTATGAAAATCACACATCAGCTTTATAAAACGAGAATATTATGGCTTTACTGAACATCCTCCAATACCCTGACGAGCGTTTGCACACGGTCGCCAAACCTGTTGAGAAAATCGACGAGCGCATCCAAAAATTGGTTGCCGATATGTTTGAAACCATGTACGAAGCACGCGGTATCGGCTTGGCGGCCACTCAGGTTGACGTACACGAGCGCATCGTCGTGATGGATTTGACCGAAGACCGCAGCGAGCCGCGCGTGTTCATCAATCCCGTCATTGTCGAAAAAGACGGTGAGACGACTTATGAAGAAGGCTGTCTGTCCGTGCCGGGCATTTACGATACCGTGACCCGTGCCGAGCGCGTCAAAGTTGAGGCTTTGAACGAAAAAGGCGAGAAATTCACGCTGGAGGCAGACGGTCTGTTGGCAATCTGTGTGCAGCACGAATTGGATCACCTGATGGGCATCGTGTTTGTCGAACACCTGTCGCAGCTGAAACAAGGCCGCATCAAAACCAAACTGAAAAAACGTCAGAAACACACCATCTGACCTGCGCATCGCTTAAAGGCCGTCTGAAAAGACAAAACAGAAGGCAGACTTCGGTTTTCAATCTTTCAGACGGCCTTTTCAGCTGAAACAGTTTGCCCAACGCGCCCATTCAAACCATTTCCACAAGGACACAACATGAAAGTCATCTTTGCCGGTACGCCTGATTTTGCCGCCGCCGCCTTGAAAGCCATCGCCGCCGCAGGTTTTGAAATTCCGCTGGTGTTGACCCAGCCCGACCGCCCCAAAGGCCGCGGCATGCAGTTGACCGCATCGCCGGTCAAACAGGCTGCCTTGGAATTGGGTTTGACCGTGGCGCAGCCGGAAAAGTTGCGCAATAACGCCGAAGCCCTGCAAATGCTTAAAGATACGGGCGCGGATGTGATGGTAGTGGCCGCGTATGGTTTGATTTTGCCGCAGGAAGTGTTGGATACGCCCAAACACGGCTGCCTCAATATCCACGCTTCGCTGTTACCCCGTTGGCGCGGCGCGGCACCGATTCAACGTGCGATTGAAGCCGGCGACGCCGAAACCGGTGTGTGTATCATGCAGATGGACATCGGCTTGGACACCGGCGATGTGGTCAGCGAACACCGTTATGCCATTCAACCCACGGATACCGCTAACGAAGTGCATGATGCGCTGATGGGTTTGGGTGCGGAAGCGATTGTGGCCGACTTGCAGCGTTTGCAGGCGGAAGGCCGTCTGAACGCGGTTAAGCAGCCTGAAGAAGGCGTTACCTACGCCCAAAAATTGAGCAAAGAAGAAGCGCGTATCGATTGGAACGAGTCCGCGCACATTATCGAACGCAAAATCCGCGCCTTTAACCCCGTACCTGCCGCGTGGGTCGAATATCAAGGCAAACCGATGAAAATCTGGCGTGCCGAAGTCGTGGCCAAACAGGGCAAGGCAGGCGAAGTATTGTCTTGCACTTCAGACGGCCTGCTGGTGGCGTGCGGTGAAAACGCGCTGAACATCACCGAATTGCAGCCTTCCGGCAGCAAACGCATGAGCATACAGGCATTTGCGGCAGGCAGAACGATTGAAGTTGGAACGGTTTGGTAACAGGCTGGAAATCAACGTAGAGGAAAGAAGACAATGGCTGTTTTTGAAGTGGTCGAAGGTGATATTACCCGATTGGCAGTCGATGCGATTGTCAATGCCGCCAATTCATCGCTGTTGGGCGGTGGCGGCGTAGACGGTGCGATACACCGCGTCGCGGGCAAAGAGCTGCTGGACGAGTGCCGCACTTTGGGCGGTTGCCGCACAGGCGAAGCCAAAATAACCCAAGGCTACCGTTTGCCTGCGCGTTTTGTCATCCACACGGTCGGGCCGGTATGGTTTGGCGGAAAACAAAATGAAGAGGCTAAATTGGCACAATCCTATGCCAATTCTTTGCTGCTTGCCCAGAAACACGATCTTCACAGCATTGCCTTTCCGTGCATCAGCACCGGTGTGTACCGCTTCCCGGCCGAAGCCGCTGCGCGTATCGCTTTGGAGAGTTTGAAGCAAACCCTGCCGCAATGTCCGGCAGTGGAAAAAATCATCTTTTGCTGTTTTTTCAAAACAGATGCCGAATATTATCGGGCATTGCTGGCTGCCGAACAGGCCGTCTGAAATCCGCCGAACACTTGAAATCAAATTATGAATCAGAAAGCAAAAATATGAGTATGTCCCTCGCCCAAAAACTGGCCGCCGACAGCGTTGCCGCGGTTGCCGAAGGGCGCAATCTTCAGGATGTTTTGGCGGAAATCCGCGCGGCGCATCCGCAGCTGACGGCGCAGGAAAACGGCGCGTTGCAGGATATTGCCTATGGTTGCCAACGTTATTTGGGCAGTTTGAAGCATATGCTTGGACAAATGCTGAAGAAGCCGATTGACAATCCGCAGCTTGAAAGCCTGCTTTTGGCGGCGATGTACCAACTGCATTACACGCGCAATGCGCCTCATGCCGTGGTCAATGAAGCGGTGGAAAGCATTGCCAAAATCGGCCGCGGCCAGTTCCGCTCGTTTGCCAACGCGATTTTGCGCCGCTTTTTGCGTGAACGCGACAAGCTCGCGGCTTCTTGTAAAAAAGACGATGTGGCGAAACACAATTTGCCGCTGTGGTGGGTGGCTTACTTGAAAAACCATTATCCGAAACATTGGCACAACATTACTACCGCGCTGCAATCACATCCGCCGATGACTTTGCGCGTCAACCGCCGACACGGCAATGCCGAAAGCTATTTGGAAAAACTGGCTGCAGAAGGTATTCCGGCCAGGGCGTTGGACGAATACGCCGTGATGTTGGAAGAAGCCGTGCCGGTAAGCCGCCTGCCCGGTTTTTCAGACGGCCTGGTGTCGGTGCAGGATTTTGGTGCGCAACGCGCCGCCTATTTGTTGAACCCGAAAGACGGCGAACGCATCCTTGATGCCTGCGCGGCACCGGGCGGTAAGACTGGCCATATCTTGGAACTGGCAGATTGTCATGTTACCGCTTTGGATATAGACGAAGGCCGTCTGAACAGGGTGAAGAGCAACCTTGACCGTTTAGGCTTTCAAACGGCCTCTTTGACTTGTGCCGATGCGCAGGACTTGACAGCGTGGTATGATGGCAAGGCCTTTGACGCGGTCTTGGCCGATGTGCCGTGTACCGCTTCGGGCGTGGCGCGCCGCAATCCCGATGTCAAATGGCTGCGCCGACCGACCGATGCCGTCAAAACCGCACGCCAACAGGAAGCATTATTAGACGCGCTGTGGCAGACCCTGACGAAAAACGGCAGGATGTTGCTGGCTACCTGCTCGGTCTTTGTCGAAGAAAACGACGGTCAGTTGCAAAAATTCCTTAACCGCCATGCCGATGCCGAGTTGATCGAATCGCATGTGCTCTTACCGAACAAACATCAAGATGGCTTTTATTACGCGCTTATTAAAAAGCAGTAAAACGCTGATTGTACCGCTCTTGCTCGCCGTGTCGCTGAACGCGGCGGGCGAGGGCATCAGTGCGACCCGTGCCGAGGCAAAGCTGACCCATGCCGGACAGCTTTCTGTCAGCAGCCGTTTCCGCACCGACCTGCCCGACCAGCTTAAAGAAGCACTCAAACAGGGCGTTCCCCTGCATTTCAATTTGAGTTGGCAGCTGTCCGCGCCGTCTATGTCGTCTTATAAATTCAAGTTCGAACAGCTGCTCAACAACGACAGCACGATTCAATATAAATTGTCCTTCCATCCGCTGACCAACCGTTATCGCGTTACCGTCGGTACGTTTTCTACCGAGTACGACACGCTTGAGACTGCCTTGCGCGCAGTAGGCGCGGTCGCGAATTGGAAGGTTTTGTCCAAGGGCGCGCTGAGTGATGTGGCCGTCAAAGATACGAAGGCTGAAATCCGCCTGCTGCTGACAACCGCCAAGCTGCCCAAACCGTTCCAAATCAATGCCCTGACGTCTAAAAACTGGCATTTGGATTCCGGTTGGAAGTCCTTGTCGGTCGTGCAGGAGTAAACCATGCGCCGCTTTCTTCTGATTGCCGCCGTATTCGCCGTTGTTTTGTTGTACGGTCTGACTGTTGCAACGGGCAGCAGCAGCGTATTGTCCGATTATTTCTGGTGGATTGTTGCTTTGTGCGGCTTGCTGTTGCTGGTGTTGGCGGCGGTATTGGTGCGCTATGTCGTGCTTTTGATGCGCGACAACAGCAAAAGCGTGTTCGGTTCGCAGATTGCACGTCGGCTGTCGGGAATGTTTACCTTGGTTGCCGTATTGCCGGGCGTGTTTTTGTTCGGTATTTCCGCCCAGTTTATTAACGGTACGATTAATTCTTGGTTTGGCAACGATACCCATGAGGCTCTAGAGCGCAGCTTAAACTTGAGCAAATCCGCGCTGAACTTGGCGGTGGACAACGCAGTCAGCAACGCTACGCCGGTGCAAATTGATTTAATCAGCGCCGCTTCGCTGGACGGCGACTTGGGGCGGACGCTGGCGCAATCCGCGCTTACTTCCGACTTTGCCCAGCTGGCGCTTTACAACGCGACCACCCGTAAAGCCGAGAAAAGCATCAATCCCCTGAAACTAAATCAACCCGAGCTCAACAAAGAAGGATGGGAGCAACTGGAGCAGACAGGCTCGGTACGCAGTTTGGAAAACATCGGCGGCGTGCTGTATGCTCAAGGCTGGATGCTGATCGGTACGCATAAAAATCAGGATTATGCGTTGTTTTTCCGTCAACCGATTCCGAAAGATGTTGCCCAAGACGCGACGCTGATTGAAGCGGCCCGCGCCAAATACGCCGAGCTGAGTTATACCAAAAAAGGCCTGCAAACCTTTTTCCTGTCCACGCTGTTGGTCGCGACATTGTTGGCCATCTTTTTGGCGCTGGTTATGGCTTTGTATTTTGCCCGCCATTTTGTGGCGCCGGTGTTGTCGTTGGCAGAGGGCGCGCGGGCGGTGGCTCAGGGCGACTTCAGCCAGACCCGGCCGGTGTTCCGCAATGACGAGTTCGGCCGGTTGACCCAGTTATTCAACCACATGACCGAGCAATTGGCGATTGCCAAAGAGGCGGACGAGCGCAACCGTTTGCGCGAAGAAGCCGCCCGCCATTATTTGGAATGCGTGTTGGAAAGTTTGACCACAGGCGTGATTACTTTGGATGCCGACGGCCGTCTGAAAACCTTTAACAAAGCCGCCGAACAGATTTTGGGCGTTTCGTTGGTGTCTTTGTGGGGCAGCAACTGGCATCAATGGCACGGAAAATCGCCGCAGCAAACCCTGTTGGCCGATGTGTTTGCCGCTATTAATGAAACCGCCGACAGCGACAAACCCGTCCAAGTCGAATATGCAGCGCCCGATGATGCCCGAATCTTGTTGGGTAAGGCCACTATCCTGCCGGAGGATAACGATAACGGCGTGGTGATGGTGATTGATGACATTACTGTCTTGATGCGGGCGCAAAAAGAGGCCGCATGGGGCGAAGTGGCGAAACGATTGGCACACGAAATCCGTAATCCGCTTACGCCTATCCAGCTTTCCGCCGAGAGATTGGCATGGAAATTGCATGATAAACTTGATGGACAAGACGCCCAAATCCTCAGCCGTTCAACCGATACCATCGTCAAACAGGTTGCCGCCCTGAAAGAAATGGTCGAAGCATTCCGCAATTATGCGCGTGCGCCGTCTCTGAATTTAGAAAAACAAGATTTAAACGGTTTGGTGTTGGAAGTATTGGTATTATATGAGGCCGGCGCGTGCAAGTTTAATGCACGGCTCAGCGCCGACGCCCTGCCGATTGTTGCCGATACGACGGCGATGCGCCAAGTGTTGCATAACCTATTTAAGAATGCTGCAGAAGCGGCAGAGTCGGACGAAGCGCCGCAAGTAAACGTCGAAACAGGGCGCGAAGGCGGACAGGTTTTCCTGACCGTCTGCAACAACGGTAAAAGTTTCAGCAAAGAAATGCTGCACAATGCTTTTGAGCCGTACGTTACCGACAAACCGACAGGAACGGGGCTGGGTTTGCCCGTTGTGAAAAAAATTATCGAGGAGCATGGCGGCCGTATCAGCCTGAGCAATCAGAACAGCGGCGGCGCGTGTGTCAAAATAGCTTTACCGGAAATGGCAGAAACTTATGCGAAGCAGTGATATTTTGATTGTAGATGATGAAGTAGGCATCCGCGACCTGCTCTCCGAAATCCTTCAAGATGAAGGCTATACCGTCACTTTGGCTGAAAATGCCGAAGAAGCGCGCCAATTGCGTTATCAAACGCGTCCGGCCATGGTGTTGCTGGACATTTGGATGCCCGATTGCGACGGCATCACTTTGTTGAAAGAGTGGGCGAAAAACGGCCAACTCAATATGCCTGTGGTGATGATGAGCGGCCATGCCAGCATCGACACCGCGGTTGAGGCCACCAAAATCGGCGCGCTCGATTTTCTGGAAAAACCGATTGCCCTGCAAAAACTCTTGTCCGCAGTAGAACGCGCCTTGAAACATGGCGAAGTTCAGACGGCCTCCGGCATGACTTTGGATAAACTGGGCAACAGCCCCGTTATTCAAGAAATGAACGGCAGTATTGAAGCGGCCGCCAAACACAACCGCCCGCTGTTGTTGGCCGGTGAGGCTGGCTCGCCGTTTGAGATTGTCGCCCGCTATCTGCATAAAAGCGGTACGCCTTGGGTGGCAACCGACCGTGTCGAACACATTGTTGATACGCCGTTGGAGTTGTTGCAAAAGGCATCAGGCGGCATTTTGTATGTCGGCGATATTGCCCGTTACAGCAAAAATATCCAAAACGGCATTGCTTTCTTGCTTGAAAAAGCCGACCGCTACAATGTCCGTGTGATTGCTTCATGTGGCTTTAAACGCGGTGAGGGCGCTGATGATGTCGTTGCCGGCCGACTGGCGGAGCTGTTGAAAGAGCGCATCAATGTTCCTTCTTTGCGCAGCCAGCCGGACGACATCGTCTTTTTAATCAACCGCATCATGACCGATTTGGCCGAAAGTCAAAAAATCCAGCCGGTAAAATTCAGCAACAGCGCGTTGGTGGTTTTGCGCCAATACGATTGGCCGGGCAATTACGACCAGCTTGCCGAAACTGTGAAAAACATCATGTTTGAATCTGACGGCAAAGAAGTGAATGAGCAGGCCGTTGCCGTGGCTTTGGGTCAGAAGGAAAATGCGACGGCGACAGAAATCATCGGCGGCTTCAATTTCAATATGCCTTTGCGTGAATTGAGGGAAGAAGTCGAGCGCCGCTACTTTGAGTACCATATCGCCCAAGAAGGCCAAAATATGAGCCGCGTGGCACAAAAGGTCGGTTTGGAGCGTACACACCTTTACCGCAAACTCAAACAACTCGGTATCAGTGTATCGCGCCGCAGCGCCGACAAATCCGAAGAATAAGCGCAATATCGGTTTAAACACCAAAGAGGCCGTCTGAAAGCCATCAGGTTTTTCAGACGGCATCGTTATTTGACGGTTTGCTTAGGCAAGCAATACTTTATAAAAATAATGATATGGCTCGGCATTGTTATTTTGCCTTTTAAGCCGAAAGAATACGAAAGTCGGCAAAACTGCTCAGATTACAACTGAGTCGGAAAAACACTATACATTGATTATGTCTGAATCGATGCACCAAGAATTGAAAAATTATTGTGCTCAACATGGTATTTCTTTGAAAGATTTTGTCATTCAGGCGATTCAAAATGAAATGCAGCAGTAATGGCTAAAACATAAAGATGTAAATATGCTTTAATGTAAAGATGTACTTTTGAAAAGGAGTTGTCCAATGTTAGGACATTTTGATTATGAAGTAGCTTTAGAGATTTTAGGCCAAAGTCAGCAGTCTTTAGTTCAGGCTCGCTATGATGAATACAATAAAGAAAACCCAAATCCGGAGCTTTTGAAATTTCTACGTAGCCGTATGGCCGTTCTAGATGAGCTAATGGATAACTTAAAACCTGATGATGAATATCTGATTAATCGTATATTGGATAAAAATGATGTTCTGAGAAAGTTACTGTGATGGGAAACTAAAGCTTTATATTAATAAAATATTCAGACGGCCTTTATTTATTTCAGGCCGTCTGAAAAAAACATTACGAAAAGGGAACAGATTGATGACGGAAAACGAGCGTTTTGCTTGGTTGCAACTGGCATTTACGCCCTATATCGGCGCAGAAAGTTTTTTGGTGCTGTTGCAGCAATTCGGTAGCGCACAAGCTGCCTTGAATGCGCCGGCAGATAGAATTGCCGCGTTGGTACGCCATAAACAGGCAGCCGAATCGTGGCGCAATGAGGACAAACGGGCAGTGGCGCAACAGTCTGCCGAAGCCGCTTTACAATGGGAAATGCAGGACGGTTGCCGTTTGTTGTTGCTGCAAGATGATGATTTCCCCGAAATGCTGACACAAGGCATTACCGCGCCGCCGGTCTTGTTTTTACGCGGCAATGCAGAGCTGCTGCACACACCTTCTGCCGCGATTGTCGGCAGCCGCCATGCCACGCCGCAGGCAATGCGGATTGCCAAAGATTTCGGCAGGGCGTTGAGCGAAAAAGGCATTCCCGTCGTATCGGGTATGGCTTCGGGTATCGATACCGCCGCCCATCAGGGGGCATTGCAGGCAGATGGCGGCACCATTGCCGTCTGGGGAACCGGTATAGACCGCATTTATCCGCCGTCCAATAAAAACCTTGCTTATGAAATTGCCGAAAGGGGATTGATTGTCAGCGAGTTCCCTTTAGATACGCGTCCGTTTGCAGGCAACTTTCCGCGCCGCAACCGTTTGATTGCCGCATTGTCGCAGCTGACATTGGTGGTCGAGGCGGCATTGGAATCCGGCTCATTGATTACTGCCAAGCTGGCGGCGGAGATGGGGCGCGAAGTGATGGCGGTGCCCGGTTCGATAGACAATCCGCACAGCAAAGGCTGTCACAAGCTGATTAAAGACGGGGCAAAACTGGTGGAATGTCTGGACGATATTCTCCATGAGTGTCCGCAGCTATTGCAAAATACGCCTGTTCCATCATATTCTATAAATAAGACGGTAAAACTGAAAAACGATCGAACCAAACATCTGCAACAAAAAACAATAGCGGATGAACCGCCAAGGCCGTCTGAAAACCTACCTGCCGCCCCATCAACAAGCGCTTTATTGGAAGCAATGGGTTACGACCCGATACATCCCGATATTTTGGCACAACAAACCAATACGGCAGCGGCAGACGTGTACGCACAGCTTTTGGAATACGAACTTGACGGTATCGTCGCCGCCTTACCGGGCGGCCGTTATCAGCGTGTCAAAGCATAAATTATCTATATTTAAGGAACCAGCATGACCGAAGTCATTGCCTATTTAATCGAACACTTCCAAGATTTCGACAATTGTCCGCCTCCGGAGGATTTGGGTCGCCTCTTGGAAGATGCAGGTTTTGATGCTACGGAAATCGGCAATACATTGATGATGATGGAAGTCTTGTTCAATACGTCCGAATTCTATGCCGAGCCGTTTAACAGCGACTCCCTGCGCGTATTCTGCCGTGAAGAAGCTGAAAACCTGCCGCAGGAAGTCATGGGCTTGATGCAGTATTTGGTTGCCGAGCACGCAATTACTTATGAGCAACGCGAAATCGTCATTCACGCCCTGATGCATATTCCATCGGACGAAATCACCCTCGATACCGCCAAAGTGTTGGTATTGCTGGTGTTGTGGATGCACAAAAGCGAGTTGCCTGTCCTGATTGGCGACGACTTGATGAGTGCATTGACCGGACAAAACGTGATGCACTAAACCTTTTTTTCAGACGGCCTCAATAATAAAGGCCGTCTGAAACATAAACCCAATACATCCAAAAGAGAACAACAATGGCGAAAAACCTATTAATCGTCGAATCCCCGTCCAAAGCCAAAACCCTGAAAAAATATCTGGGCGGTGATTTTGAAATCTTGGCGTCTTACGGCCACGTCCGCGATTTGGTTCCGAAAAGCGGAGCAGTCGATCCCGACAATGGCTTTGCCATGAAATACCAACTGATCAGCCGCAACAGCAAACACGTCGATGCCATCGTCGCCGGTGCCAAAGAAGCCGAAAACATCTACCTCGCAACCGACCCGGATAGGGAAGGCGAAGCCATTTCTTGGCATCTTTTGGAAATCCTCAAATCCAAACGCGGCTTAAAAAACATTAAGCCGCAGCGTGTCGTGTTCCACGAAATCACCAAAAACGCCGTGCTCGATGCGGTTGCCCATCCGCGCGAAATCGAAATGGATTTGGTCGATGCGCAACAAGCCCGTCGTGCTTTGGACTATCTGGTCGGTTTCAACCTTTCGCCATTGTTATGGAAAAAAATCCGCCGCGGTTTGAGCGCGGGCCGCGTGCAAAGTCCCGCCCTGCGCCTGATTTGCGAACGCGAAAACGAAATCCGCGCCTTTGAAGCGCAGGAATATTGGACGGTACATCTCGACAGCCACAAAGGCCGCAGCAAGTTTACCGCCAAACTCGCCCAATACAACGGCGCGAAACTCGAACAATTCGACCTGCCGAACGAAGCCGCGCAAGCCGACGTGTTGAAAGAACTCGAAGGCAAAGAGGCCGTCGTTACCGCCATCGAAAAGAAAAAGCGCAGCCGCAATCCCGCCGCGCCGTTCACTACATCCACCATGCAGCAGGATGCCGTGCGTAAACTCGGCTTCACCACCGACCGCACCATGCGTACCGCCCAACAGCTTTATGAAGGTATAGACGTAGGGCAGGGCGCCATCGGTCTGATTACCTATATGCGTACCGACAGCGTGAATTTGGCCGATGAAGCGTTAACTGAAATCCGCCATTACATCGAAAACAAAATCGGCAAAGAATATCTGCCGAGTGCTGCCAAACAATACAAAACCAAATCCAAAAACGCCCAAGAGGCCCACGAAGCCATCCGTCCGACTTCCGTGTACCGCACGCCCGAAAGCGTCAAACCCTTCCTGAGCGCAGACCAGTTCAAACTCTATCAAATGATTTGGCAGCGCACCGTCGCCTGTCAGATGACGCCCGCCAAATTCGACCAAACCACTGTCGATATTACTGTCGGCAAAGGCGTATTCCGCGTAACCGGACAAGTGCAAACCTTCGCAGGCTTCCTCAGCGTTTACGAAGAAGGCAGCGATGATGAAGAAGGCGAAGACAGCAAAAAACTGCCCGAAATGAGCGAAGGCGACAAACTGCCCGTGGATAAACTTTACGGCGAACAACACTTTACCACTCCGCCGCCACGCTACAACGAAGCCACGCTGGTTAAGGCCCTCGAAGAATACGGTATCGGCCGCCCTTCCACCTACGCCAGCATTATTTCCACGCTCAAAGACCGCGAATACGT
Organism: Neisseria sp. HMSC061H08; assembly: GCF_001836795.1. Lineage (NCBI taxonomy): Bacteria > Pseudomonadati > Pseudomonadota > Betaproteobacteria > Neisseriales > Neisseriaceae > Neisseria > Neisseria sp. HMSC061H08. Next base: position 2,354 of record NZ_KV830549.1, on the reverse strand, counting down.
TACCCTTGAGCAAAAACGCTTCATGCCCACCGACACAGGCGACATCGTCAATAAATTCCTGACCGAGCACTTCGCCCAATACGTCGATTACCACTTTACCGCCAAACTCGAAGACCAGCTTGACGAAATTGCCAACGGCAAACGCCAATGGATCCCCGTGATGGACAAATTCTGGAAGCCGTTTATCAAGCAAGTGGAAGAAAAAGAGGGCATCGAACGCGCCAAATTTACCACGCAGGAACTCGACGAAACCTGTCCGAAATGCGGCGAACACAAACTGCAAATCAAATTCGGTAAAATGGGTCGTTTCGTTGCGTGTGCCGGTTATCCCGAGTGTAGCTACACGCGCAACGTCAACGAAACTGCAGAAGAAGCTGCTGAACGCATTGCCAAAGCCGAAGCCGAGCAAGCCGAACTCGACGGACGCGAATGCCCTAAATGCGGCGGTCGTTTAGTGTACAAATACAGCCGCACCGGCAGCAAATTCATCGGCTGCGCAAACTACCCCAAATGCAAACACGTCGAGCCGCTGGAAAAACCGAAAGACACCGGCGTCCAATGCCCGCAATGCAAAAAAGGCAACCTCGTCGAGCGCAAATCCCGCTACGGCAAACTGTTTTACAGTTGCAGTACTTATCCGGATTGCAACTACGCAACATGGAATCCACCCATTGCAGAAACCTGTCCAAAATGCGCATGGCCGGTTTTGACCATCAAAACCACCAAACGCTGGGGCGTCGAAAAAGTCTGCCCGCAAAAAGAATGCGGCTGGAAAGAGCAAATTGAACCGCCTGCACCGAAAGAGTAATTGGTTAAAGCTTGGATAGAAAAAGGCCGTCTGAAAAATGATTTTCAGACGGCCTTTTTTGTATTGAAAGGATAGAGGGGAATACGGTTTGATAGCAGTTTCACTATATAATTGAGGCCGTCTGAAAACTTGGCATCTTTTTAAGAATTATGGCAAACAACAAACATTCCAAACACACCAATCAAGTACGCATCATTGGCGGGCAATGCAGGGGACGAAAGTTAACTTTTCTGTCCGCAGACGGTTTGCGTCCGACACCTGACAGAGTGCGTGAAAAACTGTTTAACTGGTTGGGTCAGGATTTAACCGGCAAAACAGTATTGGATTTATTCAGCGGCAGTGGTGTTTTGGGAATGGAGGCTGCTTCTCGTCATGCGGCAAAAGTGGTAATGGTTGATAACCACCACCAAACTGTACAAACACTTCAGAAAAATGTTCGTGAATTAGGTTTGAGGCAGGTAGAAATCGTGTGTTCAGACGGCATGGCTTATTTGACAAGGCCGTCTGAAAAATTTGATGTCGTGTTCCTTGATCCGCCGTTTGCATGGGAAGATTGGCAAAATTTGTTTATCCGATTGCAAAGCCACTTGAAAAATGAGGCGATGGTCTATATTGAAGCAGGGAAGCTGCCTGAAAAACCGGATTGGCTGGAAATTTATCGGGAAGGAAAGGCGGGAATGAGTAAGTTTGAATTGTTGCTCTATTCGCAAGTTGCTGAATAGTATGGAATTTGAGAATCATTCCCAAGGTGTAAAACATTCTTTCAAACGAATTGTTCCGACGTCATTTGTGCTATAATCCGCGCCCAATCGGTTTTGATAATTTAAGAAAAAAGGAAATAGAAATGTCGCTCTTTATTACAGATGAGTGCATTAACTGCGATGTGTGCGAACCGGAATGCCCTAATGATGCCATTTCGCAAGGTGAAGAAATTTACGAAATCAATCCAAATTTGTGTACGCAATGCGTAGGCCATTACGATGAGCCGCAGTGCCAACAGGTATGTCCTGTCGACTGTATCTTGATCGATGAAGAGCATCCTGAAACGCACGAAGAACTGATGGCTAAGTACGAAAAAATCATTCAGTTTAGGTAAATAATGTTTAAAAGCAAAAGCTTGGATATTTTTAAAGAAATAAGTGAAAAAAAATCTTGACGGAAATCTGAGTTGCAAATAAACTAGCGTTCTCTTTTGGAGGGATTCCCGAGCGGTCAAAGGGGGCAGACTGTAAATCTGTTGCGTGAGCTTCGAAGGTTCGAATCCTTCTCCCTCCACCAAAAATTCTTACTTGGAGCAAATAGTGAGTATGCGGGTGTAGCTCAATGGTAGAGCAGAAGCCTTCCAAGCTTACGGTGAGGGTTCGATTCCCTTCACCCGCTCCAAACAATTTCGCCCATGTAGCTCAGGGGTAGAGCACTCCCTTGGTAAGGGAGAGGTCGGCAGTTCAAATCTGCCCATGGGCACCATCTCATTGTTACCCTTTCTTTCAAAAGCTTAGATTATAGGATATTGCCATGGCTAAGGAAAAATTTGAACGTAGCAAAC
>NZ_KV830548.1:0-59116 GCF_001836795.1 Neisseria sp. HMSC061H08 | reverse complement strand
GATTTTGGGGAATTTTGCAAAGGTCTCGGCCTTTTCGGCGTATTTTTCATAAATTTCTTTTCAGAGGTTCAACTTTGCAAAATCGATTTACGATATATGCCATCTTCACGGATAATATCGGCTGACTTTCTGTAAATAATGAGGTTTTATGAATATCAAACGTTTTTCCCTAGCTGCAACCGTATTTGCGGCTTTGATGTTGAGTGCCTGTGAAACAACCACCACATCGAGCGGCGGTGGCAGCTGGACCAACATCGGCACCATCTCTGAAGGCAATATCAAAGTAGCCATTGATAAAAGCAGCATTAAAAGAAATGGCGCGCTGGTTACTTTCCGCGATAAAAAAACCGTTTCCAAACTGAAAGAGGAGCGTTTCGTCAATACGCCGGCTTATAAAACGGCCATCGGCAGCTGGGAAATTCATTGCTCAAACAAAACCTATCGCCTGGCAGCGCTGCAACTGATGGACGAACACGGCCGGGTAATTTCCAACCAAAGCTATACGCCGACCAGCATCCGCCCAATGAGCGTCATGAGCGGCACGATTACTGAAAAACAATACGAAACGGTGTGCGGACATAAGCTTTAATCCACATTTATTCACAAAGTTATCCACAGTTTAAATATTTAAAAGGCCGTCTGAATGCTTTGAATATCAAGTTTCAGACGGCCTTTTTATGTTTTGATGGAAATTTATCTTCAAATTTATCCACAAAATTTGTTTATTCAAAAATAATTTATTACAGCGATTCATTTACGCTCAAAATTTGCTTCATTCTTTCACAAAATACTGCTTTATCCTCTAGACTGCTATGCATCAAACTGGATCTGCACTAAATGCTTTTCACATAGGTATTCCAATCTTTTGGAAAAAAATTGGTTTCTCCAAATGAATATTTCCTTTGATGATACAACCCTTCTTTAACGTAGCCTTGCCCCTGTTTCTCCGTCAATAATCTGACTAGGCGTTTTCTGCTTACCTATCAATCCGCCTACAACCCATACTTTCCTGCCAAACTGTCTTCTGACTTCTCTTTCCGTTTTGCACGCCCGTTTGCCTGCACGATTGCATGAAGTAGAGACTAAAGGCATTTCCAAAACCTGACACAAACGCCTTGCGCCTACGTGTGCCGGAATCCTGACAGCCAATTTACTGCGTCCTTTTCCCCGCAACGAGGGCAATACTTTTTTGCCGGCCGACAATAAAAAAGTTTTCGGAGCCGGCCATGCTTCATGCAGCATGGTTTTGATATTTTCAGACGGCCTTTGCAGCAAAGATTGCAACTGTTCCAAGCTATGGCCAATGACAATCATGCCTTTGTGTTGCGGTCGTTTTTTCAGATGAATCAGTTGGTTGAGTGCTTTAGGCAAAGTAGGGACACAGCCCAAGCCATAGCAAGACTCGGTGGGATAGGCGACCAAACCGCCTTTTTTAAGATGCGCCTGCAACCTGCGTTGGGCTGCAGCCGATAAAATTCTGGGGAACATCATCATATACCAAGGCCGTCTGAAACTGCGATTGTCGGACAATCTGTGTTCAGACGGCCTATTTCTATTCATTATTAACGGTTGATGGCTTTATCGGCAATGTCTTTACGGTATTGCATACCGTCAAAACGGATGGTTTCCAATGCCTCATAAGCCTTGCTCTTAGCCTGTGCAACATCATCGCCCAAACCGACGACACACAATACACGGCCGCCGTTAGTTACAACTTCGCCTTTTTCATTCGTTGCAGTACCGGCATGGAAAACTTTACCGATTTGATTGGCTTTATCCAAGCCAAAAATCACATCGCCTTTTTTCGGAGAGTCAGGATAGTTTTGTGCGGCCAACACCACGCCTACGGCAGTCTGCGGATTCCATTCGGCAGCAACACTATCCAGTTTGCCGTCGATTGCCGCTTCAACCAAATCCACCAAATCGCTATCCAAACGGCTCATAATCGGCTGGGTCTCAGGATCGCCGAAACGGCAGTTAAATTCAATGGTATAAGGCGCACCGCTTTTATCAATCATCAAGCCCGCGTATAAAAAGCCGGTAAACTCATGACCTTCTGCTTTCATACCTGCCACAGTCGGCAAAATAATTTCATTCATCGCGCGCTCGTACACATCAGGCGTTACCACCGGAGCAGGGCTGTATGCGCCCATACCGCCGGTATTAGGGCCTTTGTCGTCATCCAATAGGCGTTTATGGTCTTGACTGGTCGCCATCGGCAAAACATGATTGCCATCCACCATAACAATAAAGCTCGCTTCCTCGCCTTGCAGGAAATCTTCAATCACGACACGCGCGCCTGCATTGCCCATTTTATTGCCCAACAACATATCGTCAATAGCGGCATGTGCTTCATCCAAAGTCATGGCGACAATCACGCCTTTACCGGCAGCCAAACCATCCGCTTTAATAACAATCCGCGCACCTTTTTGGTTGACGTAATTATGTGCCTCATCGGCATTTTCAAAAGTTTGGTATTGCGCGGTTGGAATCTTATATTTTGCCATAAACGCTTTAGCAAAATCCTTTGAGCTCTCCAGCTGGGCCGCGTATTGAGTCGGGCCAAAAATCTTCAATCCGGCAGCACGGAAGTCATTCACCACACCCGCAGCCAAAGGTGCTTCAGGGCCGACTACGGTAAAAGCGATATTTTCATTACGGCAAAAATCAATCAAATCTTGATGCGCCGTTAATGCGATATTCTGCAGTTTAGGCTCAATTGCCGTTCCGGCATTACCAGGTGCAACAAAGACAGTTTCTACTTTAGACGACTGCGCCAATTTCCAAGCCAGTGCGTGTTCACGTCCACCATTACCAATAACGAGCAATTTCATACCGTCTCCTTGAAGAATAGATGTTGTAAATAAAATTCAATCGATGGAATATTGTTCCATCTTGCATAGCTGTTTCAAATTAAGAATAATATTGCACCAAGACAACCATACTCTAATTTCAAACAACGAAAGGAAAATCATGCAAAAACGTATTGACGAAATTCAAAGTAAATACCGCGAATGGTGCGAATTACTTCCGCAACTGGAAGCAGATATCGCCCGCTGGAAACATGCTGCAAGCCTCATGCAAGACATGGATGACTTCTATACTAACGAATACCAAGCATGCTATCAAGCCATTGAAGAAGGGGCAGATGTTGATTTGCGAACACAGGGCGAATACAGCATCATGAGCGAAGATGCCCTATGGAACGCACTGGGAGAATTTCATCAACTGGCTTGGGAACACTTGCGCTCAAGCGTAAATGCTTTAGACAGATACTAAGGCTAAAACATCAAAGGCCGTCTGAAACTTTTGATTGATCAAATATGTTCAGACGACCTTTTATTCAAACGGCTTCTCAGTATTTACTTCAATTTGGCGCGTATTTTTCCAGGCGGCAATACAGGCTTCATAATCGGCCAACGCTATTTTTACTGTCAACTTACAATCCAGCTGCAAATCCTGTTCCACAATATCGGCCTGATATTGTTTGGCAATCCGTATCGCCTCATTCAAAACAGGATATTCACATTTCAACCAAACCGTTTTTTCAACATTCTTTTCAACAACTTCAGCTATCGCTAGTGCCTGAGCCGTTGATTCCTTATAGGCATGAATCAAACCGGGAACACCCAATAGCGTACCGCCAAAATAACGCACAACCACAACCAATACATCCGTTACGCCGACAGAATCAATCTGCCCCAGAATAGGGCGGCCTGCGCTCCCGGACGGTTCTCCATCATCGTTTGCGCGAAACTGCATTCCATCCACACCCAATCGATAGGCGTAACACCAATGTCGCGCCTTGTGATGCTCTTCCTTTAATGGGTCGAGATATTTCTTCACATCGGCCAAAGTGCGGATTGGATAGGCATATGCGATGAAGCGGCTGCCTTTATCTTTAAATTCAGCCTGTGTCGGTGTGGTAATGGTTTTATAGGTCGTAATCATGCCGAAATATTTTCAGACGGCCTTTGTTATAAAAGGCCGTCTGAACGTTTCACGTGAAACATTAGTTTTTCAGTGCTTCTGTCAGTTGAGGCACAACTTCAAACAAATCACCAACCAAGCCGTAATCTGCTACATTGAAAATCGGCGCGTCAGCATCTTTGTTGATGGCAACAATTACTTTACTGTCTTGCATACCGGCAACGTGTTGGATAGCACCGGAAATACCGATAGCGAAGTACAGTTGCGGCGCAACCACTTTACCGGTTTGTCCGACTTGGGCATCGTTTGGCGCATACTCGGCATCCACTGCCGCACGGGACGCACCAATCGCCGCACCCAAAGCATCTGCCAAAGGAGTCAACACTTCATTGAATTTTTCAGCACTACCCAATGCACGACCACCGGAAACAATCACTTTTGCCTGAGTCAATTCAGGACGGTCAGATTGGGAAAGTTGACGGTTTACGAAACGGCTCAGGTTTTGAGCAGGCGTTGCTTCAACATTGACCACTTCTGCATTACCGCCTTGTCCGGCAGCATCAAATGCTGTCGCACGGAAAGTCAGCACCAGTTTTTCAGAATTGGATTGAACAGTTTCAAACGCATTACCGGCATAAATCGGACGGACAAATGTCGAGTTATCCACAACTTCGGTTAAATCCGAAACTTGTGGTACATCCAACAAGGCTGCTACTCGAGGCAGAAGATTTTTGCCAAACGCAGTTGCAGTCGCAGCCACATAGCGGTAATCCGCAGCCAGTTTAACAACCAAAGGCGCCAATTCTTCTGCCAAACCTTCAGCGTAATAGGGCGCATCAGCTGCTAAAACTTTCGCTACACCTGCAACCTGTTTTGCCTCTTCAACGACTGCAGCAGTATTACTGCCGGCAATCAATAAATCTACATTACCCAATTGAGTGGCAGCCGTTACCGCATGCAAAGTGGCAGGATTCAAATGTTGGTTATTATGTTCTGCAATAATCAATACGCTCATTTCATACTCCTTAGATCACTTTGGCTTCGTTTTTCAGCTTTTCAACCAATTCGGCAACATCAGCCACTTTCACACCGGCTTGACGTGCTTTAGGTTCGGCAAATTTCACGGTATTTAAACGCGGAGAAATATCCACAGCCAAATCGGCAGGACTTAATTTTTCCAAAGGTTTTTTCTTTGCCGCCATGATATTAGGAAGTTTGACAAAGCGTGGTTCGTTCAAACGCAAATCCGCACTGATCACCGCAGGCAGCTTCAACGCAACAGTTTCTTCGCCGCCGTCAATTTCACGGGTTACCAATGCTTCTTCGCCTTCAATTTGCACTTTTGATGCAAAAGTACCTTGAGCCGCATTCAACAACGCAGCCAGCATTTGGGCAACTTGGTTGGCGTCATCGTCAATTGCCTGTTTACCTAGCAGTAAAATTTGCGGATTTTCTTTATCCGCAACAGCTTTCAGCAATTTCGCAACGGCCAAAGGCTCCAACTTCGCATCAGTCTCAACATGAACCGCACGGTCGGCACCCATCGCCAAAGCTGTACGCAACGTCTCTTCGCATTTTTTCTCGCCAAGAGAGACAGCAACAATCTCGCTTACTTTTCCGGCTTCTTTCAAACGGACAGCTTCTTCTACCGCGATTTCATCAAACGGGTTCATCGACATTTTGACATTACCGATATCCACATCGGAACCATCGGCTTTCACACGAACTTTGACGTTGTAGTCCACTACGCGCTTTACTGCGACCAGTGCTTTCATTCAATTCTCCTAAAAAGAATGTCCATCAAATCAAGTATACTGCTTTTGATACATTCTTTATATAAAATCCAATTCGGTTTTCACCAACATGACAAAACCAAATTTATATAAATCTTGGCAAATAGAGCGGAATTATATCATTTCTAAAGCATTTACTCAGAAAATAAATCTAACTCTCCAGCAATTATTTACCGTATACTGCAACACAATCCATTAAGGTTTGGTAAACCTCGTCAACATTGGGAATTTGAGCAATACCGCCTAAATTTTTCGCATAAGCCGAAACTTGAACGCCGGTCTTAGCCGGATCTGTATCCGTATAAATTCCTACAACAGGCTTTTCCAACGCATTGGCAAGATGCAGTAGTCCGGTATCTACGCCAATAATACCTTCTGCGTTTTTCAATAAAAATGCAGCCTGTAATAAATTCATTTTGTCGCAGACGAAAGCAAACGGTAAATCGCTTGCAATCTGTTCGGCACGCATTTTTTCGGTTTCATTTCCCCACGGCAGATATACGGTGCATCGTTGTTTTTCATTCAACTTCTTCAATAATGCATGCCAGTGTTCTACCGGCCATAATTTACTATCGCGACTGGTTGCATGCAAAGCAACATAATAGGGAGATTGCACATTTTTCAGACGGCCTGATTCAGGAACCGACAAACCAAACACCTGCGTTTCAGGCATTGTATAACCAAAAACTTGGGCGAATAATTCACGGTTTCGCCAGACCGCATTTTTACCTTTTGGCACGGCAAACGTTTTGCTGTACGCAAGAGCAGCCAAACTTTCACGCGCGCTGTGTTTATCCAAACCGTAAATAGGGGATTTCGCCATTTTGGCAAAACATGCGCTTTTAATCAGTCCTTGACTATCTAAAACAAAATCAAAAGATTCAGCCTGTAAATCCGTTTTCAGATGACCTATTTCGCGCCACGTTTCAGCCTGAAAAAGGTGCTTGCGCCATTGCCGCCATTTCATTACATGAACTTTTTTGACAAAAGGATGTAAGCGGGCAATATCTGCAAACCCTGCCTCACACAGCCAATGGAGCTCTACCTCAGGACATTGTCGCGCCAAATCTTCAACTGCAGGCAACGTATGAATTAAATCGCCCATACTGGACAAGCGGACAAGTAAAATCTTCATATTTTGAAAGATGTTTCACGTGAAACAATAGGATTTAAAATATATTTTATTGATTATTAATGTATTTTTTTATTTCTTCGGCGTTTTCTAAAATAATAGCTCCAGCGGAACGCATTTCCTGCCATGCGGATTCAACCGTTTCCGGAGCAATACCGCGACAAGCCGCCTGATTGACGATGACTTTCCAAGCCCCGCCTTTAAGCAACTGTAAAACTGTTGTCTTCACACAATAATCCGTTGCCAAACCGCCGACAATAACTGTATCTGCATTTTGACAGCGCAACCATTCGATCAAACCTGTACTGAGCTTTTCTTCAATATCGTGAAAACATGCGCCGTAAGGATGTAATTCAGGATCAACGCCTTTCCAAACGCAATAATCGTATTCTTTGGCTGAAGGCAGGCCATCCAACAATTCATAGCCATATGTTCCAACCATCGCATGCGCCACCCAAGTCAAATCCGCATCGGGTAAACCTGTCGGCTTCAACATATCAACAGGATTATCCACAAGCCATTTTGCCGCGGCATGATGCGCATCTTTCGTCATCACGCGCAAATCCGCCAATGCAGCTTGGGCATTGAGTTCATCCGCAATCAGATGACCTTCGGCAACAGGCAATTCTTTCGGGCACAAAGGCGTAAACGTTTTTTGTGCATCTACATCGATAGAAACAATCATGGATTAATATAACCTATTGATTTTATTTTAAATAATTTAAATTTTGCATTTATTGCCAATGTTCGGACATTTGGAATAAATGCTTTGTATTATAACAAATTACGACTGCAAAATGTGGGAAAACATCTGTGATATGATGACAATTCGCACAGTATATTTATCCACAAATTATGTCCTATTCGATTACGCCTATTGCAACCGTTCATTCCCCCTACAAGCAAAAATTCGGCATTGCCCGCCAACCCGGCTTGGTTCCTGCGGCAGAAATTTGCATTGAACTCTCTCCTGAATTTACCGCAGACAGCGTTCGGGGCTTGGAGGATTTCGACTATGTGTGGATAAGTTTTATTTTCCACGGTGTATTGGATGAAGGTTGGGCACAAATGGTGCGTCCGCCACGGCTTGGAGGCAAACAAAAAATGGGCGTATTTGCCACGCGTAGCCCGCACCGCCCCAATCATCTCGGTTTATCCCTGCTGAAACTCGAACGCATCGAAACAGGCAAACCTGTCCGCATTTATTGCAGCGGCGCAGACCTGTTGGACGGTACTCCGGTAGTGGATATCAAACCCTACATCCCGTTTGTCGAATCCAAACCTGACGCATCATCGGGCTTTGTCAGCGGCAAACCTGAAGAATTGAGTGTAGTCTGGGCAGAAAGTACGCTTGCGGAACATTTATCCACAGAAGAAAAACATCTTATTGAGCAAAGCATTGCCCAAGATCCCCGTCCTGCTTACCAAGATATTCCCGAACGGATTTATGTAATGAATATTGCGGATTATGAAGTGCAGTTTAGGATAGAAAACAAATGTGCCACAGTGATTAAACTATCCACAATCTGATTGCAGATTGAAATTTTCTACAAACGAAAGGCCGTCTGAAATGTTCAGACGGCCTTTGAGTTATCCACAGACTGATTGATTCAGCCTGTTATCCTTTAGATTTTGCTGGCAAAGAATTCCAAGGTACGAACCAATTGGCAAGTGTAAGACATTTCATTGTCGTACCAAGCAACAGTTTTCACTAATTGTTTGTCGCCTACGGTCATCACGCGAGTTTGAGTAGCATCGAAGAGTGAGCCGTATTCAATACCGATGACGTCGGAAGAAACGATTTGATCTTCAGTGTAGCCGTAAGACTCGCTGGCGGCAGCTTTCATCGCAGCATTGATTTCTTCTTTGGTCACAGGACGCTCCAGAACAGAAACCAGTTCAGTCAAAGAGCCGGTAGCAACGGGAACGCGTTGGGCAGAACCATCAAGTTTACCGTTCAATTCAGGGATAACCAAGCCGATGGCTTTAGCGGCACCGGTGCTGTTCGGTACGATATTCAAGGCAGCGGCACGGGCGCGGCGGAAGTCGCCTTTGCGGTGTGGCGCGTCAAGAGTGTTTTGGTCGCCGGTATAGGCGTGGATGGTGGTCATCAGGCCTTCAACAATACCGAATTCTTTTTGCAATACTGCAGCCATAGGGGCCAGACAGTTAGTCGTACAAGAAGCGGCGGAGATAACAGTTTCGCTGCCATCCAAAATATCTTGGTTTACGCCGTATACAACGGTTTTTACATCATTACCGCCAGGGGCAGAAATCACAACTTTGCGCGCACCGGCACGGATATGGGCTTCCGCTTTGGTTTTATTGGTAAAGAAACCTGTACATTCGAGGACGACGTCCACACCCAGCTCGCCCCAAGGCAATTCTTCAGGATTAGGATTGGCAAATACTTTGATTTCTTTGCCGTTAACAACAATAGCGTCGTCTTTCAATTCGGCAGAGCCTTCAAAGCGGCCTTGGGTACTGTCGTATTTGAAGAGGTGCAGCAACATATCGGCAGGAGTCAAGTCGTTAACAGCAACGACTTCGATACCTTGGGCTTTTTCAATTTGACGCAATGCCAGACGACCGATACGGCCAAAACCATTAATCGCTACTTTAATACTCATTTTGCTACTCCTATTAGATGGAATGGGAAAAATTTCTCAGTGAGGCCATTGTATCCTGAAATAAAATTACTTTCTAGAATTACATGGAATTACTTTTAAAATGTTTGATTTAAATAAACAAAACGTGAAATTCTTGATTGTAGGAAAATATCGAATTTGTCTAAACAGTCCTGTTTTTTGGTATTTTATTTCATAAATTTCATTTTTTTATCTTATTTTTTTTATAAGTTTATGATTTTCATAAATTTAGTTCTATTTTTCTGTATTTTGCCGTTTTTATGCTGATAACTCAGTCTTTTCTTCAAATCATATTATTTAAGTTTTTAAAACGATGACTTTGATGATGGTCCTAATCCTTTGTGGATAACAGAAGATTTTTCTTTAAAACCAATCCAATAATCACTTTTTATCTTTGAGGCCAACCTCAACTGAATGCCGGAATAAAAAAGGATAGAATCTTAGTTTCCCTATTTATCTGTGGATAAAAACCAAATTACCCACTTCAATTTCACATGCTATTGTGGATAATTTAAACATTGAATTTCACCTCCGCAAAACATCCATATTGGCAAATACTATTAAAAATGATGGCTTGTTTTTTCCTTTTTAACGTATCATTTGCCCATCAGACTTTTTAAAAGGAAGCAATTATGCTGCAACGGACTTTAGCCAAATCAGTAAGCGTTACCGGCGTTGGCCTGCATTCGGGCGAAAGGGTCGCTCTAACTTTGCATCCTGCCGAAGAAAACAGCGGTATTTCGTTCCGCCGTACTGATTTGAGTGGAGAAATGGGCGAAGTCATCCAATTGAATCCTTATTTGATCAACGATACCCGCCTCTCTTCAACCATTGTTACCGATAAAGGCGTGCGCATCGGTACGATTGAACACATTATGTCGGCTCTGTCTGCCTACGGCATCGACAATGCCTTGATTGAATTGAACGCACCCGAAATCCCGATTATGGACGGCTCCAGCCTGCCGTTTATTTACCTTTTACAAGATGCAGGCGTTGTCGATCAAAAAGCCCAAAAACGTTTTTTAAAAATCCTCAAACCCATTGAAATCAAAGAAACCGGAAAATGGGTGCGCTTTACGCCTTACGACGGCTTTAAAGTTACTTTAACCATCGAATTCGACCATCCTGTATTCAATCGCAGCGCACCTACTTTTGAGATTGATTTTGCAGGAAAATCCTATATCGATGAAATTGCCCGCGCCCGTACCTTCGGCTTTATGCACGAAGTGGAAATGATGCGCGCCCATAATCTCGGACTGGGCGGCAATTTGAACAACGCTATCGTGATTGACGACATGGACGTTTTGAATCCGGAAGGTTTGCGCTATCCCGATGAATTTGTCCGCCACAAAATCCTGGATGCAATTGGCGATTTGTACATTGTCGGCCATCCGATTATTGGCGCATTTGAAGGTTACAAATCAGGTCATGCCATCAATAATGCGCTGTTGCGTGCCGTTTTGGCAGACGAAACGGCTTACGAATGGGTTGAGTTTGCCGATGACGAAGAATTGCCCACCGCTTTTCACGAGTTGCCGGCAGCCTGATAAAAAATAGATAAAGCAGTCCAATGAGAAGGCCGTCTGAAAGGTTCAGACGGCCTTAATCATGTCATTTTCCACAATTAATTATCCACATATTCATTCTTTTTATCTTATTGAAAAATAAAAATATTAAAATTTAACGTTATTCTTATACACATCTTATCCATATATTTTCCCAAACTAAAAAGGCCGTCTGAACTTGGTTTCAGACGGCCTTTTTCATGTCAAACCGACAATATCAATCGCCCATAACCTTGCCTTCGCGGCGCGGGTCGGCGCCACCGAGCAAACCGTCTTTGCCGATCACAATGCCTTGTACGCCAGAATTCAAATCGCGGATTTGGACTTTGTAGCCCAGTTTTTCCAATGCTGACGCTTTGTCCGCCGCTGCAGTTTTATCCTCGATTTCATACTGGCTGCCGCGGTTGAGCATATTCGGTAGGGAGATTGCCGTCTGAATGTCCATGCCCCAATCGATATGCGCCACCAGCGTTTTGGCAACGAAACCGATAATGCGGCTGCCGCCGGGCGAACCGACTGCCAGATAAGGCTTGCCGTCTTTCATTACAATGGTTGGCGCCATTGAAGAACGCGGCCGCTTGCCGCCAGCCACGCTGTTGGCCACCGTTTTACCGTCCGCGCCGACAGGATTGAAAGCGAAATCGGTCAATTCATTGTTGAGCAGATAACCGTTTGCCATCAGCCCTGAGCCGAACGCATTTTCAATCGAAGTCGTCATCGATACGACGTTGCCGTCTTTATCCACAACCACCAAATGGCTGGTGGATGGCAGCTCGACCGCCATGCCCTGCGCGTATGCCTTGCCGAACTTGCCCGCCTGAATATTTTCCAATGCCTTGTCAGCTTTACGGATTTCTTCGGCGCGCGGTTTCAGGTAAGCCTGAGAAATCAGGGCGCGGGTCGGGACGTTCACGAACTTGGGATCACCGACATAATAATCGCGGTCGGCAAAAGCAATCCGCGACGCATCGCCTATCCAGCGCCAACTGTGGATATTTTCCGCACCTAACGCCTTCATATCCTGATTCTGCAATACGCCCAAAATCTCACCCAAAGCAATCGCGCCCGAACTTGGCGCGCCCATGCCGCAGACTTCGTATTCACGATACGGCGCGCAAACCGGTTCGCGCTCGATAACGCGGTAGTTTTTCAAATCCGCCATGCTGATTTTGCCGGGATTATCCACAGCGCCGGTAACGGCACGAACAATATTCTGTGCCTGCACCCCCTGATAAAACGGTGCGCTGCCTTTTTCCGCCAACAGGCGTACGGAACGCGCAAATTCAGGGTTTTTCAAAACTGTTCCCGCAGCCAAAGGTTTGCCGTCAGGTAGGAAATAGGCGGCGGTTTGCGGATAACGTTGCAAAGGTTCCAAATTTTGCTCGATGGATTTCGCCATACGCGGAGAAACGGCAAAACCTTGTTCCGCCAAAGTAATCGGTTTCTCAAACAAACTTGCCCACGGTAATTTGCCGTAACGCTTGTGGACATCTTCCAACAGCTTCGGAATCCCCGGCACACCGACCGAACGGCCGCCGACCACCGCTTTCATAAAGCCCATCGGTTTGCCGTTTTCGTCCAAGAAAAGTTCCGGTGTTGCCGCTTTCGGCGCTGTTTCACGGGCATCAAACGTCGTCAGCTTTTTCGCCTTATTGTCCCAATACACCAAAAACGCACCGCCGCCCAATCCGGAAGACTGCGGCTCAACCAGTCCCAAAGTTGTCTGCATGGCAATCATCGCATCTATCGCGCTGCCGCCGCGTTTCAAAACCTCGTATCCCGCCTCGGTTGCCAACGGATTGGCAGACGCCGCCATATAATGCTTGGCGCGGATTAACTTCTGCTCAGTCAGCCCCGTCCCTTGTTCCGGCGCATGGTTATCCACAGATACAGAGGGCAGGGCAACTTGAGGTTTTAGAGCCGGCTGTTGCGCACAAGCAGCCAATATCAAAACAGATAACAATTTAATACCAAAGGAAAATTTCATATTCACTCCATAAATTTAAATATTTTCAGACGGCCTTTTCCCAACTTGAACAAGAGGAAATATGAAAATATTCAGAAATAAAAAACCATTTGACTATTTCCCTACTCAATCAGTTCCGATTGGAGAAGTATAAAACAAGCTAAGATTGTGCACAGGCAAAAGTTATTCACAGAATGAAGCGGCAGAAAATTTTTATCCACATATGCAAACAAGGCTGACTGTACTTTATCCTCATCAAGAAATATCAGCTAAGTATTTGAAAAATTGTTTTAATCAAAGTTATCAACAATCTGTGGCAGCACTCAATATCATCTTCTATTTATTATTTAAAATCTTATTTATAGTTTGTTTTCCCAAAAGCAAAGGCCGTCTGAAACGTAAAGGCATCTTTTCAAAAAATTAAAAAGTTAAGGATTGTTAAAAACGTGTAAATCAGCTAGAGTTACGCTTGATAAAATTAATCAATAACGGAGTTTCACGAAATGAAAGGCGACATTGGCGTAATCGGCCTTGCCGTAATGGGGCAAAACCTGATTCTCAACATGAACGACAACGGCTTTAAAGTTGTCGCATACAACCGTACGACCAGCAAAGTAGATGATTTTTTAAACGGCGCAGCCAAAAATACCAATATTATCGGCGCATATTCACTGCAAGATTTGGTTGATAAATTAGAAAAACCGCGCAAAATCATGATGATGGTACGCGCTGGTTCTGTTGTTGACGACTTTATCGAGCAACTCGTTCCGCTTTTGGACGAAGGCGACATCATTATTGACGGCGGCAATGCCAACTATCCTGATTCCACCCGCCGTACACACGAGCTGGCCGCAAAAGGCATCCGCTTTATCGGCGCGGGCGTTTCCGGCGGCGAAGAAGGCGCGCGTCACGGCCCGTCCATCATGCCCGGCGGCGACGAAGCCGCATGGCCTGCCGTTAAGCCGATTTTCCAAGCCATTTCTGCCAAAACGCCTCAAGGCGAGCCTTGCTGCGACTGGGTTGGCCGCGACGGTGCGGGCCATTTCGTCAAAATGGTGCACAACGGCATCGAATACGGCGACATGCAGTTGATTTGTGAAGCGTACCAATTCATGAAAGACGGTTTGGGCCTGTCTTATGACGAAATGCACCAAATCTTCAACGAATGGAACAAAACCGAACTGGATTCCTACCTGATCGAAATCACCGCCGCGATTTTGGGCTATAAAGACGAAAACGGCGAACCTTTGGTTGAAAAAATCCTCGATACTGCCGGTCAAAAAGGCACAGGCAAATGGACCGGCATCAATGCCCTCGATTTGGGCATCCCGCTGACGCTGATTTCCGAAGCCGTGTTTGCACGTTGCGTATCCGCGTTTAAAGACCAACGCGTCCAAGCAAACAGCCTGTTTGGCAAAACCATTACCCCGATTGAAGGAGACAAAGCCGCATGGGTGGATGCGTTGCGCCAAGCCCTGTTGGCATCCAAAATCATTTCCTACGCACAAGGCTTTATGCTGATCCGTGAAGCCAGTGAAAACAACGATTGGGCATTGAACTACGGCAACACCGCCCTCTTGTGGCGCGAAGGCTGCATTATCCGCAGCGCCTTCTTGGGCAACATCCGCGACGCATACGAAGCCAATCCTGATTTGGTCTTCTTGGGTTCCGATCCTTATTTCAAAGGCGTGTTGGAAACCTGTCTGCCTGCATGGCGCAAAGTCGTTGCCAAAGCCATCGAATGCGGCATCCCTATGCCCTGCATGGCTTCCGCGATTACTTTCCTCGACGGCTACACTTCCGCGCGCCTGCCGGCCAACCTGCTGCAAGCGCAACGCGACTACTTCGGCGCGCACACTTACGAGCGTACCGACAAACCGCGCGGCGAGTTCTTCCATACCAACTGGACAGGCAAGGGTGGCGATACCGCTTCAACCACATACGATATTTAATTTGCCCAGGCAAACAAAAGGCCGTCTGAGTATTTCAGACGGCCTTTTTATAGGGTTATCCACAATGAAGAATGAAACGATTTAACCTGATTGATAGATAACTTTATGAAATAAATAAAGATTAATAAAGGCCGTCTGAATATTTCAGACGGCCTTTAAAATTGTTCACAACCTTATCAACAGGTTTTCCATAGATTAAACCAGATTTTGCGGATTTCCGGCCACGAAGCGGTTGATGTTGTCCAAAAGGATGTCAAACAGGCGGTTGGCGGCCTCTTGGCTTGCCCATGCAATGTGTGGCGTGACGATGAGGTTGGGTAGTCGGGCTTTCAGCAGAGGGTTGCCGTCGCGCGGCGGCTCTTGTGTCAATACGTCAAAACCTGCACCGCCGATTTGGCCGTATTTCAACGCCGCAACCAAAGCGGCTTCATCAACTAAGCCGCCGCGCCCGCAGTTGATGAGGATGGCGCCGGGTTTCATTTGCTGCAATTCGGCTTCGCCTATCATGTTGGCTGTTTGCGGCGTGAGCGGGCAATTAAGCGACACGACATCGGCAGAGCGGATGGCTTCGTCAAAGGAAACATAGCCGTCGCGGACGCTTTGGGCATTTTTATGTTCGGCAAACACGACATTCATTTTGAAAGCCTGTGCATAAGTTGCCAGCGTTTTACCGATATTGCCGCGACCGAAAATCGCCAGCGTTTTACCGTTTAAATCGCGCATCGGGACGCCGAGATGGCAGAAAAACGGCGAGTTTTCCCACAAGCCTGCCGCAACGTCACGCTGGTAGGCAGGCAGGTTGCGCATCAAGGTAATCATCATCATAAACGCGTGTTCCGCCACAGATTCATTGCCGTAAGCGCGGATATTGCACACTGCCGTGCCGTTTTGTTTGGCAGCCTCAACATCCACATTGTTAACGCCTGTCGCGGTAACGGCAACCAGCTTGAGTTGTGGATTTTCGGCAAATGCTTGGGCGGAAATCACGACTTTGTTGGTAATCACAATGTCCGCGCCGCGGATGCGCGCCAGCGTTTCGTGTGCTTCGGTTGTGCCGTAGCTGCTCAATGTATGTGGAAAATCAAAGTCAAACGGGCGGTTGACGAGGGTATCGCGGTCGAGGACGACAATATGGAGCGGGTTCATAAAATTCCTATCAAAAATAAAATATCGATTTATAAAATCTAAATCAGAATAAAGGATTTAAAATATACGCGTTAGTTGATAATAATTATTATGTAGCGATTAAAACATCAATGTATCAGGAAAACAGCATGATTAAAACCATTACATTTGCTATTTTGCATTTCAGCGTCGCATTTAGTGTCGCCTATATTCTGACCGGCAGTATCGGCGTTTCCAGCGCGGTCGCTTTGGTCGAACCCATCGTCAATACCGTCGTCTTTTATTTTCACGAAAAAGCGTGGAACCGCTACGAGAAAAACAAATCCGAAAAGCAAAAATTGTGGGTGCCTCTGCATCAGTGCGGCTAAAGTTTCAGACGGCCTTTTGCTTGGTTAAAACCGATTATGGTTTTTTGGTTTATCCATCGCCATAAAAATGCCAAACCCTAAAATAGAGTAAGACTTTACGAAGGCCTCATGAAGGTAAAAATGCTAAAATACGCTATTCTTGCAAACCCATTCAGACGGCCTCAATGCTCACCGATTTAGAAAAAAACGCCATCCGCGACCATTACCAAAACATCGGCAAAAACCTGCCCGGTTTCCGTCCGCGCGCTTCGCAACGGGAAATGATTGCGGCGATTGCCAACGCTTTTTCGCGGACGTTGAAGCGTGAAGAAGGCGAAGAAGCGCCCAAACGCGAGGGCGAGAGCATTGCCGTAATCGAAGGGCCGACCGGCGTGGGTAAATCGTTGGCCTACCTTTTGGCCGGCGGCATCATGGCGCAAACGCGCGGCAAACGGCTGATCGTCAGCAGCGCAACGGTGGCCTTGCAGGAACAGTTGGTTGACCGCGATTTGCCGTTTCTGGTGGAAAAAAGCGGTTTGGAGCTGACCTTTGCGCTTGCCAAGGGGCGAGGCCGTTATCTTTGCCCCTACAAACTCTATCAACTGACGCAAAACAACGCCCAGCAAAATCTGCTTGGTTTTGAAGCGCCGGAAGTGTTGTGGGACAGCAAACCCAAACCAGAAGAATTGAACCTGTTGCGCGACATTGCCGATGAATTTTCCGCCCGCCGCTTTAATGGCGACCGCGACACTTGGCCGGAAAAAATCGATGACGCGATTTGGCTTAAAGTGACCAACGACCGCCACGGCTGCCTGAAATCCGCCTGTCCCAACCGTCCGGAATGCCCGTTTTACCTGGCGCGCGATGTTTTGGAAACCGTCGATGTCGTCGTTGCCAACCACGATCTTCTGCTTGCCGACATCAGCATGGGCGGCGGCGTAATTCTGCCTGCGCCCGAAAACAGTTTCTATTGCATAGACGAAGCGCACCACCTGCCCAAAAAAGCCCTCAGCCGTTTTGCCGCCGAACATTCATGGAATATTGCCGTTTGGACGCTGGAAAAACTGCCGCAGCTGACCGGCAAAATTGCCGCGCTTACCGATAAAGCCGAACTTGCCAACCTTGCCGACGAAGCTGCCACATCCTTGCTCGACAGCCTGCACGAATGGCAGTTTCACTTGGCGGAAGAGCCGTCTTTAAGTCTGGGGTCGTCTGAAAACGACAGGCGGAAACACAACGAACCGACTTGGCTGTGGGAAGACGGCAAAATCCCCGAAGGCCTGGAAACCACAGTTTCCAATACGGCTATTGCTGCGCGCAGCCTGCTCAAACATGTTGTCGGCTTGAACGATGCGCTTTCCGCCGCACGCCGCGAAAAAGAGCAGGACGGCGCGCTCATCGACCGCCTGACCAGCGAGTTCGGCCTTTTTATCGCCCGTATCGAACAAATCAGCGCGGTTTGGGATTTGCTCTCCACCGTTCCCATCGAGGGCGAAGAGCCGTTGGCAAAATGGATAACCCGCCGTGCCGACGACAAAAACGACTATATTTTCAACGCCAGCCCCATCAGCAGCGCATCCCACCTTGCCAACAGCCTGTGGCGGCGCGCGGCAGGCGCGGTGTTGACTTCGGCCACCCTGCAATCGCTCGGCAGCTTCAACCTGATTTTGCGCCAAACCGGCCTATTATGGCTGCCCGAAACCACCACGCTTGCTTTGGAAAGCCCGTTTAATTTCGATACGCAAGGCGAGCTGTATATTCCGCCCGTACACGCCAGCCCCAAAGACCCTGATGCGCATACGGCCGCCATTGTCGAATGGTTGCCGAAGCTGGTTTCGCCGGTTGAAGCCATCGGTACGCTGGTGCTGTTTTCCTCGCGCAAGCAAATGCAGGATGTCGCCTTACGACTGCCTGACGAATACTTGCCGCTTCTGCTTGTACAAGGCGAGTTGCCCAAGACTGTCCTGTTGCAAAGGCACCATCAAGCCATTGCCGAAGGCAAAGCCAGCATTATTTTCGGCCTCGACAGTTTTGCCGAAGGCCTCGACCTGCCCGGCACGGCCTGCGTGCAAGTCATTATTGCCAAGCTGCCGTTTGCCATGCCGGACAATCCTATCGAGAAAACCCAAAACCGTTGGATTGAACAACGCGGCGGAAATCCCTTTATCGAAATTACGGTGCCTGAAGCCAGCATCAAACTGATCCAAGCCGTCGGCCGCCTTATCCGTACCGAACAGGATTACGGCCGCGTGACCATCCTCGACAACCGTGTCAAAACGCAACGCTACGGCCAGCAATTATTGGCCTGTCTGCCGCCGTTTAAACGGATAGGGTAGTTGTGGATAATTTAAAATAAAAGGCCGTCTGAAACCAAATGTTCAGACGGCCTTTTATTCTTTTTAAGCTATAAATCCAATTTCATGACGGATACGGTTTCCCCGTTGTGCCAAGTCTGGGTAATTTCTTTCCAGCCGAACTTTTCATACACAGCCTGCACATCCGGCGTATAGAGAAACAGATGCGGCAAACCCAGTTCGCGTGCTTTATCCAGACAAAACGAAACCAGCTGCCTGCCTACGCCCAAACCGCGAAATTGCGGCAAAACGAACACATCGCCCAGCCAATATTCGTATTCAGGAAAACACGCCATATCAAACCGCTTCAATGCCGCCGAACCCATCAGCTGCCCTTCCTTATCCACAGCCGCGAACGCCAGCGGCAAGTTATCCCCATCGAGGCATTGCGCGTAATATGCACGGATTTTGTCCAGAGACGACCACGGCGCAAAATCGTGCCATTCCTCAAACAGCGCGAGGGATAAAGGCTCGACAAATTCAGGCTTCAGACGGCATATGTTCATATCGGGTCCTTTTGTTGTACCGAATAGGGATTATTTTCACAGTATAGGCCGTCTGAAAGATTAACACATCTTAAAAAATCAGCGTAAAACACAATAAACCCGCCGCCAGCCCCATTCAAATCACTTATAATTCTGCCCGTACCGCACACAAACAAAAGAAGAACACCATGGCCAAGAAATTTCCCATTTTCCCGAAAAATCCTGAGCGTATCTGCTGGGGTTGCGACAAATACTGCAAAGAAGACGATTTGCAATGCGGCAACGGTTGCGAACGCATCCAACACCCCATCGAGTTGGACGGCCGCGACTGGTATAAAAAAGGCGACTGGAGCAATTTGTTGAGCGAAGAGCAGCAAATCGAACTTGGACTGAAAGAAGCGCCCAAGCCGGCCAAACCGCATATCAAGCTGCCTTTGAAAAACAAAACGGCTTAAACGGAATGCCGTAAACAAACGAAATGAAAGGCCGTCTGAAACCTGAAAAACAGGGTTTCAGATGGCCTTTGCGTTGTCGGATTATGCCTTCACATAATGCACAAACGCGTATTCGATGCCTTTGGCGGAAACATGGTTTTCCCGAGAGGCTTCTTGCCATGTTTCTGTGGAAAACTCAGGAAAAAACGCATCGCCGTCCACATCCAAACCGACTTCGGTCAAACGCAAATCGGTGGCAATCGGCAGGGCTTGTGCATAAATTTGCGCGCCGCCCATGATGATGACTTCTTCAACCCCCTGACACAAAGCCAGCGCATCTTCCAAAGAAGCCGCCGTTTGCGCGCCTTCGGCCTGATAATCTTGGCGAGTGATGACGATATTTTGACGGCCGGGCAGCGGTTTGCGCGGCAGCGATTCCCATGTTTTGCGGCCCATAATGACGGGTTTGCCGGTGGTGTAGGATTTGAAAAAGGCAAAATCCTCGGACAAATGCCAAGGCATGGTGTTGTTGATGCCGATACAGCGGCGGGCGGCATAGGCGGCGATAAGGGTGATTTTAGGCATAATGAAATCCGTTTGCAAAATAGAATGATTATAGCGGAAGGGAGGCGGGAAGGACTGAATGCCCGATATTATAAAAATGTTTCAACATTTATAAAATCAATATTCAAAATACTTAATTTTGACAAAAATCATTTATTGTTCATTTTTTTAGGTATATGATAAATATCATATCAAATAAAAAAGGAAAGGAAAAAATGATGAGAACCCTCTGTATTTCTGCTTTGACTGCCTCCCTGTCTTTGATGTTGACTGCCTGCGGCGGCGCAACAAGCGGCTTGTCGAATGCCGTGACCGAGCCGCTCAATCCGCATCCGAAAGGCGTGTTGTCCGTTGAATTGAACGAATCCGTCCCTGAAAACGGTACGTTGGAGCTGACCGCCAACGGTAAAACGCAAACCCTGCAAAAAGGCGGCAAACTCGATACCGGCTTTTTGAAAACCGATAAAGTATCTTCTTACGACTACGCCCAAAAAATCAAGGTAAACGGTCAAGTCATCACTTTGGAAACGGGCGATTTCCAAGTGTATAAACAAAATTATTCCACTGTTGCCGCGCGTTACGCCAAACAAAAAGCCGATGACGCAGGCAAGCTGCAAAACCTCGATACATACATATTTACCGTCGGCGAAGTCCAAGGCGATGAAACAGCGTATCGCAATTTACCCAAACAAGGCAGCTATCAGTATTCGGGGATCGCGTTTAACGGCGACGACCGCAGCGGCCGTCTGAAATACACTGTCGATTTCGATAAAAAACAAGGTTACGGCAAAATCAGCAGCATGGCTTCCTACAATAATGTCGACCTGCTTGCCGCAGGTATTGCCAATAACAATGGCAAAGCCGCCTTCAGCGGTAAAACCAGTTTGAACGGTATCGAAAACGGCCGTTACGATTTGAAACTCTTCGGCCCGCAGGCTGAAGAAATTGCCGGTAAGGCGCAAATCAAAGTTGGCGACTTTACCAAAGAAATTGGCTTGGCCGGTAAGAAAGAATAGGAAACAAGGCCGTCTGAAAGGTTCAGACGGCCTTTTCTTTACAAAAAAGCAACGGCTCAAACCGTTGCTTTTTTCATGCCAACCTAAATTACAGGCTGCCCAAGATAATGCGCAATACGCGGCGCAACGGTTCGGCAGCGCCCCACAAGAGTTGGTCGCCGACAGTGAACGCGCTGATGTATTCGCCGCCCATTTCCAGTTTGCGGATACGGCCGACGGGAACAGACAGCGTGCCGGTTACTTTGGCGGGCGTCAGCTCGTGGATGCTGGCTTCTTTTTCGTTGGGGATGACTTTCACCCAGTCGTTCGCGCCTGCCAAAATCGCTTCGATTTCAGAAACAGGCAGGTCTTTTTTCAGCTTCAGGGTAATGGCTTGGCTGTGGCAGCGCATAGAACCGATGCGCACGCACAAGCCGTCGATTACGGTCGGATTGTCGCTGCGGCCGAGGATTTTGTTGGTTTCCACGCCGCCCTTCCATTCTTCTTTGGACTGGCCATTACCCAAATCCACGTCAATCCAAGGAATCAGGCTGCCGGCGAGCGGTACGCCGAAGTTGGCTTTCGGATAGTCTTCGCTGCGCAGGAAATCGGACACTTTGCGGTCGATGTCGAGGATCGCGCTGGAAGGGTCGGCAAGCTCGTCTGCCACTTGGGCGTGAATCGCGCCCATGCCGCTGATGAGTTCGCGCATGTTTTTCGCACCCGCGCCGGAAGCGGCTTGGTAGGTCATGCTGGTTGCCCATTCGACCAAATCGTTTTGGAACAGGCCGCCCAAAGCCATCAGCATCAGGGAAACGGTGCAGTTGCCGCCGATGTAGTTTTTCACGCCGTTTTTGAGGCCGTTGTCGATGACGTTGCGGTTGACCGGGTCGAGGACGATAATCGCGTCGTCTTTCATGCGCAGGGAAGAAGCCGCGTCAACCCAGTATCCGTTCCAGCCGCTGTCGCGCAGGGGTTGGAACACGGATTTGGTGTAATCGCCGCCCTGACAGGTAACGATGATGTCCATTTTTGCCAATTTGGCAACATCGTTGGCATCCAACAATGTTTTGGCCGCCTGACCGAAATCAGGGGCAGCACCGCCGACGTTGGAAGTGGTAAAGAAAAACGCTTCGGGAATATGGGCGAAGTCGTTTTCTTCTTTCATACGCTGCATCAAAACAGAGCCGACCATACCGCGCCAGCCGACAAAACCTACTTTCATGTGTTACTCCTTACAAAGAAAATCCGGATAAGTTTATAGTGCATTAACAAAAATCGGAACGGCATCGCCTGCCGCTTTGTTCAGATTTTTGTTAACCCACTATAAAAAAGGGGAAAACAAACGTTTTAACGCCGTCTGCGGAAAATGTAAAGGTTTTTATCGAAAATTTTTAGAATGATAGGAAAATAGGTTAAGATGGCAATGAAATTGCATTTCATTAATGGTACAGAGGAAGATTAAATGAGCAAAATCAATTTGTCGGATTTGCCCCAAACAGAAATAGTAGATGTCCATATTGCTTCGCCGGGGGCGAGGGTTGCGGCATATTTGTTGAATAATCTGTTTACTTTTTTGATATGGTTGCCATTCATTGTGATGGTAGTTTTCACTTTAGATGAAAGCAAAGAATTAGTTTCGGAGTCTTCTCTTTCTAATACCCCTGAATATTTTGCCATAACATTTTTTATTTCTTTGGCTGTTTATTTGGTTTTCGGTATCTTCCAACTGTATTACATGAGCCGGGACGGTCAGTCTTTAGGTAAAAAAATTATGGGCATCCGCGTGTTAAAAAGTGACGGGAATAATCCAGGTTTTGAAGGAACAGTTTTAATCCGCGAAGTTGTTTGGGCGCTTGCTGTTGGTGTTGTGGTAACTATTGTATCGTTGGCAATAAGTGACACGGGTGGAAACCTGATTTCTCTGCTTATAGCCTTCATCAACTTCATCATGCTCTTTTCCGTCAAACGCGACCGCCGCACGCTCTACGATATGCTGGCCGATACGGTTGTCGTCAAATTGCCGCCGCGCCGATAAATCGCTTTTTTTGATAAAAAATTGGAGATTCCTTTACAAATATGCTCTTACGTGCTATTATTTAAGTGACTATTTAAAAGGAGTTAATAAATATGCGGCAAGGTATTCTTAAATAAACTGTCAATTTGATAGCGGGAACAAATAATTAGATGTCCTTTTTTAGGAGGGCTTAGTTTTTTGTACCCAGTTTAAGAATACCTTTATCATGTGATTCTAAAGTATCCAGAGAATATCTGTATGCTTTGTATACCTATGGTTATGCATAAAAATCCCAGTGATAAAAGTATTTATCACTGGGATTTTTATGCCCTTTTGGGTTTTTGAATGGAGGAAAATCACATGAAAATTATTAATATTGGAGTTTTAGCTCATGTTGATGCAGGAAAAACTACCTTAACAGAAAGCTTATTATATAACAGTGGAGCGATTACAGAATTAGGAAGCGTGGACAAAGGTACAACGAGGACGGATAATACGCTTTTAGAACGTCAGAGAGGAATTACAATTCAGACAGGAATAACCTCTTTTCAGTGGGAAAATACGAAGGTGAACATCATAGACACGCCAGGACATATGGATTTCTTAGCAGAAGTATATCGTTCATTATCAGTTTTAGATGGGGCAATTCTACTGATTTCTGCAAAAGATGGCGTACAAGCACAAACTCGTATATTATTTCATGCACTTAGGAAAATGGGGATTCCCACAATCTTTTTTATCAATAAGATTGACCAAAATGGAATTGATTTATCAACGGTTTATCAGGATATTAAAGAGAAACTTTCTGCCGAAATTGTAATCAAACAGAAGGTAGAACTGCATCCTAATATGCGTGTAATGAACTTTACCGAATCTGAACAATGGGATATGGTAATAGAAGGAAATGATTACCTTTTGGAGAAATATACGTCTGGGAAATTATTGGAAGCATTAGAACTCGAACAAGAGGAAAGCATAAGATTTCATAATTGTTCCCTGTTCCCTGTTTATCACGGAAGTGCAAAAAACAATATAGGGATTGATAACCTTATAGAAGTGATTACGAATAAATTTTATTCATCAACACATCGAGGTCAGTCTGAACTTTGCGGAAAAGTTTTCAAAATTGAGTATTCGGAAAAAAGACAGCGTCTTGCATATATACGTCTTTATAGTGGCGTACTGCATTTGCGAGATTCGGTTAGAATATCGGAAAAGGAAAAAATAAAAATTACAGAAATGTATACTTCAATAAATGGTGAATTATGTAAAATCGATAAGGCTTATTCCGGGGAAATTGTTATTTTGCAGAATGAGTTTTTGAAGTTAAATAGTGTTCTTGGAGATACAAAGCTATTGCCACAGAGAGAGAGAATTGAAAATCCCCTCCCTCTGCTGCAAACGACTGTTGAACCGAGCAAACCTCAACAAAGGGAAATGTTACTTGATGCACTTTTAGAAATCTCCGACAGTGACCCGCTTCTGCGATATTATGTGGATTCTGCGACACATGAAATCATACTTTCTTTCTTAGGGAAAGTACAAATGGAAGTGATTAGTGCACTGTTGCAAGAAAAGTATCATGTGGAGATAGAACTAAAAGAGCCTACAGTCATTTATATGGAGAGACCGTTAAAAAATGCAGAATATACCATTCACATCGAAGTGCCGCCAAATCCTTTCTGGGCTTCCATTGGTTTATCTGTATCACCGCTTCCGTTGGGAAGTGGAATGCAGTATGAGAGCTCGGTTTCTCTTGGATACTTAAATCAATCATTTCAAAATGCAGTTATGGAAGGGATACGCTATGGTTGCGAACAAGGATTATATGGTTGGAATGTGACGGATTGTAAAATCTGTTTTAAGTATGGCTTATACTATAGCCCTGTTAGTACCCCAGCAGATTTTCGGATGCTTGCTCCTATTGTATTGGAACAAGTCTTAAAAAAAGCTGGAACAGAATTGTTAGAGCCATATCTTAGTTTTAAAATTTATGCGCCACAGGAATATCTTTCACGAGCATACAACGATGCTCCTAAATATTGTGCGAACATCGTAGACACTCAATTGAAAAATAATGAGGTCATTCTTAGTGGAGAAATCCCTGCTCGGTGTATTCAAGAATATCGTAGTGATTTAACTTTCTTTACAAATGGACGTAGTGTTTGTTTAACAGAGTTAAAAGGGTACCATGTTACTACCGGTGAACCTGTTTGCCAGCCCCGTCGTCCAAATAGTCGGATAGATAAAGTACGATATATGTTCAATAAAATAACTTAGTGTATTTTATGTTTATGTAAAATCAGCACTTTCCAACATAGGCCGTCTGAAAAATCGCTTTCAGACGGCCTTTCGACACGCTATTGATTTCATGAAAAAACATTTGTACCGCATTACGCTCGTCAGCATTGCCGCGGCCATTCTTGCCGCCTGTCCGAGCAAAAGCATTAAAAACCTCCCCGAAACCGACACCAGCGTTATCAAAGGCCCTGACCGCCCCACCGGTACGCCCGATCCCGTCGGTACGACAGTGAGCGGGGGAGGAGCAAACTACACCGTAGTTTCCTACAACGAATTGCCGCACTGGGACCTCCAACACTTTACCAAAAGCCTGCAATCTTTCCGTTTAGGCTGTGAAAAACTTAAAAACCGCCAAGGCTGGCAGGACGTTTGTATCCAAGCCATGCAAACGCCGGTGCACCATTTCCAAGCCAAGCACTTTTTCGAGCGCTATTTCACCGCATGGCGCGTCGATAACGGCGGCAATCCTGCCGGCACCATTACCGGCTATTACGAACCGGTCCTGCACGGCGACGACAAGCCCACAAGCCAATCCCGTTTCCCTATTTACGGCATTCCGAACGATTTCGTTTCCGTTCCGTTGGCTGCAAACTTGAGGGGCAGCAAAGCCACCGTCCGCATCCGCCAAACCGGCCAAAATAGCGGCGTCATCGACAACAGCGGCACATACATGGCCGACTTGTCCAGATTCCCGATTACAGCACGCAGCACCGCGCTGAAAGGCCGTTTTGAAGGCAGCCGTTTTGTTCCTTACTACACCCGCAGCCAAATCAACGGCGGCGCACTTAACGGCAAAGCGCCGATTTTGGGTTATGCAGATGATCCGGTCGAACTTTTCTTTATGCACATTCAAGGTTCAGGCCGTCTGAAAACGCCGTCCGGCAAATACATCCGTGTCGGGTTTGCCGATAAAAACGAACATCCGTATGTTTCCATCGGCCGCTATATGGCGGACAAAGGCTATCTGCCGCTGGGTCAGACCAGCATGCAGGGCATCAAGGCCTATATGAAGCAAAACCCCGGCCGCCTTGCCGAAGTTTTGGGACAAAACCCAAGCTACGTCTTCTTCCGCGAGCTGACCGGCAGCGGCGATTCCGGCCCAGTGGGCGCATTGGGTACACCGTTGATGGGCGAATACGCCGGTGCCATTGACCGCCACTACATCACGCTTGGCGCACCGTTATTTGTCGCCACTGCCCATCCGATTACCAAAAAAGCCCTCAACCGCCTGATTATGGCGCAAGATACCGGTAGCGCGATTAAAGGCGCGGTCCGTGTGGATTATTTCTGGGGTTATGGCGACGAAGCAGGCGAAGTGGCCGGCAAAATGAAAACCACCGGCTATGTATGGCAGCTTCTGCCCAACGGCATGAAACCGGAATACCGTCCATAAACAGCGGTTTTAAAAAAGGCCGTCTGAAACCAAGATTCAGGTTTCAGACGGCCTTTTTATTTCGATAAAAATGCGGAAGGTTTTAAAAACCTTCCGCGGTATGGGGACATACAGCTCGGACGGTAAGCCGGGTTCTGTCGCGGACAGTCATTCCTCTAGGCACATCATTGCTGGTGTGCTCAAGCAACCTACCCGAACGCTCGGCGAGCAGCGTCATCGCGTTCTGTTTGGTCTTGCTCCGAATGGGGTTTAGCCTGCTGCGCTTTGTTACCAAATGCACGGTGCGCTCTTACCGCACCTTTTCACCCTTACCTGTTTTGCCCAAAGGCAATCATCGGCGGTATTGCTTTCTGTTCCACTTTCCGTCGCGTTGCCGCGCCCGGCCGTTAGCCGGCATTCTGCTCTGTGGAGCCCGGACTTTCCTCCCCGTATGCCTTACGCGATACGCGGCGACTGTCTGTCCGACCTGTATGAGGTGCGGATTATAACACAGCCGCCATAGGGTTCAGACGGCCTAAATATTTATTTTTTCTTTTTAAATGCTATTTCGGTCAAACCCAATTCCTGTGCTTTTTTGCGGACTGCGGATTCGGGCATTTCGCGTGCCAGGCGGCTGGTGCAGTATTCGGTCATGGTGGTGGCGCAGGCTTTGAAGTTGCCGGTAAAGTCGCTGGCGGCACTCAAAAACGGGATGAGGCGGCCGGCCATGATTTCTTCGGCCGGTGCGTCTGTTTGGGCGGATACGCGTCCGGACTCGACCGCCGAGAAGATTTGTTCGGTAAAGCGTCGGGTGAAGTTTTCTTCTGTTTGGCAGTCTTGGAAGGCGGTGTTTTCATGTTGGCAGACGAGGGTAACTTCGCCTTGAGCTTCTTGCAGCGGTTCGGCCAAATCGAGTTTGAGGGTTTGCTTGTCGGTTTGCAGCCAGGCGGTGCGGCCTTGGGTTTTGATGATTTTGCCGTAAACGCCGATGGCATCGTTTTGGGGGATGTTTTTCTGTTCGACAAGTTGCTGGGCCGAGAATAAGGGGGCTTGTTCGGCAAATGCGCCGCCGGTTTCGTGTTTGAAGTAGGCGGCGAGGTCTTGTTTGATGAGGGCTTGGGTCAACAATTTTTCGCCTTCGGTCAGGCGGTGTGCAAAGCCGTGTGTTTTGGGGGCGGATGCGGTATCCGTGGCGGTCTTGGTGTCCGGTGTGCAGGCGCTCAGGAGTAAAAACAGGGGAAGGATGTATTTCATGGCTGGTCTCTCAACAGGCCGTCTGAATCTATGTTTCAAACGGTCAGCGTTGTTTATCGATAACGATAAACCCGGCGGGGATAAACGGGATAGGCCGGGTAATTGCGGACGGGTTCGCTGTCTTGATAGATGACGGTCGTCCCGGGCGGGGCGTTGATGGTCACGGTTTTGTTGACAGTGGTTTGCGAGTGGACGGGCATATCTAAGACGGCGGTGCGCCCGTACGGAGTCTCGGTATAAACGCACGCGCTTAGAAGCAAGGCGGCACTCAGGACGGCGGTTTTCATGTTTCAGACGGCCTTATTTGAGCAGGTTTTTTAAGGCCAGGCGCACGCCTTCGCCGACTTCCGTGCCTTTGGGAATGCCTTTGGTGGCGGCTTTGGCTTCGCGTTCGTTGTAGCCGAGGGCAAGCAGGGTGTTGATGATGTCTTGGCTTTCGTCGGCAACGGCATCAGGGGCAAACAGGCCGTCTGAAACGGTATGGGACACGAGTTTGCCGCGCAGTTCCAACACCATGCGCTCGGCGGTTTTTTTGCCGATGCCGGGGGCGGAGGAGAGGCGTTTGACGTCTTCTTCGGCGACGGCTTGCGCCAGCTCGTCGGCATTCATGGCCGACAAAATGCCCAATGCGGTTTTGGCACCGATGCCGCTGACTTTGACCAGTTGGCGGAAGGTGGCGCGTTCCTCGGCCGAGGCGAAACCAAACAGCAAATGCGCGTCTTCGCGGACGACAAGCTGGGTGTAGAGATGGACGGTTTCGCCAACGGAAGGCAGGTTGTAGAAAGTCTGCATGGAAACGTCGGCTTCATAACCGACGCCGTTGACGTCGATAACGACCTGCGGCGGATTTTTCTCAATCAATTTGCCTGTGAGCCTGCTGATCATGGTGTTCCCCTGTGATTAAAAAAGGCCGTCTGAAACCTTGCAATCGGGTTTCAGACGGCCTTGTATTGTATCAAACTTCAGCGGTAACGCGGACGAAATCAGATGGCGGATACCAGGTTCAGATGACGGGCGCGTTCGCCTGCTTCGGCGGCACGTTCTTGGCTGCTGAACGGACCCATTTTGACAACATATTCGTAGTTGCGTTTTTCCAGCATGACTTTGCTGTCTGACGGCAGGCTTTGTGCAGCTTGGTTCAAATAAGCCTGTGCTTCGCGTTGGGTACCGAAGGATTTCAAATCAACAAAAAATTCTTTGTTGTTTGGGGAAATAATGGTTTGAGCGGCGGTTTGGCCGGGGATGATTTGTTCAACTTTAACGTTGGCCGTGCCTTGGTTGATGAAACCCAATTGTTGGGCGGCGGCGCGGGAAACATCGATGACACGGTTGCCGTGGAAAGGGCCGCGGTCGTTGACACGGACGATGACGCTTTTGCCGTTTTGCATATTGGTCACGCGTGCGTAGCTGGGAATAGGGAGGGTTTTGTGGGCGGCGGAGAGGGCGTTCATATTGTAACGCTCGCCGCTGGAAGTTTTACGGCCGTGGAATTGGTTGCCATACCATGAGGCTTTGCCGGTTTGGCTGAAAGAGGAAACTTGGGTCAACGGCGTGTAGCGTTTGCCGGCAACTTTGTAACTGCGGTTGGCAGAAGGATGCAGTTTTTCGACTCGGACCACGCTGTCGGCGACGGCGGCATTGATGGAAAGGACGCCGATGGTGGTGGCGGCTAAGGAAAGGAGGGTTTTTTTGGTAAAAGTCAAAACGGGTTCCGTTCTTGAGTTGATAACGCAGCGGTTTCAGACGGCCTGTTATACGCCGCCGGCAAAACCATTTTGTCGCCATGCTTCAAACAGAATAACGGCGACAGTATTGGAAAGATTCATGCTCCTGCTGCCGGGCATCATCGGCAGGCGGATTTTTTGTCCGGCAGGCAGGCTGTCGAGAATTTCGGCAGGCAGGCCGCGCGTTTCGGGACCAAACAGCAACACGTCGCCTTCGCGGAAGGAAACTTCGTCGGGGCGGGTAGAGCCTTTGGTGGTCAGCGCGAAAATGCGGCGGCCTTCAAGAGCCTTGAGGCAGTCTTCGAAATTCTCATGTACCGTCAGTTTGGCAAACTCGTGATAATCCAAGCCCGCGCGTTTCATTTTGGACGAATCCAGCGGAAACCCAAGCGGCTTGACCAAGTGCAAATCGGCACCGGTATTGGCGCACAGGCGGATGATATTGCCCGTATTGGGCGGGATTTCGGGTTGGTACAAAACTATGGTAAACATATAAATCAATCACTTATAGAGTGGCATAATGCCGAAATGTTCCATGGGTGTCAAAAACTTTAAGCTATTTTTTCATTGGCGGCCATGCCAAAGACCAACAACAAATCCGGCCTGCGCCTGATTTTTTCAGCGTTTTCGCCAATTCGTCCAAAGTCGAGCCGGTGGTGAAGACATCGTCAATTAACAGAATATTACACGCCTTCGGCAATTCGGTTTTGATTTTAAATGCATTCTTGATATTTCGCCGACGTTCGTCGCTTTTCAGCGTACTTTGCGGCTCGCCGTGCCGTCTGAAAACCGCGTGGTGCGGCAACAGCGTCCAGCCGTAGCGTTTTGCCAAAATATCCGTCAACGCCTCGCTTTGGTTGAATCCGCGCTTGAGCCGCCGCTCTTTGCTCAAAGGCATGGGCAGGACGAAATCGAAGTGTTCCGTCGCCAGCCAGTCCGGTGCGTTTTGGCACATCAAATCCGCCAACGGACGGCTCATGCCCAAGTCGGCCAAGTGTTTCAGCTCGCGTATCATGCTGCTGACGGGCGGTTCGTAATACAGCGAGGCCCATATTCTATCAAATGCGGGCGGCTTTTTCTGACAACCGCCGCACACTGCCCCGCCCGCGACATGGCGGAAACACAAAGGACAGCTTTGTGCCGCGTCGATAAAATATTCCGTCAAATCGTTTGCGCAGCCTCGGCAAAGGCCGTCTGAAACGGAATCGTGGCATAATACGCAACGTCGCGCATTGAGCCGTTTCAAATTGCGCCACCAAGAAAGAACATTCATGCCACACTCCGCCAAAAAAGTTTATCTGATACACGGTTGGGCGGCGAACCGCCATGTATTCGACGATTTGATACCGCGCCTGCCTGCCGGTTGGGACGTCCGCGCGCTTGATTTGCCCGGACACGGCGATGCGCCTTTTGCCGAACCGTTTGATATTGCCGCCGTTGCCGAAGCCTTTGCCGGACAAATCGACACGCCGGCACACATTCTCGGCTGGTCGCTGGGCGGATTGGTTGCCCTATATCTGACCGCGCTTTATCCCGACAAAATCCGATCGCTCTGCCTGACGGCAAGTTTTGCCCGATTGACTGCCGACACGGATTATCCCGAAGGCTTGGCACAACCTGCCTTGGGCAAGATGGTCGGCGCATTCCAGCAGGATTATGCCAAACATATTAAACAGTTTCTACAACTGCAACTGCTGCACACGCCCCATTCCGGCGAAATCTTAAACCGGGTGCTGCCCGATTTGGCGCGCTGCGGCACGCCTTCCGCCTTACAGGCCGCGCTTGAAGCGGTTAACCATGCCGACGCGCGTCCGCTGTTGCCGCTTATTCAAACGCCGTCATTGCTGGTGTTTGGACAGAAAGACGCCATCACGCCACCGCGCATGGGCGAATATTTACACCGCCATTTGAGCGACAGCGAGCTGGTCCTTATCGACAAAGCCGCACACGCGCCCTTTTTAAGCCATGCCGACGAATTTGCCGAAACCTACCGCAATTTTGTCGAAAAGGCCGTCTGAAACAGCCTTCAACCATAAAAACAGAATATTGTCGGGCAAAGCCCGCTGACACGACCCACCATGACCGAACAAGACAAACGCTGGCAAATTCACCGCCATCTCGCCCAAGACACCGACGAGCGCCTGCAGCTGGTCCGCAATGCACCCAAACGCATCATGCTGATTGGTGCCGATGCCGACATCAGCCGCAGCCTGCTGGCCGCGCGTTATCCCGACGCCGTGTTTGAAGAATACGATCCGAATGCCGACTTTTTGAAAACCGCCGCGGCCGCGCGCAAAGGCGGTTTCTGGCAAAAACTGACCGGCAAAACCATTCCGCAGCATTGCCAAGCCCTGACCGCGCCGCTGCCTGAAGCAGCCGCCGATATGCTGTGGGCCAACCTCAGCCTCAGTCGCGCCGACGATATTTTGCCGGTATTGAAAAACTGGGCCGCAGCCTTGAAAACCGACGGATTATTGTTTTTCACGCACTTTGGTCGCGACAGCCTGACCGAGCTGACAGGCCGTCTGAACCATGAAGGCATCGAATGCGAAGCGCCCACGCTGATTGATATGCACGACTTGGGCGATATGCTCGCCGACAACGGCTTTTATGATCCGGTAACCGACACGGCCAAGCTTGAGCTAAGCTATAAAAAAGCCGGGACGTTTTGGCAGGACATGGAAACCTTGGGATTGTGGAATGCGTTGAAGTTCAGCAATCCGCAAGCGGCCAAGGAAGCTGTGGATAAGATTTTTGCCAACGAAGGCCGTCTGAACATCACGCTTGAAACCGTATACGGCCATGCCGTGAAAAAATTGGTGTTGCCTCAAGGGGAGAATGTGGTGCAGTTTTTCCCGAAACGGCAGGGCTAGTTTGGCGGTTGTGGCGGTAGGGTTGACACCGCGATTGTGTGTTGTCGAATGCGGTTTGGCGTTTATATCGATTGCCTGCGCTGTTTAAGGGGATAGATTTTCAGACCCTAATAAATTGACTTTAATTGCAGAGAATGTGGCAAATAAAAAACCTCAAAAGAACGGTTCACCTTATCCAAATGCTAATATGCGAGATGCACATGCTGAAATAGGTGCAATTCAACAAGCTTATGAAAAAGGTGTGACTAAAGGAAAAAATATGGTGATCCATGTCCAAGGGCGTGATGTATGTACGCATTGTCGTCAAGACATTGCATCAGCAGTAGAAAAAGCAGGATTAAAATCGGTCACTGTTCATGCTGTTGATGATAAGAACAAACTGAAAACTTATACTTGGATTCAAGGGCAAACATCAATAAAGGAAAATAAGAATGGAAAATAGCTTATTATTTTTTTCATGTGCATATAAATCAGAAGAGGGTGAATGGATAACTTTGGCAGATAGGGATATGGCATCTAAGATTGGTAAAGATAAAATATTATCTATGCTTAACAGCACAAAGAATCATAGATCTGACGTTAGATTAGAAGTTATACCTGAACCAGAAGTAGGCTTATCTGAATTAAGGATGGAATCAGATGGTGAGAGATATTTATTTACTCTACTTGAATACGGGGATAACGGGGAGTTTTTGATTAGGTCTAAGTCCGATTTTACTGGAGTTCCAAGATTGGTTGATTTTATGGGAGAACCTTTTCCAGCAAGTGAAGTTATAACAGATTTTGATTTTATTAAAAGAGTATTTGTTGAGTTGCTAGAAACAGGAAATGTTTCTTATGAGTTAATGGATATATAATTTAAAACATCTATATAAAGTGCGGTCAATTTTTAAAGCGTTTTAAAAGCTCTCAAAAACTGACCGCACTTTGATCTGCCCCCCAAAAGTTGGACAGGTTAGTTAACTTAAATATTGAGCTCGGTATTGCACTGGGCTCAATCCTTTTAAACCAAGTTTAATTCGTTTTTGGTTGTAATACACTAAATATTCTTCAATTTCAGTATGTATGAAAAAGGCCGTCTGAAAAGTTTTCAGACGGCCTTTTATTTGATTCCAAATTAAGCCTGTTTGGCAGCCCATTCGGCCGGAGTGGCGGCAACGGAAATCGACAACGCGTGCAATTCGTTGCTTTCGAGTTGCGGCTTGAGGCCGTCTTTAATCAGGCGGTGGCGGGCGAGGCGGGCTTTGCCTTCAAATGAGGAGGAAACGATTACGGCGAAGAAGTGATGGCCGTCGCCTTCGACTTCGACGTGTTCGCAAGGGGTAACGCCTTCAATCAGGGTTTTGACTTGTTCGGGTAAAAGCATGGGGGTTCCTTGGGAAATGGTTTGCTTGTAAAAGAGGGCATTATACCGAATCTTGATAAAAACAGGCCGTCTGAAAAACCAAACTTCGGGTTTCAGACGGCCTCGGTCTTTTGAAGCATTAAATGCTTATTCGTACACTTTTAGTAGCTCGACTTCAAAAATCAAAGTCGCGTGCGGAGGAATCACGCCGCCGGCACCGTGTGCGCCGTAGCCCATTTCGGAAGGAATGGTCAGCTTGCGTTTGCCGCCTTCTTTCATGCCGCCGAAGCCTTCGTCCCAACCTTTAATCACTTGGCCGACGCCCAGAGTGATGGTCAGCGGTTGACGGCGGTCGAGGCTGGAGTCGAATTTGGTACCGTCTTCCAACCAGCCGGTGTAATGTACGGTGATTTCTTTGCCTTTAACGGCTTCTTTGCCGTGGCCTTCTTGCAAGTCTTCAATCATCAGGCTCATGATGTTCCTTTCGGGTGTATGGTGAAAATTGGCTCAAGATTACCATATTGTGTGCAATCGTGAAACAAAGCCGCCCATATGGCCGGCAACAAAAAAGGCCGTCTGAAACGGATTTTCAGACGGCCTTTGTTTTGTGCTAAACCTTATTTGTTGTCAGGTCGGGATTTGACATCGGTGGATACAGGCAGCTCAGGCATGGTTCGGGCAGATTCAGGAATATTACCGGAGAGGGCTTTCAAGAAGGCAACGATGTTTTCAGTTTCTTCCGGAGCCAGAGTTTTACCCAATTGGGCTTTCGCCATGATGTTGACGGCTTTATCCAATTCCCAAACGCTGCCGTTGTGGAAGTATGGGTAGGTGCGCTCAACGTTTCTCAAGCCTGGAACACGGAAGAAGAATTCGTCTTCGGCTTTTTTGGTTACGTCCGCACGGCCTTTGTCGTGTTTAGGATCGTCGATGTGTTTCCAGTAAGGACCATCCACCAAACCGAATTTTTGGAACATGGTACCGCCCAAGTTAACGCCGCTGTGACAAGCGATACAGCCGTTGTCCATAAATGCGCGTACGCCTTTGCGTTCTTGTTCGCTCAGGGCGGATACGTTGCCTTTGAGGTAGTCGTCCCAACGGGTCGGGGTCAGCAGGGTGCGTTCAAACGCGCCCAATGCGGTGGTGATGTTTTTGAAGGAAACCGCGCCGTCTTCAGGGAATGCGGCTTTGAATTTCTCTTGGTATTCGGGAATGCCGGCGATTTTGGCGGCGGCATCGGCTTCGGTTGCGTTGGCCATTTCAACAGGGTTGAGCAATGGGCCGCCGGCTTGTTCTTCCACATCGGCGGCACGGCCGTCCCAGAATTGGCTGCCCAACAAGGCGGCATTCAGGGCAGTTGGGGAGTTACGGCCGCCGAATTGGCTTTTGTGGCCCGCGCTGGTTGGCATGTTGTCTACGCCGGCAGTTGCCAAGTTGTGGCAAGAGTTACAGCTGACGGTGTTGCCTTTGGACAGGCGGTTTTCGTACCAAAGTTGTTGGCCGAGTTTGACTTGTTCTTCGGTAAACGGACGGACTTTTTGCATTTCGGCTAGGTCAGGCAAAGGTTTGAACGTAGCTTGCGCGCGTTCCAACAGGGCTTTGTCTTCGTCAGAAACATCGGCAGAATTTTGAGGGGCTGAAACGGCGGCGGTGCTTGCGGCAGCATCGGCAGTGCTCGCGGCAGAAGCAGCTTGAGGAGTTTCAGTAGTTTGTGCAGTTTTCTCACCGCAGGCGGTCAACGCGGCAGAAACGGCCAAGGCCAGAACGATTTGGTGGAGTTTCAAACGTGGCATAGGAGGTTCCTTTATTATGCATTTGTTATGTAATGGTTTGCTGGTTGCGACAGCAGTATTTGAACTATATGAGATAAGTTGCTTTTGATTCTTGCTGTAAATCAACCTTTTATTTTTGATAAATTTTGAA
Organism: Neisseria sp. HMSC061H08; assembly: GCF_001836795.1. Classification (NCBI taxonomy): domain Bacteria; kingdom Pseudomonadati; phylum Pseudomonadota; class Betaproteobacteria; order Neisseriales; family Neisseriaceae; genus Neisseria; species Neisseria sp. HMSC061H08. The sequence continues at coordinate 23,017 of NZ_KV830548.1, read as the reverse complement.
AATATAACCGATAGAGAATTTTATACTATGAAACTTTTTTATTGTTTTTTTACAATTAGTTAATGTTTTTAAGGCCGTCTGAAAAAACAAAATTCAGACGGCCTTTTAGTTTTTATTGATTACGTTCGTTATTTTATTTTAAAAAATCTTAATAATTATAGGATTATTAAAAAATGAAAATAATTTGCGTTATTAAGCGTAAAGCGTTATAAATGCGTTAACAAATGAACGTTTCACTTTAGAGTTTTTTATGCTGATTGCTTTTTTGATTATGCTGCGCGAGGGCATCGAAGCCGCCCTGATCGTCGGCATTGTTGCCAGTTTTTTAAAACAGTCGGGACACAGCGAGCTGATGCCGAAGGTTTGGCTGGGCGTGTTTTTGGCTGCGGCCATGTGTTTGGGTATCGGTTACGGCATTCATTCCGTTACGGGCGAGATTCCGCAAAAAGAACAGGAATTGGTGGTCGGCGTCATCGGCCTGGTGGCCGTGGCGATGCTGACGTACATGATTTTGTGGATGAAGAAGGCCGCGCGTTCGATGAAACAGCATCTTCAGGATTCTGTTCAGACGGCCTTGAACCACGGCAGCGGCCAGGGCTGGGCCTTGGTCGGCATGGCGTTTTTGGCCGTGGCGCGCGAAGGTTTGGAAAGCGTGTTTTTCCTGCTTGCCGTGTTCCAGCAAAGCCCGACGTGGTCTATGCCGATAGGCGCGGTATTGGGGCTGCTGGCGGCGGTTGTCATCGGTACGCTGATTTATCAGGGCGGTATGCGCCTGAACTTGGCGAAGTTTTTCCGTTGGACGGGCGCGTTTTTGATTGTGGTGGCGGCCGGTCTGTTGGCCGGTTCGTTTCGTGCGCTGCATGAGGCTGGCGTATGGAATGCGATGCAGGACATCGCTTTCGACACCTCGAAATATTTGCATGAAGACAGCCCTTTAGGCGTGCTGCTCGGCGGTTTCTTCGGCTATACCGACCATCCGACCGAAGGCGAAGTCCTGATTTGGCTGCTGTATCTGGTTCCCGTCATGATTTGGTTTTTGCGCGGCAGCGCTCCGGCAAAAACGTTAACTAAATTAACTAAATAAGAAGGAAGTAAAATGAAAAAATTCAATCTGACTGCTTTGTCTGTAATGCTGGCTCTGGGTTTGACTGCGTGTCAGCCGCCTGAAGCCGAAAAAGCCGCGCCTGCCGCTTCAGGTGCATCCGCTGCCGCCAATGCCGACGGTTCGGTCAATATCGGTGTGAACGATACTGCCTGCGAACCGATGGAATTGACCGTCCCCAGCGGCCAAGTCGTGTTCAACATCAAAAACGACAGCGGCCGCAAGCTGGAATGGGAAATCCTGAAAGGCGTGATGGTGGTGGACGAGCGTGAAAACATCGCCCCGGGTTTATCCGACAAAATGACCGTTACCCTGCTGCCGGGCGAATACGAAATGACTTGCGGCCTGTTGACCAATCCGCGCGGTAAGCTGATTGTTACCGACAGCGGCTTCAAAGACACTGCCAACGAAGCCGATTTGGAAAAACTGGCGCAACCTTTGGCCGACTATAAAGCTTACGTTCAAGGCGAGGTTAAAGAGCTGGTGGCGAAAACCAAAACCTTTACCGAAGCCGTTAAAGCCGGCGACATTGAAAAGGCCAAATCCCTGTTTGCCGCCACCCGCGTCCATTACGAACGCATCGAACCGATTGCCGAGCTTTTCAGCGAACTCGACCCCGTCATCGATGCGCGTGAAGACGACTTCAAAGACGGCGCGAAAGATGCCGGGTTTACTGGGTTCCACCGTATCGAACACGCCCTTTGGGTAGAAAAAGACGTATCCGGCGTGAAGGAAATTGCAGCGAAACTGATGACCGATGTCGAAGCACTGCAAAAAGAAATCGACGCATTGGCGTTTCCTCCGGGTAAGGTGGTCGGCGGCGCGTCCGAACTGATTGAAGAAGTGGCCGGCAGCAAAATCAGCGGCGAAGAAGACCGTTACAGCCATACCGACTTGAGCGACTTCCAAGCTAATGTGGAAGGCTCCAAAAAAATCGTTGATTTGTTCCGTCCGCTGATCGAAGCCAAAGACAAAGCGTTGTTGGAAAAAACCGATGCCAACTTCAAACAGGTTGAAGACATTTTGGCGAAATACAAAACCCCGAACGGTTTCGAGCTGTACGACAAATTGAGCGAAGAAGACCGCAAAGCCCTGCAGGCGCCGATTAATGCCTTGGCAGAAGATTTGGCCAAACTGCGCGGCATTTTGGGTTTGAAATAAGATAACGCGTTTTCAGGCGGCCTTTGGATATTGAAAGGCCGTCTGAATCTTATTGTCTCCCACACAAAATATGCTTGAAAACCAACCTTACTTCACACGATTGCAATCTTTCCGTTCCCTGCCAAGGAGCAGACCATGAGCCAAAACAAACAACCGGCACAACCCGAAAAACGAACCCTTTTCAAAACTGCCCTTGCCGCCGGCGCTATCGGCGTTGCCGGTTATTTTGCCGGTAAAAAACAAGGCGAAGCCGCCGCCGATACCCAAAACAACCAACATTCCGAGCTGGCCTATCCGTGTTACGGCGAGCATCAGGCAGGCATCGTCACGCCACACCAGCTCTTCGGCATCATGTGTGCCTTTGACGTTACCGCCAAAGACGCCAAACAACTTGAAAACCTGTTCCGCACCCTGACCGCCCGCATCGAATTCCTTACCCAAGGCGGCGAATACCAAGACGGCGACGACAAGCTCCCGCCTGCGGGCAGCGGCATCCTCGGCAAACAATTCCGCCCCGACGGATTGACGGTTACCGTCGGCGTCGGCAGCAGCCTCTTTGACGATCGCTTCGGCCTCAAAGACAAAAAGCCGAAACACCTGCAGGAAATGCGCGACTTTCCTAACGACAAACTCCAAAAATCTTGGTGCGACGGCGACCTCAGCCTGCAAATTTGCGCATTCTCCCCCGAAACCTGCCAAGCCGCCCTGCGCGACATCATCAAAAACACCGCCCAGTTTGCCGTCATCCGCTGGAGCATAGACGGTTGGCTCCCTAAAGCCGAACCCGGCGCCATTGCCGCGCGCAACCTTTTAGGTTTCCGCGACGGCTCCGGCAATCCCAAAGTCGAAGATCCCAAAGTTGCCGATCAAGTCCTGTGGACAGGCGTTGCCGCCAACAGCTTGGACGAACCGGCATGGACGAAAAACGGCAGCTATCAGGCCGTCCGCCTCATCCGCCACTTTGTCGAGTTTTGGGACCGCACCCCGATGCAGGAACAAACCGATATTTTCGGCCGACGTAAATACAGCGGCGCGCCCATGGACGGTAAAAAAGAAGGCGACACCGCCGATTTCGCCAAAGACCCCGACGGCAAAATCACGCCCAAAGACAGCCATATGCGCCTTGCCAACCCGCGCGATCCGGAGTTTATGAAAAAACACCTGCTCTACCGCCGCGCCTTCAACTACTCGCGCGGCCTCGCCGCCAACGGCCAGCTCGATGTCGGCTTGGTGTTCATCTGCTATCAGGCCAACCTTGCCGACGGTTTCATCTTCGTACAAAACCTGCTCAACGGCGAGCCGCTGGAGGAATACATCAGCCCGTTTGGCGGCGGCTATTTCTTTGTCCTGCCGGGTGTCGAAAAAGGCAGCTTCCTCGGCAAAGAGCTTTTGGGCGTATAAATCCGCCGATGGTTTGAATAGATAAAAAGGCCGTCTGAAACCTGATTTCCAGATTTCAGACGGCCTATGTTTTTTCTATCAAACCAAATGTTCCGCCAAGAAAGCCAATGCGTATTCGACGGCTTGCGCCCTTACTGCTTCGCGGTCGCCTGTGAAAAGCGCGGTTTGCTCAAACGAACCTTCGGGCGTGGCCAGGCCGAACCAGACTGTGCCGACCGGTTTGGCCGCGCTGCCGCCGCTAGGGCCGGCGATGCCGGAAATGCTCAAGGCGTAATCTGCCTGCGCGACGGCTTTTGCGCCGCGAGCCATTTCATAGACGGTCTCGCGGCTGACCGCGCCGTGTTTCAGTAAAGTATCGGGCATGACACCGAGGCGCTCCTGCTTGGCTTGGTTGCTGTATGTGACGAAGCTTTGATGAAACCATTGCGAACTGCCGGAGAGGGAGGTCAGCGCACCTGCAAGCAGGCCGCCGGTGCAGGACTCGGCGCAGGTAACGGTTTGACGGCGGCTGGTCAGGTGTTCGGCGATGGTTTGCAGATAGGACATGGCGGCTCCTTATGGAAATGGTGGAATGGGGCGGGCGTTGACCCGCCGGGTTTCAGACGGCCTGAAAGCTGAAATCAGTCTTTCGGCTGAATGAGGTGGACATCACATTGTGGGAATGGGATGTTGATGTTGGCTTCGCGCAGGTTTTCAACCACTTGCTCGTTCAGGGCGAATCGGAACGGGCCGAGATTTTCTTCTTGCGTCCACGCCCAAAGGGTAATTTCGATGGCGCTGTCGCCAAGGTTGGTAATGTATACGACGGCAGGTCGTTCTTCGGTTTGAACACACAATGGATGCTCGGTTGCCGCTCTCAATACGGCGGCTTTGGCGGCTTTCAAGTCACAGGCGTAGTCGACGCCGACAACGACTTGGGCGCGGCACAGGGGCAGGGAGGAGCGGTTGGTGATACTGTTGGTCATGACCATGCTGTTGGGCAGGACGACTTCTTCGTTGTCCGGCGTACTCAAAGAGGTCTGCACCATTTTGATTTCGCGGACGATGCCTTCAAAACCGTTGACGCGGATAAAGTCGCCGACTTTAAACGGGCGGAACAGGATAATCAGTGCGCCGGCGGCGAAGTTGGACAGTTGGTCTTTCAAAGACAAAGCCACGGCCAGGCCTGCGCCACCGATCAAGGCGGTAACGGAAGTGGTCGGAATGCCGAGTTTGCCCAGTGCGGCGATGATGATGAGGATCAGCAGGCCGATGTTGGCGACGTTGCCGAGGAAGCTGACCAGTGTTTTGTCGACTTTGGCGCGTGTCAGCGCGGCTTTCATCAGTGTCACCACGCGCGTGGCGACCCAGCGGCCGATAAAGAAGATGGCTAAGGCGGCCAGCAGGTTGGTACCGAAAGACATGCCGGTTTGGGCGAGTTGTTCCCAGCCGGAGAACGAAGAGAGGACTTGAAGATCGAAATTCATAATTGTGTGTGCGTGTGAAGTTGTTTAAAAGGTCATTGTAAAACAAGGCCGTCTGAAAAACTAATGATTTGTTTTTTCAGACGGCCTTGATGTGTTTTTAAGTTTTTCGGTTTAACGTAAAACGGTTTTGCTCCAACGGCTCACCCATTGTTTTTGTTTGGTGTTGATGTCGGCGCGGTTGGGGGAATCGCTGTGTTTCGGGGTTTGGGCAAACTCGAATACTTTGGGCAGCGGCGTGTTTTTGGCAGCCGGATAGACCCACATTTCGGCAGGCAGGGCTTTTTGCACGTCGCCGCTTTGCAGCCAGCTCACCAGTTTGGCTGCCAGTTCGGGTTGTTTTGCGCCTTTCAAAACGGCCGCGCCTTCAACTTGGCGGAATGTGCCGCCTTTGAGGAAGAGGTTGCCGGTGGGTGGGGTGCTGTATTTGCCTTTGGAGTAGTGGACTTCGGCCGCCGGGCTGGTGGCATAGCTGACCACGAGGGGATAGGCGCCGCCGTTTTGGGTGAAGTCGGTGTAGTAGGCTTCGCTCCAGCCTTTGGCAACTTTCACGCCGTTTTGGCGCATTTGCGCCCACCATTTGAACGCACCTTCTTCACCCATGCCGCCGATGTTGGCCAAGAGGAAGGAGAGGCCGGGCGAGGATGTGGCGGGAGACGGGGTTACCAGAAGGTTTTTATATTCCGGTTTGGTCAAATCTTGCAGGGTTTGCGGCAGGGGCAATTTTTTCTGTTCAAACCATTTTTTGTCGTAGTTGATGGCGACATAGGCGTAATCGACAGCCAGCGCATCGGGCAGGGAAGCGGTTACGGGTGCGGATTTGGGTTGGTTGGCGGCGAGGATGCCGGCGGCTTTGGCTTTGCCGATGTTGGCGTTGTCTAAACCGTAAACCGCATCGGCAATCGGGTTGGCCTTGCTCAAAATCAGCTTGTTGAGCATTTCGTTGCCACTGCCTGCCTTGATGACGGACACTTTGGCATCGTTGGCTTTTTCAAATTGTGCGATGACGGATTGTGGCAGGCTGAAGGATTTGTGCACGGCCAAACGCACTTCGGTTTGGGCGTACAGGTTTGCCGAAGCCAGCAACAGGGCCACGGCGGACAATTTCAGTTTCATTCTCTTTCCTTTAGTACGGGTAAAATACGAAATATCATAACAAAATCTGCATATCAAGGCACGATATGAATCATTCTCCCGTTTGGCTGTTTGACCTCGACAATACTTTGCACAATGCCGAAGCCGGCATTTTCTACATCATCAACCGCGCCATGACCGAATACATGGCAGGCCGTCTGAAACTTTCCGAAGAAGCCGCCTCCCACCTGCGCCAAGATTATTGGCACCGATACGGCGCGACGCTTGCCGGTTTGCAAATCCACCATCCCGAAGTCGATATCGATGAGTTTTTGCGTGAAAGTCACCCGCTTAAGCAAATTTTGGCAAAGGTGGAGGGTATGGATGGAACTGATGACGTTTTAGGCCGTCTGAAAGGGCGAAAAGCCGTATTTTCCAACGGGCCTTCGTTTTATGTCCGCGCATTGGTTGAAGCGTTGGGCTTGGAAGCGCATTTTGACGGCTTGTTCGGCACGGACGACTTCGGCCTGCTCTACAAACCCAATCCGCAGGCCTATCTCAACGTCTGCCGCCTGTTGGGCGTCAAACCCGAACAGTGCATTATGGTGGACGACAGTGCCGACAATCTGCACCAAGCCAAAGCCTTGGGCATGAAGACCATTTGGTACGGCGAAAAAGCCCATCCGCTGCCATTTGCCGACGGCATAGCGAAAGATATGCAGGGTTTGCTTGAAGTTTGCACAAAACTGCCGTGAAGTTTTGCAAAAACAAGTACAATACACGGTATTGCCGACATTTAAAAACAAGGACAACATCATGCGTAAACTCGCTTTAATTCTGACCGCCGCCGCCGTTTTGGCCGGTTGCTCTTGGGAAACCTACACCAACGAATCCGGCCGTACCGCCGTACGACAAAAATATGCTACCGGCACGCCTATCGTTTATCAGGACGGTACTTATTCTAAAAACATGAATTACAACCAGTTCCGCCCTGAGCGCCGCGCCGTCCAATCCAATCAAGCGGATCATGCCGAACACGGCGAACGCGGCCAACATTGGCAAAAACCGCAATTTGCCAACCAACAGCCAGCAACCGAATAACAATATCCCCAAGGCCGTCTGAAACGGAGTGAAAAACAATCAACACTTGTTGCCACACTTTTCAGACGGCCTCAAACAACGACAACGGAAACCGTATCATGGCTCAGACAGCTTTAAATATCGTCATCCTCGCCGCCGGCAAAGGCACGCGCATGTACTCCAAAATGCCCAAAGTGCTGCACCGCATCGGCGGCCTTCCCATGGTTGAGCGCGTTATTGACACCGCCGCCTCCCTGAATCCCCAAAACATCTGCGTCGTCATCGGCCACGGCAAAGAGCAAGTCTTGGACACCGTCAAACGCGATGTCGTTTGGGTTGAACAAACCGAACAGCTCGGTACCGGCCACGCCGTCAAAACCGCCCTGCCGCACCTGTCCGCCGAAGGCCGCACGCTGGTGTTGTACGGCGACGTCCCCCTGATTGACGCAGCAACCCTCGAAACCCTGCTCGAAGCCGCAGGCAACGAAGTCGGCCTGTTGACCGACGTGCCCAACGACCCGACAGGCTTGGGCCGCATCATCCGCGACAGCAACGGCAACGTAACCGCCATTGTCGAAGAAAAAGACGCCGATGCCGCCCAAAAGGCCGTAAAAGAAATCAACACCGGCATTTTGGTTCTGCCTAACGCCAAACTTGAAGCTTGGTTGAACAGCCTTTCCAGCAACAATGCCCAAGGCGAATACTACCTGACCGACCTCATCGCCAAAGCCGTTGCCGACGGCATCAAAGTTCATCCCGTCCAAGTGCGCGCCTCCCATCTGGCCGCCGGCGTGAACAACAAACTCCAGCTTGCCGAACTCGAACGCATCTTCCAAACCGAACAGGCGCAAGAATTGCTCAAAGCAGGCGTCACCCTGCGCGATCCGGCACGTTTCGATTTACGAGGCCGTCTGAAACACGGACAAGATGCCGTGATTGACGTCAACGTCGTCATCGAAGGCGAAGTCGAACTCGGCGACAACGTCGAAATCGGTGCCAACTGCGTGATCAAAAACGCCAAAATCGGTGCCAACACCAAAATCGCCCCGTTCTCTCATTTTGAAGATTGCGAAGTCGGCGAAAACAACCAAATCGGCCCATACGCCCGCCTGCGTCCGCAAGCCAAACTGGCCGACGACGTACACATCGGCAACTTCGTCGAAGTCAAAAACGCCACCATCGGCAACGGCACCAAAGCCAACCACCTCACCTACATCGGTGATGCCGAGATCGGCAGCAAAACCAACTTCGGCGCCGGCACGATTATTGCCAACTACGACGGCGTGAACAAACACAAAACCGTCATCGGCGACGAAGTACGCATCGGTTCAAACTGCGTACTGGTTGCCCCTGTCACCCTCGGTAATAAAGTGACGACAGGCGCGGGCAGCGCGATTACCCGTAACTGCGAAGACGGCAAACTCGTTCTCGCCCGTTCGCGCCAAACCGTCATCGAAGGCTGGGTGCGTCCGGAAAAAGGCGATAAGAAGTAAGGTTGATCTTTTATTTGTTTTCAGACGGCCTTGAGAAACAACAGGCCGTCTGAAACCTAGATTTGCCGTTTCAATGAAAATAAAACGGCGTTTTCCGACTGCCGCTTTCGGGAGCCGGAGCAGCAGTCATTTTTTCAAACTTTTGATACTAAGGAACTTATATGTGCGGTATCGTAGGTGCTATTCGCGCCAATCACAATGTAGTCGATTTTCTGACCGACGGTCTCAAACGCCTTGAATACCGAGGCTACGATTCGTCGGGTATTGCCGTCAACATGGACGGCAAAATCAAACGCGTCCGCCGTGTCGGCCGTGTTCAGCTGATGGAAGATGCAGCACGTGAAAATGGCGTGTTCGGCCATATCGGCATCGGCCATACCCGTTGGGCAACCCACGGCGGTGTAACCGAGCCTAACGCCCACCCCCATATTTCCGGCGGCATGATCGCGGTTGTCCACAACGGCATCATCGAAAACTTCGAAGCCGAACGCGAACGCCTGCAAGCTTTGGGTTATACCTTCGAATCGCAAACCGATACCGAAGTCATCGCCCACAGCGTCAACCACGAATACACGCAAAACGGCGGCAAACTGTTTGAAGCCGTCCAAGCTGCGACTGCCCGTTTCCACGGCGCATACGCCATTGCCGTTATCGCACAAGACAACCCTGAAGAAATGGTTGTTGCGCGCATGGGCTGCCCGTTGTTGGTGGCCTTGGGCGACCAGGAAACCTTCATCGCTTCCGACGTATCCGCAGTGATTGCCTTTACCCGCCGCATCGCTTACTTGGAAGACGGCGACATCGCCCTGTTGAATGCAAACGGTATCGAAAAACTGCTTGACAAAACCGGTGCGCAAACCGAACGCGCGGTTAAAGTATCCGAATTGTCTCTGGCTTCTTTGGAGTTGGGCCCATACAGCCACTTCATGCAAAAAGAAATCCACGAACAACCCCGCGCCATCGCCGATACCGCCGAAGTCTTCTTGGATGGCGGTTTCGAACCTGAAAACTTCGGCGCGAACGCCCGCGAAGTATTCGACGATATCCACAGCATCAAAATCCTTGCTTGCGGTACGTCCTACTATGCCGCGCTGACCGCCAAATACTGGCTCGAATCCATCGCTAAAGTGCCGACCGACGTGGAAATCGCCAGCGAATACCGCTACCGCGACGTGATTGCCGATCCGAAACAATTGGTCATCACCATTTCCCAATCCGGCGAAACTTTGGACACCATGGAAGCCCTGAAATACGCGCAATCCTTGGGACACAAACACAGCCTGTCTATCTGCAACGTCATGGAATCCGCCTTGCCGCGTGAAAGCGAATTGGTACTGTACACACGCGCCGGCGCAGAAATCGGCGTTGCCTCTACCAAAGCGTTCACGACCCAACTGGTTGTCCTGTTCGGCCTGGCCGTTACCTTGGGCAAACAACGCGGTTTGGTTTCCGCCGAAAAAGCGCGTGAATACGTCGAAGAGCTGCGCCAACTGCCCGGCAGCATTCAGCACGTTCTCAATCTTGAGCCGCAAATCGCCGCTTGGGCGCAAAAATTTGCCAAGAAAACCAGCGCACTCTTCTTGGGCCGCGGCATCCACTTCCCAATCGCCCTTGAAGGCGCATTGAAGCTGAAAGAGATTACCTATATCCACGCCGAAGCTTATCCTGCGGGTGAGCTGAAACACGGCCCGTTGGCTTTGGTGGACGAGAACATGCCTGTTGTCGTGATTGCCCCGAACGACAGCCTGTTGGACAAAGTAAAAGCCAATATGCAGGAAGTCGGCGCACGCGGCGGCGAACTGTTTGTCTTCGCCGACCTCGACAGCAACTTCAACGCCACCGAAGGCGTGCACGTTATCCGCGCCCCACGCCATGTCGGCGTACTCTCGCCGATTGTGCACACCATCCCCGTGCAGCTCCTGTCTTACCACGCCGCCCTTGCACGCGGTACAGACGTGGACAAACCGCGCAACTTGGCTAAATCAGTAACGGTTGAATAAGCAATAAACCGGTTAAAAAAGGCCGTCTGAAACCTGAGATTTGGGTTTCAGACGGCCTTTATATTTGTCGGTTTCAATAATAGAAATGCTATTGATGATGTCTTTGCTTTCATTATAAATGTACAACAACAGCTGATTGTTACCGATATTTTATTGATTAGAGTTGCCTCTAATGACAAGATCAGCAAACCGACAGAATGACAACAGGCCGTCTGAAAAAATCTTCAGACGGCCTGTTGTTTTAAAGCGTTTTATTCTGCACCGACAACGACGGTGTTGAGGTCTTTGAACTTGACGCGGCGTTGCCATGCGTCGCGGACTTGTTCGACGGTCAGGCTGTTGATGGCTTTGGGGTAGGCTTCCAAGTAGTCGTTGGGCAGGTCGTAGAGGCCGATCAGGCTCAGGTAGTTGAGTAGTTTGTCGTTAGAATCGTAGCGCAGGGGGAAGCTGCCGACGATGTTGGCTTTGGCCTGTTTCAGCTCGGCTTCGGTCGGGCCTTCGGCGATAAACTGCTCGATGACGGCTTGGGTGTCGGCCAGTGAGGCTTTGGTGTTTTTCTTTTGGGTGGAGTAGGAAACGGCAAACGTGCCTTCTTCTGTCGCCGGGGCGAGGCTGCTGTATACGCCGTAGGTGTAGCCGTGTTGGTCGCGCAAAACTTTCATGAGGCGGCTGTCGAAACCGCCGCCGCCGAGGATGTAGTTGCCGGCAATGAGGGCGTAGTAGTCAGGGTCGTGGCGTTTGAAGAGGGAAGTACCGAGCAGGATTTGTGCCTGTGTGCCGGCAAAGGGGATGTCGCGGCGTTGGGCGGTTTGTTTGGGAACGGGCGGGATGGCGTGGGTTGCGGTGGCTTTGGCTGGCAGGTCTTTGAGGACGCGCTCGACCAGTTGCTCTGCCTGTTTGCGGTTGAGGTCGCCGACGATGGCGACGATGGCGTTGTCTTTGCCGTAGTGGGTGCGGTGGAAGGCGCGGATGTCGTCGAGGTTGACGCGTTTGAGGCTGTCAACGGTTACGTTTGCGCCGCTGCCGTAGGGATGGTTCGGGTAGATGAGCTTGGTCAGTTCGCGCGTGGCGGTGTAGTCGGGGGTGGTTTCCTGTTGTTGCAAGCCGGTAATGGATTGGATTTGACGGCGGCGGAAAACGGTTTCGTCAAAGCGCGGACGGGTCAGCGAGTGGTTGAGCAAGTTGGCGGCTTTGTCGCGGATGTCGGCTTTGCTGAGGCTGCGGAAGCCTGCGGATGCGCTTTCGGCATTGCTGTCGCTGCTGATGTGCGCGCCGATGTTGTCGGCTTCGGCATTGAAGGCTTCTTCGTCCAGCTCTTGGGTGCCGTCGGTCAGGAGGGCGGCGGTAAATTCGGCAACTTGGCTTTTGCCGTCCGGATTGGCGACGCTGCCTGCGCCCTTGAAGCTGACTTCAAGGTCGATGATGGGGTTTTCGTGGCGTTCGACAAGGAGGATTTGGGTGCCGTCGCGGTTGCGCCAGCGTTGGATGTCGGTGGCGGCTTGGACGCTTAAGGGCAGGAGGAGGGCAAGGGCGAGCAGGGTGGGTTTCATGTTGTGGCTTTCTGTTAAGGCCGTCTGAAAGGGTATGGGCTTTCAGACGGCCTGATGTTTATCGGCGTTTGGCAACTTTTTTGCTTGGCGCGGCGGCAGGTTTTTGCGGCTCGATGATGACGGTACTCATGCGCTCGTCGGTCAACATCCGGGCGGCGGCCTGTACTTCTTGCGCGCTGACTGCCTGTAAGCGGCGGTGGATTTCTTGTTCGTCGGTATATTGGAAACCGCGCGCTTCGAGGCGGCCCATCATGGAGGCTTGGGAAGACATGGAGTCTTTGGCGTAGATTTCGCTGACCGCTGCCTGGGTTTTGACGCGCTGCAATTCTTCTTCGGAAACGCCGTTGTCGGCAATGTCTTTGATTTCTTGGCGCAGCTGGGCAATCAGAGTATCGGTTTTCACGCCTTCGGCAGGCATGGCTATGACGCTGAACAGCGGCATTTCACGGCTGATGATGTCGTAATGCGTGCCTGCGTTCAATGCGGTTTGCTTGCCGCGCACGAGGTTTTTATCAAAACGGCTGGACGCGTTGCCTGCCAAAATATCGGAGAGGACGTCGAGGGCAAAAGGCATTGCGTCGTCGAATTTTTGGAGTTTCGGCACACGGAAGTTGATGGCAATCAGCGGCTGGTGTGTGACCGGAGAAGTGGCTTTGACCGTAACAGGCTTGCGCAAATAGGGTTCGGTATGGAGCTTGTTACGCGGCGGCTGGGCTTTGGCCGGAATATCGCCAAAGAGTTTGGCGGCCGTCTGAAGCGTTTGTTTGGCATCGACATCGCCGACAATGACCAATACGGCATTGTTGGGCGCGTAATATTGTTTGTACCACGCGCGCAGGTCATCGGCTTTTAGGGTGTGCAAATCTTTCATGTAGCCGATGACGGAGGCGCGCATCGACGGTTGGGTAAAGGCGGCAAGATAGGCTTGCTCCCACATTTTGCCGTCGGCCGTGTCTTCAGTGCGCTGGCGGCGTTCTTCACGGATGACGTTCATCTCGTTGAGGAATTCTTTGTCGCTGAAGTTGAGGTTGTGCATGCGGTCGGCTTCGAGCTTCAGAATCTCGGGCAGGTTGGCGGCGGCGACGTTTTCGTAATACACCGTTTCATTGCGGCTGGTGTAGGCGTTGTTTTGCCCGCCCAGCTCGGACACGCGGCGATTGAACTCGCCGGAGGGAACGTCTTTCGTGCCTTTAAACATCATGTGTTCCAAAGCGTGGCTCAGGCCGCTTTTGCCCGGTTTCTCATCCACGCTGCCGATTTTGTACCAAATCTGCGAAACGGCCACAGGCGCGCGGTGGTCTTCTTTGACGATGATTTTCAGACCGTTGGGCAGGGTTTCAGAAAGCGTCTGCGCCCATGAAGCGGCAGGCAGCGCGAAGGCAAGCATTAAAGCAATTCGGCGTAACATGGTTCAATCCGTAAAATGAAAATCAATCGCCAAAGTATAGCGGAAAATCTGCAAAGATTGGCCGAATGTTTCAGACGGCCTGCGGCTTTATCTGCTGATTCACATCAAGCACGGCCGTTGCCAATCTTTACCGTCGCGCCTCATTCGCGGATAATCCCAAACATTCCCGTTCCCAATCATCACAAAGGAATCATCATGGCATTTTTGAAACTGACCGAACAAAATGTTCAAGGCAAAACCGTTCTGATCCGCGCCGATATGAACGTACCGTTCAAAGACGGCAACATCAGCGACGACACCCGTATCCGTGCTTCGCTCGCATCCATCAAATACTGCTTGGACAACGGCGCGTCTGTGATCGTGATGACCCACCTCGGCCGTCCGACCGAAGGCGAATTCCATCCTGAAGACGATGTAGCGCCTGTTGCCGCGCATTTGGGCAAACTGTTGGGCAAAGACGTGAAAGTATTGAACGACTGGCGTGAAAACAAACCAACTTTGAACGCCGGTGATGTCGTGATGTTGCAAAACGTGCGCATCAACAAAGGCGAGAAGAAAAACGACTTGGAGCTGGGCAAAGCCTACGCTTCTTTGTGCGACGTATTCGTTAACGACGCATTCGGTACCGCCCACCGCGCCCAAGCTTCGACTGAAGCCGTTGCCCAAGCCGCGCCCGTTGCCTGCGCCGGCGTGTTGATGGCGGGCGAACTCGACGCTTTGGGCAAAGCCCTGAAACAACCGGCTCATCCGATGGTTGCCATCGTTGCCGGCAGCAAAGTGTCCACCAAGCTGACCATCCTCGAATCTTTGGCGGATAAAGTCGACCAACTCATCGTCGGCGGCGGCATTGCCAATACCTTCCTGTTGGCAGAAGGCAAAGCCATCGGCAAATCTTTGGCCGAACACGATTTGGTGGAAGAATCCAAAAAAATCATGGCGAAAATGGCGGCCAAAGGCGGCTCTGTTCCGCTGCCGACCGACGTGGTTGTCGCGAAAGCCTTTGCCGCCGATGCGGAAGCGGTGGTGAAAGACATTGCTGACGTTGCCGAAGACGACATGATTTTGGATATCGGCCCGAAATCCGCCGCTGCACTTGCCGAGTTGCTCAAAGCTGCCGGTACGGTCGTATGGAACGGCCCGGTCGGCGTGTTTGAATTTGACCAATTTGCCGGCGGTACCAAAGTATTGGCCGAAGCGATTGCCCAAAGCGATGCGTTCTCGATTGCCGGCGGCGGCGACACTTTGGCGGCAATTGCTAAATTCGGCGTAACCGATCAAATCAGCTACATCTCCACCGGCGGCGGCGCGTTCCTCGAATTCTTGGAAGGCAAAGAGTTGCCTGCCGTTGCTGCTTTGGAAAAACGCGGCGCATAATCGGTTTTAAAATCGATTGTTAAAAATAAAGGCCGTCTGAAATCTGGAAATCAGGTTTCAGACGGCCTTTTGTTTTTGGGTTTTTATTTGAGGAAGTGTTTAGCTGGATTCAACACCAATGATTGGCAGACTTGTTGCTAAACAGGCTGGAAAGTGTCCGGCTCTTTTCAGACGACCTCCACGTCGGCTTGTCGGTGCAATGCCTGATAGCACGGGGTAAGCTGGCGGATGATCAGGTCGAGCTGGTGTTTGAGGACGTGGTCTTGCTGCGCTTGTGTGTTTTGCTCAAGCTCGGCAAACTCCTGACGGATTTGGGTCATGGCCGTTTCAAAAGCCTCAGGGTCGGTTTGGGGCATTTGGGTCAGCAACTCGGCGATGTGGTGGGTCAGCTTGGCATAGGGCGCAAAGCTGTCGTTGCCGTCGATTCGGACTTGGTCGCGGTATGCGCCGAGCGCGGAAATGTGGCCGGTCAGCGCATAGCTGGTTTTGAGCAGGGTAAAACCGTCTTGCAGGCGGTCTTGGTATTTTTTCGGGTTGCTGCTCATGTCCGACAGGGTGCTGCTGAGGGCGGCGATGCTTTCGTGGGCTTGGCGGCGGGTGAGGCGGTAGTCGAAATCGTCGCGGCTGCCGTTTTGCAGCTGGTCGAGGATGGCGTCGAGATAGCGGCCGTTGGCAGTGATGGTTTGGGCGGCGGTGTGGCTGAGGGTGAGGTAACGCCAATCGGGCCAGAGGTAGGTGGCGGCGGCCCATGCGATCACGGAACCGACGATGGTGTCGATGATGCGGATGGGCATGGCGTGGTACACGTCCAAACCGGCAAGCGAGAGGCTGGTCAGGGCTTGGATGGTGATGAAGAAGGTGGAGAAGCTGTATTTGTAGCTTCGGGTCATGAAGAACAGGGTGGTGCTGGCGATGACAATCCAGAGCTTAGTTTCAACGGACGGGGTGAAGTAGGGGACGAGCGAACCGACAATCACGCCGAGAATCGTACCGGCGATGCGTTGGTACACGCGGCTTTTGGTAGCGGTGTAGTTGGGCTGGCAGACGAAAAGGGCGGTCAGCAGAATCCAGTAGCCGAGGTTGAGATGAAGGATTTCGACAATGATGCAGGCTGCGGCCACGACGATGGAGAGGCGGGTGGCATGGCGGAATACGCCGGAGTCGAAATTGAGCTGGCTGAGAACGGTCTCGCCGATATTGCGGAACTTGGTGTTTTCAAGGGCGGCGATGCGGGTGTCGGCGTTGTCATTTTCGGCAAGGGACGCATCGTTTTGCAGTTGCCGCAGTTGGTAATCGACGCTGCTGAGGTTGTCGAGCAGGCGGCGGATGTTGTGGAGGTTGGCATTGTCGGCATGGGTCTCGGCAAAATGGCTGAGGGATTGGCGGCAGCCTTCCATGGCGCGGCCGAGGCGTTTGCTGTATGCGTAGGGTTTGTTGTTGCGCAGGGAGGCGGCAACGTTGCGGCACGCCTGGCCTTGCATTTCGAGAAGGCGGCGGATGCGGAAGATGAGGTCGGTGTTTTTGAGCTGCTCGGCCATTTCGCTGTAATCGACGTGGGCGGAGCTGATGCGTTCGTGCATGTCTTGCGCGCAGAGGTAGTAGCGCAGCATTTTGGCGGTACGCGGATGGCGGTGTTGGCCGCGCAATCGGTAGAAAAGTGCGCCGCGGCATTGGTTGAAGGCAGTAATCACGCCGGTGTTGCTCATGGCCAAGTCGATTTGGCGGTTGCCTAACCATGCGGCTTCGTCGGGGTCGAAAAAGTCGGCTTTGGCATCGAAGTAGTTGCTGAGTGCGTCGTAGGCGTTGGCGACGGTTTCTTGGACGGGGCGGTGGGGCAGGATGATTTGGAAGATCAGGGTGTTGACGCTGTATAGGACAGTGCCCAACAGAATCATGACAGGGTTGGTCAGCCAGTAGGTCTCGGGGGTGTAGGTCAGCGTGGTGTAGGTGGCGACGGCGAGCGCACCGAAAGCGAAGGTGCGATATTTGAGGCCGACGGTGCCGAGGATGGTGAAGCCGAAAGTCATCAGGGTCATGGCCAAGATGAAGGGAACGCCTGTACCGATGGTGCTTTGGGCAAGCAGCGAGGAGAGGGTAAACAGGGCAACGGTGATGACGATGTTTTTCAGACGGCCTGTGAGGCGGTTGTCCAAATCAACCAAACCGCCGGCAATAATGCCGAGTACGAAGGGCATAACCAGTTTGGGCGTGTCGAAATGCCAAACGAGGGTGGCGGCGATGAATACGCTGGCGAAGACGGGTAGGGAGGCAATGATCAGAGGTTTGAGCGGCGGAGTTTTCATGATGGTGTTGTTTATTATTCGTTATGAGGTGAATGATTGGATTTTAACAGGATTTTCAGTCGGTTTCAGAATGCTTTAAATGGGATAAGGCCGTCTGAACGGATACGGGGAAATACTTGATTTCGTTTCCACATCCGTTCAGACGGCCTTTTTGGCTTACTCCATTAGGTCATCAGGTTGAGGTCGCTGATGCGGTCGTAGAGGCGTTCGGTATTATTGCCCTCGTCGTGCATTTGGATGCGCAGGCGCAAATCGTTGGCGGATACCGCTTGGCGCAAGGCTTCGCTGAGTTCGATTTGGCCTTGTGCGTAGAGGTTGAAGAGGTTTTGGTCAAACGTCTGCATGCCGTTGCTGCCGGAGCGTGCCATCAGGTCGCGGATTTCCAGCAATTCGCCTTTGAAAATCAAGTCCTGCATGGCCGGAGTGTTGAGCAGGAGGTCGGTAACGGCCGTACGTTGGCGGTTTTTCTTGGTGGTGAGGCGTTGGCCGATGATGCTGACGAGGTTTAACGCCAAATCCATCAAAACTTGTTGGCGGCGGTCTTCCGGATAGAAGTTGATGATGCGCTCGATGGTTTGGGAGGCTGTGCTAGCATGGATGGTGAAAACGCACAGATGGCCGGTTTGAGCCAGTTGGAGGGCGTATTCCATGCTTTCTTCGCTGCGGACTTCGCCGATACAGACGACATCGGGTGCTTGACGCATGGCGCTTTGAACGGCGGTTTTCCAGTTGTCGGTATCGATGCCGATTTCGCGCTGGGTGAAGATGCTGCGGCAAGGTTTGTAGATAAACTCGATGGGGTCTTCGATGGTAACGATATGGCCGGGCAGCTTTTGGTTGCGGTAGTTGAGCATGGAGGCCATGGTGGTGGATTTACCCGAACCGGTCGGGCCGGCGAGGATAAGCAGGCCGCGCGGCGCGAGTGCAAGCTCTTGGAGCTTTTCGGGCAAACCGAGGGTCTTCATTTCGGGAATGTCTTGGCTGACGCGGCGCAATACCATGCCGACGCGGCCTTGCTCGTGGTAGGCGTTGACGCGGTAGCGCGTGTTGCTGCGCGATTGGACGGAATAGTTGATTTCCCAGTCGCGGTTGAAGGCTTCGAGCTGGTCGGGGTTCATGGTAGATTCGGCGATGGCGGCGGTGTCCGCGCCGGTCAGCGCTTTGTGGGGCATGGGCGTGAGGGTGCCGCCGACTTTGATGGCAGGGGGAAAGCCTGCGCTGATGAAGATGTCGGATGCGTTGCGTTTTTCGGCCTCTTCACACATGCGGTCGAGCAGGGGGTGAAGATGCGTGCCGATTTCGGCCGGGGTGGGGATGTGCGGTGCTTGGTTTTTTTGTGAGTAGGCTTGCACCATTTCGCTTAACAGGTCGTGCAGAGGGGCGAGGTCGCTCATGATGATTCTCTTTAAAACGGGTATTCGGTCAGGCTGAAAGGCCGTCTGAAAACGGGATGATGGTGTTCAGACGGCCTGAGTATGGTTTAGAAAACAGAGAGGTTTTCGATATTTTGCGCCTTGCTGCGTGCCAGCTCGGGGCTGATGGTACCTTGGCGGACAAGGGTTTGCAGGGCTTGATCGAGGGTTTGCATACCGTGGGCCTGACCGGTTTGGAGGGCGGCGTTGATTTGGGCGATTTTGTTCTCGCGGATGAGGTTGCGCACGGCCGGTGTGGAAATCAGGATTTCGTGTGCGGCGACGCGGCCGTTGCCGTCGCGGGTTTTCAGCAGGGTTTGGGAAATGATGGCGCGCAAGGATTCGGACAACATGGAGCGTACGATTTCTTTTTCGCCTGCAGGGAATACGTCGACAATACGGTCGATGGTTTTGGCGGCGCCGGTTGTGTGCAGCGTGCCGAAAACCAAGTGGCCGGTTTCGGCGGCGGTCAGGGCGAGGGAGATGGTTTCAGGGTCGCGCATCTCACCGATCAAAATCACGTCTGGGTCTTCGCGCAGGGCGGAACGCAGGGCGTTGGTGAAGCTGTGGGTGTGCTGATGCAGCTCGCGCTGGTTGATGAGCGCCTTTTTGCTTTGGTGGACGAACTCAATCGGGTCTTCGATGGTCAGAATGTGGGCCGGTTGGGTTTCGTTGATGTAGTTGACCATCGCCGCCAGCGTGGTGGATTTACCCGAACCGGTCGGGCCGGTTACCAAGACCAAACCGCGCGGATTTTCGGCAATTTTTTGGAAAATGCGCGGCGCACGTAATTCTTCCAGCGTCAGGACGGTACTCGGAATGGTACGGAATACGGCAGCCGGGCCGCGTTCAGTCATAAAGGCGTTGACGCGGAAACGGGCAACATTAGGCAGCTCAAATGAGAAATCGACTTCAAAATCCTGTTGATAGAGCTTGCGCTGGTGGTCGTTCATGACCGAGGTAATCATGGTACCGACTTCTTCCGAGCTCATCTCGGGCAGGTTGATGCGGCGGATGTCGCCGTGTACGCGTATCATGGGGGAAATGCCAGAACTCAAATGGAGGTCGGAGGCTTTGTTTTTCACGCCGAACGCGAGTAAGTCGGTAATCTGCATAATGTGGCCTTGTTTTGGTTTAGAATAATAAAATCGCTTTATTTTAAATAGATAAATCCGTTCGACCAAGTAAAATTTTCAAAATGCCGAGTGATGAACGGGTTAAAGGAGAAAACCATGTCGGTATTGCAACAAAACTATCAGGACGTATGCCGGGCGGTTGAACAGGCGGCTGAGGCTGCAGGACGGCCTGCGGATGCGGTGAAGCTGGTAGCGGTCAGCAAGACGTTTCCTGCAGACGACATCCGCGAAGTGTATGCGGCCGGTCAGCGCGATTTCGGCGAGAACTATATTCAGGAATGGTTTGAAAAAACGGAAACGCTGGCCGATTTGCCGGATATTGTTTGGCACGTTATCGGCGATGTGCAGTCTAATAAAACTAAATTTGTGGCCGAACGCGCACATTGGGTGCATACGATAGGCCGTCTGAAAACGGCGCGGCGCTTGAGTGAACAAAGGCCGTCTGAAATGCCGCCGTTGCAGGTGTGTATTGAAGTGAACATTGCCGCGGAAGAGGCGAAACACGGCGTAGCGCCCGCAGAAGCGATTGCGCTGGCCCTTGAAGTGGCCAAGTTGCCGAATATTAAAGTATGCGGATTGATGTGTGTGGCCAAGGCCGACAGCAGCGACGATGAGTTGCGCAGTCAGTTTCATACCATGCAGCGGTTGTTGGCCGAGTTGAATGCGGCAGGCGTCGAAGCAGATGTTTTGTCTATGGGTATGTCCGGAGATATGCCAATCGCGGTAGAATGCGGCGCAACCCATGTCCGCATCGGCAGCGCGATTTTCGGCAAGCGGCATTATCCTCAATAAAAGTAATAGGCCGTCTGAACAGGGCAGACAGCAGTTTCAGACGACCTGATCGATATCACAAAGGAGTGACATATATATGAATATCTATTTTCTCGGCGGCGGCAATATGGCGACTGCCATTGCAGGCGGTTTGGTCAAACAAGACGGCTATCGTGTCCACATTGTCGAACGCGGCGCCGAAAGACGAGCGCAACTGGTACAAGAATTGGGCGTAGCCACTTCTGAAAACCTGCCCGAATTGAGTGCGGACGATGTCCTTATTCTCGCCGTTAAACCGCAAGACATGCAGGCGGCCTGTCAAAACATTCGTTTGAATGGCGCGCTGGTGTTGTCCGTAGCGGCTGGTTTATCCATCGATACCCTCAGCCATTATCTGGGCGGCACACGTCGTATCGTGCGCATCATGCCCAATACACCGGCCAAAATCGGTTTGGGCGTATCCGGTATGTTTGCCGATGCAAGCGTTTCAGAAGCCGACCGCGCAGCCGCAGACGGCATCATGCGCTCTGTCGGCACGACCGTTTGGTTGAACGAGGAAGAGCAACTCCACAATATTACCGGCATCAGCGGCAGCGGCCCCGCCTACGTTTTCTATCTGTTGGGCGCGCTCCAAAATGCGGCTTTGGCACAAGGTTTCAACGAACAAGACGCACGCGAACTGAGCCTCACCACATTTAAAGGCGCAGTGGCTTTGGCCGAACAAACCGGCGAAGCATTCGCACAATTACAGCAAAACGTGACTTCCAAAGGCGGTACGACACACGAAGCCATCGAAACCTTCAAAGCCCGTCACGTTGCCGAAGCCATCGAACAGGGCGTAGAAGCCTGCGTCAAACGTTCGCAAGAAATGGCGCAACAATATAAGGCCGTCTGAACATGCGCGGCGACTTGCTCTTATTATTGGCAGACGCTATTGCCATCCTGTGTATCACACGCTTTTTGCTCCGATACGCAGGATTGGCAGCAGAACACCCCCTGCTCAAATTCAGCATACAGGCAACAGGCTGGCTGACCAAACCTTGGCAAAAAGCATTTCCATCCGGCGAGAAAACCGATTGGTACTGCCTACCCGCAGGTTTTCTGGTGTACTACCTTGCCTGTACCGCCATTATTTTCATCTCGCCGGCGCTGTCCATCAGCAATAAGCTGATTTTGGCAAACTTCTGGTTTGCCGCACTCCATATGCTGAAAGCCGCGGCCTATACATTACTTATCGGTCTGATTATTAGAATGGTGTCCAGCATACAGGGCCGCTATTCGCCGTTGACTTATGCCATCGAACGAATCCTGCAGCCATTGCTCAAACCGTTTTCCTTTTTGCGCGCAGGGCGATACGATTTTTCAGGCAGTTTGTTGGCACTCTTATTATGGTTGTGGTTGGCCAGATGGTTTCCCCAACTTATCCAGCAAACCAACCTATGGTTGCTTCAATAGGCCGTCTGAAAGCGCAGCAGGTATTAACGACCAAAAATACAACGTCCTAAAAAGCGCTTTAATACATTTAGATGTAAGGTAGTGCAAAAAAGTGCAAATCGAAATATAAGGAACAAATGAATAGGTAAAACATGATATGATTCGCCCAATTTCCAAAACGGAAATTTAAGAAAATCCAATAAAAGCAAACCCGTAGCATCCAAATCATTAACAACAAATCGAAAGCAGACACCATGGCAAAGCTGACAGAACAAGATATTTTAAACTGGGATGGTCCTGAAGAGGACTACATGAACAGCGACCAATTGGCCTTCTTCCGCGAACTACTGGTTAAAATGCAAGAAGAGCTGATTGAAAATGCAAACACCACTACCGGCCATCTTCAAGAGCACGAATCCGCTCCCGATCCAGCCGACCGAGCTACTCAAGAAGAAGAATACGCTTTAGAGCTGCGCACCCGCGATCGCGAGCGTAAACTTCTCAATAAAGTGCAAGCGACTATCCGCAGCATTGACGAAGGTGATTACGGTTTCTGTGCCGATACCGGCGAACCCATTGGCCTCAAACGCCTGCTGGCACGTCCGACCGCGACATTGTCCGTAGAAGCGCAAGAGCGACGCGAACGAATGAAAAAACAGTTCGCCGACTAAAATATAGATATAGAAACCTCAAAAGGCCGTCTGAAAGAGCATTTCAGACGGCCTTTTTTTGTGTTTTTTTGTATGTATGGATTGTGTAGGAAGTTTGTTGGAGTTTTGTATAAAATAAAAACCCTGTTAAAACAGGGCAGTGGTTAAATTTCTGAAAATAATTTTGCGAAAGGTGTTGACTGGT
>NZ_KV830547.1:0-472 GCF_001836795.1 Neisseria sp. HMSC061H08 | reverse complement strand
GGAATAAAGATATGTACTTAAAAACATTTGACGGAAAACGGAATGGGGCAACTGTGCAGAGAGGCTACTCATTGGTACAGCTGTTGGTGGTGATGCTGCTGGTTTCGATATTGGCGACGGTGGCATTGACCGCCTATCGGGAGTCAGTCCGTTCGGCCAACTTGCGTGCGGCTCATGCCGCGCTGCTGGAAAATGCGCGCTTTATGGAGCAGTTCTATGCGAAAAAGGGCAGCTTTAAGCTGACGTCGACGAAGTGGCCGGAGCTACCGGTAAAGGAGGCGGGCGGTTTCTGTATCAGGATGAGCGGTCAAGCTAAGGGTATCTTGGAGGGAAAGTTTACCTTGAAGGCGGTGGCGCTGGATAGGGAGGCGGAGCCGAGGGTGCTGCGCTTGAACGAGTCGCTGACGGCGGTGGTGTGCGGGAAGATGAAAGTGAAGGGCAGCTGTACGGACGGTGAGGAGATATTTAGGGG
>NZ_KV830546.1:0-438 GCF_001836795.1 Neisseria sp. HMSC061H08 | reverse complement strand
CGGCAGCACCAATATCGAAAAACTCGGCTCCACCGTGACCGTTGCCGGCGACGACAACATCACCACCGAAGCCCAAGGCGACACAGTGACCGTTAAGCTGAAAAAAGACCTGGTAGTGAACAGCGTCGAAGCCGGCGACACCACCGTGAACAACGACGGTGTGACCGTCGCAGGCGGTCCTAGCCTGACCAAGTCCGGTATCGATGCCGCAGGCAACAAAGTGACCAACGTAGCCGACGGCGACCTCAATGCCAACAGCAAAGACGCCGTTAACGGCAGCCAACTGTTTGCGACCAACCAAAACGTAGCGACAAACGCCGCCAATATCGCCAAAGGCATCAACTTCGGCGGTACCACCGGCAGCAACAACTACGCGTTGGGTGACACCATCAATGTCAAAGGCGACAGCAACATCATCAGCGAAACCGTAGCCGGTGG
>NZ_KV830545.1:0-45443 GCF_001836795.1 Neisseria sp. HMSC061H08 | reverse complement strand
GGCGCGAACAGCAAATCGCACCGATTTTGCCCTCTTTCAATTCAGGCAGGCTTTCCAGCGCGTCAAAGTCCACGCGGTATTTGAAAAAACCCACTTCGCCTTCGTGTTCGACATTTTCGATTTTCGGTTTTACCGAAATAAAATGCTGCCCTTCGATATGCACGTCGGCATAACCGATATATTCAGGCGCAAGCGGCAACAAAATGGCTTTTTCAACCGTTTGGCCGTCTGAAAGATTGAATTTGCCGCCGAACAGGTTGAACAAATAGAAAAACGCGTTTTGCGAACCATTGGTCAGCGCGATATTGTCCGCCGTCAGATTCCAGCCGTATTCGCGGTTGAGAAACTTCGTCAAAGCCGCAATCAGCGCCGCATCGCCCTGCGGATTGGAATAATTGCCGATATTCTCAACCGCGTGTTCCGCCGCCAGTTTGGAAAACACATCGGCGAACACCGCATTGACTTCCGCAATTTTCGCCGGATTGCCGCCGCCAAGCATATTGACAGGTTTGTCGCTTTTGAGCGCGTCGCCCAAATCGTCCATCAATTGCAAAATGCCGCTGTGTTGCGTGAATTTTTCGCCGAATGCTGAAAACTGCATGGAAACTCCGTTGCTGGGTGTGTGTAAAAACAATAAACCGCTATTATAAGAACAAAGGCCGTCTGAAAACCAGTTATCCTGATTTTCAGACGGCCTTTAGTATCCAATCTTTCCTTTAACGGCCAAAATGCTCGCGGCGTTCGCGCCAGTCTTGGCGGATGGAGCCGCTTTTGCCGATCGGCGTGTCTTGTTCGACTTCCCAAATAAAATTCGTTCCGCCGCCTATCGGATGCGAGCCGCGCAAACCGATGTGGCTGCCTTGGTCGGCAACGGCGGTGCTGCTGTGTGTTTGACCGCCGAAACGGGTTTGCGAGGTTTCGATGCCGCTTTTGATGCTGCCGTAAAGCTGTACGTCGGCATGTGCGGCCAGTGCGGCGGTGGAAAGTGCGGCAGTGAGGAGAAGTTTCAAGTTCATGGTTTATCCTTTTTTTGGAGAGGAATTGTGAGGCGATTGTATCGGCCTTGTGCGTAAACAAGTTACAATTCTTGCAAAATCTGACAGGAGTTTTGATGATGCGCTCTTTACGCGCCGCCGCGGTGCAAATGGTGTCGTCCACCAACCCCGAAACCAATATTGCAACGATGAAACGCCTTGTCCGCGAGGCGGCCGAACAAGGGGCGGATTGGGTGTTGCTGCCCGAATATTGGCCGCTGATGGGCAAAAACGATACGGACAAGCTGGCATTTGCCGAGCCTTTGGACGATGGAAGCGTTGGCGAAACCTGCCACACCCGTTTTCAGACGGCCTTAAGCGAAACAGCAAGGGAATGCGGCGTGGTGTTGTTTGGCGGTACGATTCCGCTGCAAAGCCCAGACGCTGGCAAGGTGATGAACACGATGCTGGTGTATGACCGCGACGGCAACCGAATCGGGCTTTACCAC
The DNA here is from genome assembly GCF_001836795.1 of Neisseria sp. HMSC061H08. Taxonomy (NCBI): domain Bacteria; kingdom Pseudomonadati; phylum Pseudomonadota; class Betaproteobacteria; order Neisseriales; family Neisseriaceae; genus Neisseria; species Neisseria sp. HMSC061H08. The sequence goes on along the minus strand of NZ_KV830545.1, from coordinate 43,960 downwards.
AAAATGCACCTTTTCGGCTTTTCCGGTTTGGGAGAACGCTACGCCGAAGCCGATACGATACTGGCGGGAAGCGATGTGCCGAAGCTGAGCGTGGACGATGTTCCGCTGGCGGCCGGCGTCTGCTACGATTTACGCTTTCCTGAGTTTTTCCGCGCCCAGCAGCCGTTTGATGTTTTGCTGTTGCCGGCCGCGTTTACCTACACGACCGGCAAGGCGCATTGGGAATTGCTGCTGCGCGCCCGTGCGGTGGAAAACCAATGCTACGTCATTGCGTCGGCACAAGGCGGACTGCATGAAAGCGGCCGCCGCACATTCGGCCACAGTATGATTATCGACCCTTGGGGTGATGTGTTGGCGACGTTGCCGGAAGGCGAAGGCGTGATTTGTGCCGATTTGGATACCGCGCGCCTGCAAAGCGTGCGCACGCGCTTGCCTGCCCTGAAACACCGATTACTTTAAACACGCACTATGTCCCAGTTCCAGCCTACACGCATTCTCGGCATCGACCCCGGCAGCCGCATGACCGGCTTCGGCGTGATTGATGTCCACGGCCGCGAGCATCATTATGTCGCTTCCGGCTGTATCAAAACGCCGACCGGCGCGTCGCTTTCCGAACGCATCGCCGTGATTGTCCGCCATATCGACGAAATCATCCGCCACTATCAGCCTCATCAGGCGGCCATCGAGCAAGTCTTCGTCAACGTCAATCCGGCTGCAACATTAATGCTTGGTCAGGCGCGCGGTGCAGCGATTGCCGCTTTGGTCATGCACGATTTGCCCGTATTTGAATACACCGCGCTTCAGGTCAAGCAGGCGGTGGTCGGCAAGGGCAAGGCCGCCAAAGAGCAGGTGCAGCATATGGTGGTCCAAATGCTCGCACTTTCAGGCACGCCGCAAGCCGATGCCGCCGACGGACTCGCCGTCGCCCTCACCCACGCCCTGCGCAATCACGGATTGGCTTCGCAACTCAACCCCGACGGCCTGCAGGTCAAACGCGGCCGTTTCCAATGGTAAGCCGACATTCAGGCCATCTGAAATAGTGTTCCAGCCCTTTTTCAGACGGCCTTTCGGTTATAATAGCCCTTTGCCCACATACAGCGAGCCTTCATGAAAGCCGCCTTCCTTTTTCTCTACCTCATCCGCCTGCTGCCTTTTTGCGTGTTGCACAAGATTGCCGACGCGATCGGTATTCTCGCCTATTACGCGGTCAAACCGCGCCGCAAAGTCGGCGAGGTCAACCTCAAAAAATGTTTTCCCGAGCTAAACGACAACCAGCGCACCGCCCTGCTCAAACGCCATTTCCAACACATGGCCAAGCTGATGCTCGAATACGGCCTCTACTGGTACGCGCCTGCGGACAAGCTGCGCTCGTTGGTACGCTATCAAGACAAACACCATCTCGACGAAGCCCTCGCCGCCGGCGAAAAAGTCATCATCCTCTATCCGCACTTTACCGCATTTGAAATGGCGGTTTACACGCTCAATCAGGATGTGCCGCTGACCAGCATGTATTCGCACCAAAAAAACAAAGCCCTGGACGAGCAAATCCTGAAAGGCCGCCACCGCTACAACAATGTTTTCCTGATCGGCCGTACAGAAGGCCTGCGCGCCATCATCAAACACCTGCGCAAAAGCGATGCGCCCTTTCTTTATCTGCCCGACCAAGACTTCGGCCGCAACGATTCCATTTTCGTCAATTTCTTCGGCATTCAGACGGCCACGATTACCGGCCTCAGCCGTATCGCCGGCATGACCAAAGCCAAAATCATTCCCGCCATCCCCACACGCGAAGCCGACAATACCGTAACCCTGCGCTTCTATCCGGCTTGGGATAATTTCCCGACCGAAGATGTCGAAGCCGACACCCAGCGCATGAACGACTTCATCGAAGAGCGGGTACGCGAGCATCCCGAACAATATTTCTGGCTGCACAAACGCTTCAAAACCCGTCCCGAAGGCGAAAACAGCTTTTATTGACTACATTGAATTACAATTTAAATATGCAAAAAGCGGCGAAGTCCTTCTTTCGCCGCTTTTTCATTTTAATTGAATCAAACCAAAATTCATGTTCGATTCCAAACAATCAAATAACATCCCGCTTTAAATGCTTTAAAAACAGCTTTTTTCATCGTGATTGAAACTTTCAAACAACCCTATATTTTTTCTCAAACTGAAAACATCGGGCCCAATACACTCTTTTCATTTACATATTAAATTTAATTTATTTTAAAAACAATATGTTATAAAATAGTTCATCTGAAAAAATACATTTTAATCATTCAAAATATGAAATAAAATTAAATTAAAATTTAAAAAAATAAAATAAATATCTAACTTTTGAATAATTATGAAATATAATTGCAAAAATATGACAAAAATTGCAATTTATACTGAACCAGACCTTCAGAAAAAAATACTTGGCAAACTGTAAAAATTCGCGTAAATTTCACTACATCAAATTACAAGATGTTCAGACGGCCTTCGCCGGTTTTAGATCTTTTGTAAGCAGTTTTCTGATATTGCAAGAAATTGCGGTATTTTAGAGGATTTCGGTGCAATGCCCGAAATGAAAGTTTACTGATGCAGAGTTGAGCTGCATCTGTAAAGCCGCAGGTGAAAGCCTGTATTGTTTGTGAAGCGTAAATCTCTGATTTGAGGTATTGGGGCAATCCTGTGGGGGATTGCCTCTTTTTTTATCTGCGCCGTCATGCCACAATGACATCATCCCTTATCCAACCCGATCACGCCATGACTCCGATACTCGCCTTCGACATCGAAACCATTCCCGACGTAAACGGCATCCGCCAGCTTTACGATTTGCCTGCCGATTTGCCCAACAACGAAGTCGTCCTGTTTGCCCAGCAGCAACGCCGTGCCAAAACCGGCAGCGACTTTATGCAACACCATCTGCACCAAGTCGTCGCCATCTCCTGCTGTATGCGCTGGGGGCAAGACAAAATCCGTGTCAGCACCATCGGCGATCCCGAAGACAGCGAAGAAGTCATGATTGCCAAGTTCTTCGAGGTCATCGAAAACTACACGCCGCAACTCGTCAGCTGGAATGGCGGCGGTTTCGACCTGCCCGTCCTCCACTATCGCGCCCTGATACACGGCATCAGCGCCGCCCGCTATTGGGACATGGGCGACGGCGACTTTGGCGACAGCCGCGACTTTAAGTGGAACAACTACATCAGCCGCTACCACACCCGCCATTGCGACCTGATGGATTTGCTCGCCCTCTACCAACCGCGTGCCAGCGTGCCTTTGGACGATATGGCCAAACTCTGCGGCTTCCCCGGCAAACTAGGCATGGACGGTAGCAAGGTTTGGGACGCTTATCATGCAGGCCGTCTGAAAGACATCCGCGACTATTGCGAAACCGATGCCGCCAATACCTACCTGATGTACATGCGCTTTCGCATGATGAGCGGCGCGCTCGATGCCGACGAATACGAAGTCGAAATCAAACGCATCAAACATTATCTGGCCGCACAAGCCGAAGAAAAACAACATTGGGCGGAGTTCGTCGCTGCTTGGCGTTAAACCAGACCGTCTGAACAGCTAAACCAGAAAACCAAAAGGGCGTGATCGACACGCCCTTTTTTAATTCCGACAAACCATGCCCGCTAAGCAGGCAAACGCCCCAGCGTGACCCTGTCCAATCCTGCCAAATCCTGTTCGGTTGCCACTTCGACAAAACCGTTCTCCAGCATAATATTTCGCACTGCTTCGCCTTGGTCATAGCCGTGTTCAAACAGCAGCCAGCCATTGGCTTTCAGGTATTTTGGAGCTTCTTGGGTAATGTGGCGGATATGGCTGAGGCCGTCTGAAAAGTCGGTCAGCGCGTTTTGCGGTTCAACCCTCAAATCGCCTTGCGACAAATGCGCATCGCCGTCCTCGATATACGGCGGATTGGAAACAATCACATCGTATCGATCTTCAGACGGCCTGTCGGTATCAAACCATGAACCCTGCGCAAACTCGACTTTTGCGCCCAATTCGGCCGCATTTTGACGGGCAGTATCCAAAGCACCGACACTGATATCGGATGCGCGAACATCGGCATCAACGCGTTCAAGCGCGACGGTCACGGCAATGACGCCGCTGCCCGTTCCCAAATCCCACACGCGGCCTTGCGGCGGCAAGCGTTTGAGCACGGCATCCACCAAATGCTCGGTTTCAGGGCGTGGAATCAGCACATGGGGATTGACGGCAAAGCGTCGTCCGTAGAACTCGCGCTCACCCAACAGATAAGCCATCGGCTCGCCTTTCAGACGGCGTTGGGCCAAAGCCTCTAAGGTTTGCAGGGCGGATTCCGCCAAATCGTCCGTACCGCGTGTAACCAGCTGCGCACGCGTATAACCCAGCGCATATTGCAACAACATCCGCGCTTCATTTTTAGGCAGTGCCGATTGGCGCAACCATTCATCAAGCGTCATTTTTCATCCCATCTGCCAGCGTTGTGGCTTTTCTTTCCTTATTCTTTCCGGCAAACGTGCCGATGGTGGAAACCGCAAATGCGGCATACCACAAATAAAATCCTGCACCGTAACGCACGATATCCGCCGTATTCCCTGCCTCATCGACGTGTACGGCTTTCACACTGAAAGCCACCAGCGCCAAGCCCCAAAGTGCCGCATGGACAGGCACGACCTTCTTCCGCAACGCCAGCAACACAATGGCCGCCAACCAAACATAATTCGCATAGGCCGCACAATATCTGATATCCAAAGAAACAAATATCGACCCCAAAATCAAAACGGTCACACCCTTCATGCTTTCATGATTGCCCAAATAAAATGCAACATTGGACAAAGACACTATCCACAGGGCAACCGACACCAGCAACATCACTATGGGGAAACTTGATTTCCGATTCTCTTCCTGCATGGTTTTATCCTAATGCAAAAGGCCGTCTGAAAACTTTTCAGACGGCCTGCCGTTTAAATCTCGCTACCGCCGACGGTCAGTCCGGCATCAATCCTCAGGGTCGGTTGTCCGACGCCGACAGGGACGCTCTGCCCTTCTTTGCCGCATACGCCGATACCGCTGTCGAGCGCAGTGTCGTTGCCTATCATGGAAACGTGTTTCAGCACTTCGGGGCCATTGCCGATGATGGTCGCGCCTTTGACAGGATATTGCAGTTTGCCGCCTTCCACCCACCACGCTTCGGATGCGCTGAACACGAACTTGCCGCTGGTAATGTCCACTTGTCCGCCGCCGAAGTTGACCGCGTAAATGCCCTTATCAATGGACGCGATGATTTCTTCCGGCTCATAGCCGCCGTTTTCCATAAAGGTATTGGTCATGCGCGGCATAGGCGCAGAAGCGTAACTTTCGCGTCGGCCGTTGCCGGTCGATTGCGTACCCATCAGGCGGGCGTTGGTTTCGTCCTGCATATAGCCGACCAAAATACCGTCTTCAATCAATACGGTGCGGCGGGTTTCATTGCCTTCGTCGTCGATATTGAGCGAACCGCGTCTGTCGGCAATATCGCCTTGGTCCACAACGGTAACGCCTTTGGCGGCCACGCGCTCGCCGATACGGCCGGAGAAAACGCTGGTTTCTTTACGGTTGAAATCGCCTTCCAAACCATGTCCGACCGCTTCGTGCAACAACACGCCCGGCCAGCCGTTGCCCAAAACAACGGTCATCTCGCCGGCAGGCGCAGGACGGGATTCGAGATTGGTCAGGGCTTGTTTAACGGCGGAATCGACAAACCGATGCACCAAGTTTTCATCGAAATACGCCAAATCATAACGTCCGCCGCCGCCCGCGCTGCCCTGCTCGCGACGCTCGCCCTGCTTGGCAATGACAGTAACGTTCATGCGCACCATCGGGCGGATGTCGGCAGCGTGTTTACCGTCCAAACGTGCGATGTACACCATATCATATTCGCAGGTCAAACCGGCCATCACTTGCACGATACGCGGATCGGCGGCTTTGGCCAGCGTTTCAACTTTGTTCAACAGCGCGACTTTGGCAGCAGAATCAAGACTGGCAATAGGGTCAATCGCCATGTGGACAGGCTTGCCGTAGGCAGGTGTCGGCACTTTGACGCTGGCCTCGTTGCCGGCCGCACCAATCACGCGCACGGCTTTGGCAGAACGGTTGATCGAATCGATACACAGGCTGTCGGCGTAAGCAAAAGCAGTTTTATCGCCCGAAACGGCACGCACGCCCACGCCCTGATCGATTTGAAAGCTGCCCGATTTGACGATGCCTTCTTCCAGATGCCAGCTTTCATAGGCAGTACGCTGACAATAGATGTCGGCATAATCGACATGGTTGGCGCCGATAATGCTCAGGCTTTGGGCGAGCAAATCGGGGGAAAGATGGTTGGCTTCGAGCAAATCTCGCTGTACTGCGGCATAGGTTTGTTGCATAATTTTTCAGACGGCCCGACAAGCAGGCAAAGTTAATTTGGCCTTGATTATACGGTATTTTATATGGCTTTGGATATGTTGATTGCTTGGGTTTATGAGTGATTGAAACAAATCAAAAGGCCGTCTGAAATATAGGGTTGAAATGTTTGCCTTGCCCTAGTTCAACCGGCCTGTTTGTTTGACGTTCAGACGACCTTTTCAATCACGGCAAAGACGATACTAAAACTTAATTTCCATACAAAACAATCTATTACAGAAAAATCCCTTATTTTTTCAATTTTGCTATTGATAATAGTTATTATTAGCGTATAATCAAAACCACTCGGAAGACGTCCTAATCCGAGCCATTAAACGACAGATTTTATCCCCCTCTTTCCCATTATCTCTTGATACTCGGAGTGCGCATATACGAAAGATACCTGTTCCCCTTTATATCAGATACTCAAAACCGAAAAACACGAAACCCACTGCCGATACAGTGGGTTTCGTGTTTTATGGCGCTTGGTTTATCAGGCTTGGGACTGCTGATCAGGCCGTCTGAAACCGAATAGACCTGATTACCGGCAGGTTTTCATGTTCAACTTGCCATAACGGCCGACAATGTTTCTGATGTCTTGGGCATCGCGCTCGTCGACCGCCATAAAGACCACGGTCATGCGCGCCACGCTCAAACCGGTATCGGGTGCGCTTCTGTCTTCCTGTTCGACAATGCGCGCGCCACCGAAACCTGCGCTGGACAAGCGTGAAATCAAAACTTGGGCGGAAGAACGGCTGCGTGTTACGTCAATACTGATTTCGCCGTTGTGAATGCTGCCGCTAAAGCCGCGGCTACCCAAGGCATCAAGCTGGGCGGAAGTGTCGCCGTCCGCAGGCAAGACCACGCGGAAGGTTTTGGAAGCAGTCTCGCCACCGGATGCGCCGTTGCGTTTTTCGATACTGCGGCTGGCCGCATGAGGCCATTTGCCCAACAGGCCTTTGATGCGGTGGTAATCGTCTTCATCCATCACCACAGTGGCGCTGCTGGTACACAAGCGTTCCACACCGGCCGCGCCCATTTCTTCTTCAGCGGCGCGACGTTCTTGCGCCTCTTTCTCGCGGCGCATTTTTTCTTTTTTCTCTTTCAACTGCTGCGCTTCTTGCTTTTTACGCAAGGCTTCCGCTTCTTCGGATTCGGGTTCAGCCATAATCAGGCCGTCTGATTCGACCACCACCCAATCGGGTTGCGATGCCTGCTGAGGCTCGGCTTTGGGCACGTCCAAAGAAGACGGGCGCAATAATTCGTGTGTACCGCCTTCCAAAGCAGATTCGGGTTTGGCGGTTTTATGTTGTGTCCGATAGGCAACCATGCTGCCAAAAACAATGATGTTGAGTGCGACCAAGACCGCAAACAGCCATTTCATGATGCGTTTTCCTTTTTATTGTCCGTTGCGATGGGCGATCCAATGCAAGAGCCCGTGAATCACGAGATTATCGACGATTTTCACTTGATTGTCATGAACGAATGACTCCGGCAGCGCCTGCACGACTCTAGCCGCGCCGCCGCCGGTGATAATGATATCGACCGGTTTGCCCCCGCCCGTTTTGTCTTTCAGACGGCCATGCATCATCATCAACGCGCCGCAAACGGCATCCATCATGCCGCTGGCAATGGCGTTCGGCGTTGTGGTTGGGAACGGATATACCTTGCCGATGGGGCGGTTGAGGTTGGCGGTCTTGAGCGCCATCGCCTCTTTCATCAAGTGGAAACCCGGCATGATGGTGCCGCCGAGATAATGATTGTCTTCCGTCAGCGCATCGGTGGTTACGGCAGTACCGCAGCTGACGACGACGCAGGCGTTTTGCGTGAAGCGGCGGCTGCCCAGCGCATTAAACCAACGGTCGGAACCATGTTCTTCAGGGCGGCGGTAATGGTTGCGGATACCCAAAGCCTGCGGCATGGAAGACAGCCATTCGACCGGACGGGTTAATTGTTCTTCGACCATCGCTTTTTTTACCGAACCACACACGGCGCAACCAACAATTTTCACATCGTCATCGGCAAATTGCAGCCATTCTTCACCCAGCTGGGTCAAATCACGATACGGCGCGCGGCCGACTTCGGAAAATGTACCGTTCTCTACCCACGCCCATTTCAACTGACTGTTGCCGCCGTCCAGCAGCAAAAAGCGTTCTGGCTTGGCGGCGGCAGGTTGTGCCGGACGATTATCCGGACGCAAGCTGATCTCGCCGCTGACAATGGTTTTTTCGCCCTTGTCCGTCAACAAACGCAACGCGCCTTGCGCATCCACGCCTTTGACCACGCCTTCGTGTACAACGCGTCCTTCCTGAAGCAGCAACACCGGCCTGTCCGTGTCGCGGTTGGCGACATTGTATTCGCCGACGCATGACGCGAATCCGTTTTGCGCGTATTCGTTCAACAGCGCATCAAGTTGCACCAATACCGCATTCAATAAAGTTTTGGCGCTTACACCATGCTTAGAGGCCGTCTGAAACAAGGCCTGCACGGAAGTGGCGTTTTCAACTTCTTTCGGCAATACAAAATTAATGCCAATGCCAATGACGGCGACAGTCTTATTCTCTACCCGCGCCGTTTCAATCAAAATACCGGCCAATTTATCGTTGGCCACGACCAAATCGTTCGGCCACTTGATATTTACGTCCAAACCGATATCGGCAAGCGCGCGTCGGCAAGCCAATGCCACCACCAACGCCAGCGAACCCAGCTCATACTGCGGCTTGTCAAATGCCCAGCCCAAGCTGAACATCAGGCATTCGCCCTGTCGGTTGACCCAGCTTCGCCCTTGCCGTCCGCGGCCCTTGGTTTGGAAATGCGCCACACACAAGGCCTTATGCGCCAAATCTGCCGACTGGCGCGCCAATGCCATGATTTCGTCATTGCTGGACGAACATTCGTGTTTCAACTGCGCACGAAAACCCTGTTTCCCAGCCATTTGTTGCAGAGATTCTTCGGCAAACACAGCCAAAGGGCGCACCAAGCGCCATTGCCCGTCGTGCTGGCGCAGCAAACCGCGGATATGGCCCGGCATCTGCTGCCAGAATCCGTTTAATTGTTGCGGCTTCATACCGACCACTCGCGCCAACTGAGAAACGTGTTGCGGCAGGCCGTCTGAAAGCGCGGCGAGCAAAGCCCAATGGCGGCTGTTCAAATCCGTCATTCGCCTCCTCCGGCTTCGCGGATTTTCGCCAAAGTTTTGGTGGTCGAAGTCTGGTGTAAAAACGGAATCGAAAATACTTTGCCGCCACGCGCAAACGTCTCAGCCGCACCGACGATCTTATCCACAGGCCAATCGCCGCCTTTAATCAATACATCGGGTTTGACCATTTCAATCAACGCGGCCGGCGTGTCGTCATCAAACCATGTGACCAAATCCACACTGGCCAATGCCGCTGCCACTGCCGCGCGGTTTTCCAAAGGATTAATCGGACGGTCGTCCCCCTTGCCCTGCCGGCGCACCGAAGCATCGGTATTCAATGCCAACACCAAAGCCGCACCGGCCGATCGCGCCTGCGCCAGATAGGTTACATGGCCCCTATGGAGAATATCGAAACAGCCATTGGTAAACACCAGCGGACGGGGCAATGCCGCCAAACGCTCCGCCAGCTTTTCGGGCGGACAGATTTTAGATTCGAATTCTGGAGCTGACCATTCGGACATGATGCGGTTCCTTTGGGAGTGAAACAGAAAATAACCGGGGTATTATAAAGGATAACGGCGAAACGCCATAAAAAGATACCGAACGGTACAATATTCGGGCTTGATTGCGTATTCATTGATATTTGATATCACGGCAAACGCCATTTTTGCCGATGCCATGATGAAACGGTTTGATAAATACTTTTTTGAAACCTAATTAAATCTAAAGTAAAATTTGGGTATAAACGGAAAAAAGCCTGCATACAATATGCAGGCTTTCATCTGGGGTGGCTGATGGGGCTCGAACCCACGACAACTGGAATCACAATCCAGGGCTCTACCAACTGAGCTACAGCCACCGTAAAAATTGGCACGCCCGACAGGAATCGAACCTGTAACCCCCGACTTAGAAGGTCGGTGCTCTATCCGGTTGAGCTACGGGCGCTCATGCCGATTCGTGCGAAGAATTTTGTGGTCGGGGCGGTGGGATTCGAACTCACGACCCTCTGCTCCCAAAGCAGATGCGCTAACCGGGCTGCGCTACGCCCCGACTGAAGACCTGAACTATACAGACCCTTTTTAACCCGGTCAACACTTACTTTGCTTTATTTTTTCATTTTTTGGTTATCTTATTATTTTTAATCGTTATTTATTTTTATGTTTCGTAATTGAGGCACTCTTTTGTGTCAGGCCGTCTGAAAAATGCGATAATTTAAACGCAATATTTATCCCTATTGAGGAGGAAAAATCATGGCTGCACAACTTATAGACGGAAAAAAAATCTCCCAGCAACGCATCGAGGCGGTCGCGCAGGCGGTAAAAGCGCGTCAGGAAAAAGGTTTGCACACGCCTTGCTTGGCGGTGGTATTGGTTGGCGACGACCCTGCCAGCGCGGTTTATGTACGCAATAAAAAACTGGCCTGCCAAAAAAGCGGCATCGAATCGCGCTCTTACGAGCTGCCGTCTGAAACCACGCAAGACGATTTGCTGAAACTGGTGGACGAATTGAACGGCGACCCTGCCGTCGACGGTATTTTGGTGCAACTGCCGCTGCCGGCACACATTGACAGCCAAGCGGTTTTGGAGCGTATCGAGCCGCATAAAGATGTGGACGGCTTCCACCCTTACAATGTCGGCCGCCTGGTCGTCAAAATGCCGCTGATGCGCCCTTGCACACCCAAAGGCGTGATGACTTTGTTGGAAGCCTACGACATCGACCCGAAAGGCAAAAAAGCCGTCGTCGTCGGCGCGTCCAATATTGTCGGCCGCCCGCAGGCATTGGAATTGCTGCTGTCCCGCGCGACGGTAACCATTTGCCACAGTGCCACGCAAAACCTTGCCGATGAAGTTGCTGCCGCAGATATTTTGGTGGTCGGCGTAGGCATTCCGAATTTCGTTAAAGGCGAATGGGTCAAACCCGGCGCAGTCGTTATCGATGTGGGCATCAACCGCTTGGACGACGGCAGCCTGTGCGGCGACGTGGAGTTTGATGTTGCCAAAGAACGCGCATCCATGATTACGCCCGTTCCCGGCGGCGTCGGCCCGATGACGATTGCCACTTTGTTGGAAAACACGCTACACGCGGCCTCATTGCACGATTAATCGCTGTCATTAAGTTAGGCCGTCTGAACATGGTTTTTCAGACGGCCTGACCTGTTTTTTTGCTTTTTACCTTATTGGCTTCACATGTCCTTACTCTCTTCCCACACCGACAACCCGACTTTCCGCAACGCTTCCTATATCCTGATGGGCTTGGCCTTGCTGATTGTCTTGCACTACCATTTGCTGCCGCTGCTGCTGTCGGTTATCCTGACCTATATCTTTATTACGCGCACCAACGGCGTCATCCTCAAGCTCCGCCGCCGTGTTTTGCCGCGCAACACGCGGCTGCATAAATCGCTCAACGCGCACAATATCAACCTGATTTCCACTACGCTGACGCTGGCCATCGTGTTCAGCATCATCACAATGATGTCTTTAGGCATTTACCACCTGATACACGGCGGCCATGTCGGCTTTATGTTGGCGAAGCTGGCGGCAATTTTGGAAGACACCAAAAACAGCCAAGACCTGCCTGCGGCCATTCTCAATATGCTGCCCAACAATATGGCCGAAATCAAAGCCTCGGCGATCAAGCTGATTGAAGAATACCGCGCCGCGCTGACCCGCATCAGTAAAAACAGCATCACGTCCTTCGTGTACATCCTCATCGGCATCATCATCGGCGCCATGCTCAGTTTCCACCGCCTGGAAATGCGCAAAAACCGCCACAAAATGCCATTGTTTAAAGCCGAATTGATGCGGCGCATCATCAATTTTGAAACCAGCTTTGAACGCGTGTTCCTCGCACAAGTCAAAATCTCGCTGATCGACACTTTCCTGACCGGCCTGTACCTTTACTTGGTTTTGCCGCTTTTTGGCGTTGAGCTGCCGTTTAAAATGACCGTCCTGATCGTCGCCTTTATCGTCGGTCTGATTCCGGTGGCGGGCAACCTGATTTCCAACACCATTATCATTATTTTGAGCCTCGGCGCATCGCTTTACGTCGCACTCGCCTCGCTGGTGTTCCTCGTTGTCATCCACAAGCTCGAATATTTCCTCAACGCCAAAATCATCGGCTCGGAAATCGAATCCAGCGCGTGGGAATTGCTGGTGGCAATGGTCGTCTTTGAACGCATTTTCGGCATCGGCGGCATCATCGTCGCGCCGGTTTATTACGCCTATTTGAAAAACGAATTGAAACTGCGAAAATTGATTTAATCAGTTGCGTTTATACACATCAAAGGCCGTCTGAAAACGACAATCGGGTTTTCAGACGGCCTTTGCTTTACCTTTTCTTACACTTTACGGCATAATGGCAGCCACGCATTCCTAGAAGAAAGACAAACAATGTCAACCAAAACCCCTTCCCTATTCGGCGGCGCGATGATTATCGCCGGTACGGTTATCGGCGCAGGCATGCTTGCCAACCCGACCGCCACCTCCGGCGTATGGTTTACCGGCTCGCTGGCCGTGTTGCTGTACACCTGGTTTTCCATGCTCTCCAGCGGCCTGATGATTTTGGAAGTCAACACCCATTATCCGCACGGTGCCAGCTTCGACACCATGGTCAAAGACCTGCTCGGCCCGACTTGGAACGTCATCAACGGCGTTGCCGTCGCTTTCGTTTTATACCTGCTCACTTACGCCTACATCTTCGTCGGCGGCGACCTGACCGCCAAAGGCATCGGCAGCGCGGTAGGTGGCGAAATTTCGCTTACCGTCGGCCAACTCGTCTTCTTCGGCATTCTCGCCTTTTGCGTTTGGGCATCCGCACGCTTGGTTGACCGCTTCACCAGCATCCTCATCGGCGGCATGGTACTCACCTTCATCTGGGCAACCGGCGGCCTGATTGCCGATGCCAAAATGCCTGTCCTGTTTGACAGCCAAGCCCCTGCCGGCACCAGCTACTGGATTTATGTCGCTACCGCTCTGCCCGTCTGCCTTGCCTCATTCGGCTTCCATGGCAACGTCTCCAGCCTGCTCAAATACTTTAAAGGCGACGCGCCCAAAGTGGCCAAATCCCTGTGGTCGGGGACGCTGATTGCCTTGGTGATTTACGTCCTCTGGCAAATCGCTATCCAAGGCAACCTGCCGCGCAACGAGTTCGCACCGGTTATCGCCGCTGATGGACAAGTATCTATCCTCATCGAAACACTATCAAAATTTGTTCCTACCGGTAACATGGCATTAATACTGTCTTTCTTTTCCTACATGGCAATTGCTACATCCTTTTTGGGCGTAACTCTCGGACTATTTGATTACATTGCTGATATATTCAAATGGAACGATAGCCCCTCAGGACGCACCAAAACTGCAGCTGTTACTTTCCTCCCTCCCTTGATTTCCTGCTTGCTTTTTCCTACTGGCTTTGTCACGGCCATTGGCTATGTTGGACTCGTTGCTACCGTATGGACCTGCTCTACACCAATCTTATTACTGTTCCATTCCCGTCAGAAATTTGGTAAAAGCAAAACTTACACTGTTTATGGAGGTGTATGGCTAATTTACTGGGTAGCTCTCTTCGGTATCGTCAATATACTGGCATGGAGCTTAAACAAAATGGAGCTTGTTCCCGTATTTAAAGGTTAAATTCCCTTAAGGCCGTCTGAAACACCCTCTTTCAGACGGCCTAATTCATTATTTTCCGCTACAATACCCCCTTTCCCCCCAACGAACACCGTCCATGTACGACAATATCCGTTTCCATCTCGACGAAGACTATCCCGACCAGCTCCCACCCGAAAACGCCGCCACCCATATCGGCATGTACTGGCAATGGGCAGCGCAGGCAGGCCTCGTCAACCCCGTCTGGCAAACCGCCTCCGAAACCGCAGCCGACTTCGCCGCCATGACCTCGGGCAAAATCAGCGGACGACACTTCCTGCTCAAACACATGGACGGCGCATTAACGGCGGACGACTTTACCGAACTCGGCCAACGGTTTACCGAGTTCTACTACACCGACGAAGAAGACGGCTACGGCGCATTTATGGAAGACTACGTCCTCGCCCTCGACACGCCCTCGCTCGGCGGCTTCTACCACGTCAAAAACACCCCGGAAACCTTCGCCAAACTGACACCCGTTTTTCAGACGGCCTTTGAAAAATGGAAAAGCAGTTTGAAAGCAGAAAAATAAGAGCCCACACCATGAAACTCATCATCCTCGACCGCGACGGCGTTATCAATCAAGACCGCGACGATTTCGTCAAATCCGTTGACGAATGGATTCCCATCGAAGGCAGCATGGATGCCATCGCCTTTTTAACGCAGGCAGGCTACACCATCGCCGTGGCCACCAACCAATCCGGTATTGGCCGCAAATACTTTACCGTGCAAGACCTGACCGAAATGCACGCAAAAATGCACCGCCTTGCCGTTCAAGCAGGCGGTACCATCGATGGCATTTGGTTTTGCCCGCACACTGCCGCCGACAACTGCGAATGCCGCAAACCCAAGCCCGGCATGATTATCGACATCATCGAACGCTTCAAAGCCAATGCCGCCGAAACCTGGCTGGTCGGCGACAGCCTGCGCGACCTGCAAGCCATTGATGCCGCAGGCGGCAAATCCGCGCTCGTCCTGACCGGCAAAGGTAAAAAAACGCTGGCCAAACACGAGCAAGAACTGCCCGAACACACCCAAGTCTTCGACAACCTGCTGGCTTTCTCGCAATACATCATGCGTGAAAACACACAAATCGAAGAAGCCGCGCAAGCCATCCTATAAACAACAAGGCCGTCTGAAAACTGCCGACAATGGCGTTCAGACGGCCTTCAAACGACAGACTTTTCCCCGATATGCTGATTATCCGCAACCTGATTTACTGGTTCATCCTTTCCTCTAGCATTATTTTGCTGTTCCCATTTATGCTGCTTGCCCTGCCCTTCCAAGGCGGCGCACACAAAATGGCGCAAATTTGGGTGCGCATCCTCAACTGGTCGCTCAAGCACGTCATCGGTTTGAACTACACCTTAAGCGGCGCAGAAAACATTCCCGACCACCCTGCCATCATCTGCGCCAAACACCAAAGCGGCTGGGAAACCCTCGCCCTGCAAGAGATTTTTCCGCCGCAAGTCTATGTTGCCAAACGCGAACTGTTCAAAATCCCTTTCTTCGGCTGGGGCTTGAAGCTGGTTAAAACCATCGGCATCGACCGCAGCAACAGCCGCGAAGCCAACAAACAACTCTTAGAACAAGGCCTTGCGCGTAAAAACGAAGGCTATTGGATTACCATTTTTCCTGAAGGCACACGCCTGCCGCCCGGTGAAAAAGGCCGCTACAAGCTCGGCGGCGCGCGCATGGCAAAAATGTTTGAGATGGACATCGTCCCCGTCGCGCTCAACAGCGGCGAATTTTGGCCGCGCAACTCCTTCCTCAAATACCCCGGCACGGTCAGCGTCATCATCGGCAAACCCATTGCCCACAACAACGGCAATGAAGCCGAACTCATGGCCCAATGCGAGCAATGGATCGAAAGCCAACAGCCCCTGATTACCGGACAAGGCCCGTTCGCGCCCCAAACCAAATAAATTATTCCATCGGGTGGGCCGCCATGCCCTCCCCTTTCCCTCAAACACCATGCCCCGCCTCCATACACACACTCTTTCAGACGGCCTCACTATTCATATCCAGCTCAAACGCAGCGCCAAGAAAAACCTCATCTTGCGCCCCGTTTCCGCCGATACCGTCAGCATCAATATCCCTCCGTTTGTTACCCAGCGCACCTTTACCCAATGGCTGAACGACAACGAAGCCATCCTGCGCCGTACCCTAAATAAAACACCGGTCCGACAAACACCTACCGACACGCTTCCCGAATGGATTTGGTATCAAGGCGTTCAGACGGCCTTGTCCGTCCACACAACAAACCACATCCAAATCAGGCCGTCTGAAATCCTATTGCCCGAAAAAGAAACCGCCGCCCAACTCACCCATTTGCGCCGCTTCCTGCACGAGCGTGCGCGTGAGTATCTGCTGCCACGCCTCGAAGGCCATATCCGAACCACACGCCTGACCCCGAGCGCCATTTCCCTTTCCAACGCCAAAACCTTCTGGGGCGTATGCCGCCACACCACCGGCATCCGCCTCAACTGGCGGCTCATCGGCGCGCCCGAATATGTCGCCGACTACGTCTGCCTGCACGAACTCGCCCACCTGCGCCATCCCAACCACAGCCCTGCATTTTGGGCTCTGACCCACTCGCTCACGCCGTATGTCGACCAAGCCGAACAATGGCTGAAGGCGCACGGCGGCGAATTGTTCCGCCTCGGCTAAGTCTTCCCAGCAGCATTTTTCTGCAAGCAAACACCAGCCCAAAGCAAAGAATCAACGCCCTCCAAACAAATCATGTAGCCGCGCGTAAAATCAGGTTTATCCGCTTGCCGCCCCCTCATACCTGCCGATAAGATGATGTCGTTCTACAAACCCTTTTCAGAAAGGAAAACCGATGACCAAAGCAAAATCGTTACTGGCCACCGGCATTTTGGCTCTTTTCTCCGCCACGGCATTCGCCTCCCCGCTGCCTTCCGAAATCTACCGTCCGGCAGGCGCACACACCATCAAAGCCGATCATCAAGGCAACGGCGAATTTGAATACGAAGCCGAACTTTCCGGTCAACGCAATTCCATTCCTTCCTTGGCCAAAAAAGTGATCGCCCACGCGCGCAGCAAAGGTTTCCATGTGGTTGAGTCTGAAATCAAACACGACGATGCCGATCTGAAATTCAAACGCGGCAAACAAGAGCTGGACGTTTCCATCGAAGATAAAGGCCAAGGCCGTATCGAATACAAAGCCGATTTGGATTTGGACTTGGACCAAAACTAAATCCGACTCGCAAATAAAGGCCGTCTGAAATCCCATCGGGTTTCAGATGGCCTTTTGTCGTCTTTATCAGATATAATGGCACTCGGTTTGTAAAATTTCTGACTCAAAACATTGTACAATCTGCCCACTTATACCGATAACATCCCAAACATTGCCATGAAAAAACGTCTGCTCCTCCTCGCCATCCTTCCCCTTTCCCTTCACGCCGCCGATGTGCCGCCTGATGTGAAACCCGAGCTTCAAGTCAACACAGCCGAACCCCAACAACCCGAAACGCACAACATCCCTGTCGAGCAGACAAACAGGCCGTCTGAAAAAATCATCAACGTCGATGCCGACACCCTGCTTGCCAATACCGAATTACTGGCACGCGCCATGTATTCCGCCGTCGTCGCCCACAACATCCCCGGCATCAAAGCCGTTTTGCCCATTTACGAACAATGGCCAGAACACGACCGCGCCATGGCACGCTATGCCAAAGGTTTGCTTGCCCAATCCGAAGGACGCGCCGCCGAAGCCATCGGCCATTACCGCCGCTTTATCGCCGAGCAACCCGATGCCTCCGCCGTCCGCTGGCAGCTTGCGACCGCCTTGTTTGAAGACAAACAAAACGAAGCCGCAGCCGACCAGTTCGACAAACTACAAACCGAATCCCTCCCGCCTGCCTTGCAAGAACGCATCGAAACCTACCGCAAAGCCCTGCGTGAACGCGACTCATGGCAATTCAATGCCGGCTTGAACATCACGCGCGAACAAAACATCAACCAAGCCCCCGGCCAACGCCGTCTGGGCAACCACCTGAGCGATGAACAATGCCACGCCGTGCGCCTTGCCTATCCCGACGACGACTGCTTCCGAGGCTGGACATTCCCCGAACCCATCGATGCCACTGCCATCCATTACCAAATCGGCGCAGAAAAAAAATGGTCGCTGCCCCGCGGCTTCTATGCCACGGCAGGCGCAGACCATTACGGCAAAATCTATCCCAAACACACCAACTACAACGACCTCACCACACGCTTTTCGGCAGGCATCGGCTATGCCGACCAGCGCAACGATATCGGCATGACCCCGTTCCATGAACGCCGCTTCTACGGCAACGACCCCTACACCTACACCAACGGCGCACGCCTCCACTACAACCATTGGTGGCAACCCAAGCTGCAAACCCTCAGCGCATTTGAAGCAGGCCGTCTGAAAAACGGCCGCCGCGAGCATTCCAACAACACCAGCCAACTGCTCAGCAACTCCATCGTGTACTACCGCAACGCGCGCCAATACTGGGTAGCCGGTATCGACCTCTACCGCGAACGCAACCGCGACGACAAAAGCGACAGCTTCAACCGCTACGCCCTGCGCACCACATGGGGACAAGAATGGCCCAAAGGCCTCTCCACCGTCCTACGCCTCAGCGCCGCCCAACGCCATTACCAAGCCCCCAGCTTCTTCAGCAACGAACAAAACCGCCGCGACAAAGAAGCCTCCGCCTCCCTGAGCGTATGGCATCGCGCCCTCCATTTCAAAGGCATCACCCCACGCCTGACCATTGCCCACAACAAAACATGGAGCAACGACAAGTTCTACGAATACGGCAAAACCAAAATGTTTGTCGAATTGAGCAAAACGTTCTGACAAATAGAACTAATCTGGGGATCAAGCAAAAATATCGGTCCTGCATACTGATTTACAAGGCAGATTCAAACTTTTACAGATACCGGATAAATAGGATTTTCAAGGCATAATTCCTCATTAAATTTATATTTATCAAATAGATAAATCCAAGCCAATATTACTTCACAGCGCAACGCACAACACTACATAACGTTACAAAAAATCAGGCCGTCTGAAACCCAACTTGGCGTTTCAGACGGCCTTAGTATTGGTTATCGTATCCGTTTACCTCTTCAACACAACACCGCTGCCAACGCCGAAATCGCGGACGAAGAAACCGTCAAAATCATGAACCCGCTCAACTACATCGGCAAACCGGGCGTAAACCTGCCACAAAACTGGCGCATCCGCGTCGGCACCAACGACCGCGACACCTCACTGGCAGTCTCCGCCATCTTAACCGCCAAACTGCAAAACAACGGCCAAACCGTCGACTACGCCCTGCCTTGGGATGTTGGCCACAGCGGCGATTATGACTTAGACGAACTGTTTGCCTGGATGAAACAAGTTAGCAATTCTGCAAAATAATTGTTCGCAATATAGATTGAGATGAGATTTGGTATCCTGTTTTAATTAAAGAAAGGCCGTCTGAACTTTTTCAGACGGCCTGTATTTTAATAAAAACTTAAAGCCCTTTATTATATAAATGAAATTTTTAATAGAATTAAATTCTAATTTTTATGAATTAACTGATTTTAAATTCCATAAAATAATTTAAATAAAGAAATTTTAGAATAAAATTGCTAAAACAAAAAATCAAGCCTTGTTTAATTCTGCTAAAACCTGTAACCTGTATCAAAAATAAACAAGAGAGTTCATCATGTCCCAGCACCACCCTACCGACGATATTAAGATCAAGGAAGTCAAAGAGTTACTCCCTCCAATCGCACATTTGTATGAGCTGCCTGTTACGCCTCAGGTTGCCAATTTGGTTTATAAAACACGTCATGAAATTGCGGATTTGGTTCACGGCCGCGACAATCGTTTACTGGTCATCATCGGCCCATGCTCGATTCACGATACTAAGGCGGCGGTAGAATATGCGCAAAAATTGCTGACCTTGCGCAAAAAATATGAGAAAGAGCTGCTGATTGTAATGCGCGTGTATTTTGAAAAACCGCGTACAACCGTTGGCTGGAAAGGTCTGATTAACGATCCGCACTTGGACGGTACGTTTGACATCAACTATGGCCTGCGCCAAGCACGTCAGTTGTTGCTGACTTTGAATGAAATGGGCATGCCTGCTTCGACTGAATTCTTGGACATGATTACGCCGCAATACTACGCCGACCTGATTTCTTGGGGCGCGATTGGTGCGCGTACGACTGAAAGCCAGGTACACCGCGAATTGGCCAGCGGCCTCTCCTGCCCTGTCGGCTTTAAAAACGGTACGGACGGCAATCTGAAAATCGCCATCGACGCCATCGGCGCCGCCAATCATCCGCACCACTTCCTGTCTGTAACCAAAGCCGGTCATTCCGCGATTGTCCACACCAGCGGCAATCCTGACTGCCATGCGATTTTGCGCGGTGGTAAAGAGCCTAATTACAGCGCGGAACACGTTAAAGACGCAGTTGCGCAGCTTCAAAAAGCCGGCGTGAGCAGCAAACTAATGGTGGACTGCAGCCATGCCAACAGCCGTAAAGACTTCCGCAAACAAATGGATGTGGCGCGCGATGTTGCGGAGCAGCTGAAAGCCGGTGAAGAAAACATCATGGGTGTGATGGTGGAAAGCCACTTGGTTGAAGGCCGCCAAGACAAGCCTGAAGTTTACGGTCAAAGTATTACGGATGCCTGCATCGGTTGGGATACGACTGAAGAATTGCTGGCCCTGCTTGCCGAAGCGAAAGGTTATCAAGCGTAAGTGCAAAACCATTAAAAAGACCGGATACGTTCCGGTCTTTTTTGTGTCTGTCATTTTGATTTCTTTGCTCAGGCTTATAATAAAAACAGTATGTTAGGAAAAATTTAGGCCGTCTGAAACAATTAAAAGACAGTTTCAGACGGCCTACTCAATCCGTTTATGCCGCACCAACGCTATACGTTTCGCCCTTGCTGTCCGCTTGGCCGACAATGGCAGCAACGGCAGCGGCCAAGCCGTTGCGCGTCATGTATTTTTGCGGAATTTCTTGGGCATTTTGTGTCAAGGTATAGGCATTATCTTCGCCATCGGCAAGGCCGCAGGGGCGCAAGATGGTCCAATTCAAACCGCTTTGTTTGAGATAGATTTCGGCTTCCGTTTTGGCACGGACGGCTTCGCCGAGTGCCTGTTTGAACGGCTCGCTCATCATGTCCCATTGTTCACCGCAGCCCATGCTGGTAATCAGTACAAAGCGAGCTTGCGGATTGGCGGCTTTCGTAGCGGCAATGATGTTGATATTGCCCAGCGCATCGCTGCGGATGCCCTCTTCGTTTTTACCGCCGACAAAACTGATCACGGTATCGGGACGATATTGTGCCAACGCTTTATCGAGCGCGTCGGCATCAAGCGCATCGGCGACGACGGTTTGAATATTGTGTTCGGTAAAAAAGCTGTCTTCAGACGGCCTTCTCAATACGGCGACGGTATCGGCTGAGTCAGTCAATGTGCGGATATAGGCGCGGCCGGATGGGCCGTTGGCTCCGAAGATGAGTTGCATGTTTGTAGTTCCTTTGTATGGTAGATGTTTGTTGTTAGAAAATCCGCTCCTCTATGCAACAAGGAACGGATTTTCAGACCGTCTGAAACCGTTTAAGCGGCATCAAACAGTTTGCGCATGGCTTCGATTTGGTGTTGTTTCAACTCGCCTGCTTCATCACGGCCGACGAAAATTTTAAACATGGCGCCGCCGTTGCGGTTGATAAAGTTGAGCGAGCAAGTGGCTTTGCCCATGAACGGGCGTTCCAAAAGGTAGATGGAGGCGCAGTTTTCGTAATAGATATGACCGTGTACGCCGCCGTCGGTTTCGGGATGGTCAAAATTGTAGAAACCGCGGCCGACTTTGCCGTTAGGCAGTTTGCCGCTGACTTCAACGATGGCATCGGGGGTGTGGGCGATGAAGGTCACGGATTCATTCCATGCGGCGATGGCTTGGAGGATTTCGACAATGCGGCTGCCTTCGGTTTGACGCACGTTCTCTTCAGGCAGGCAGCGGATAACGTCTTCAAAACTGCATTGGTTTTGCGCGGCCAGCATTTCCAGCACTTGGCCGGGATTTTTTTCCAATGATTGGCGTAACATGGTTTGTTGTTCGGCTGAAAGTTTTTGCATGGTTTGATCCTTTTCTTGAGTCGGAAGAGTGAGCATGAGTTTGCGGATAAGGGTGGGCGACCAATAACGGCCGCTGGTATTCAAACGGATAATGCCGTCTGAATCGGGTTCTTTAAAAAGCTGCATTTCCTGCCATTGGGCAATCAGCTTTTGCGCTGTTTTGTTGCCGTCGAACAATAATGGATTCAGACGGCCTGTTTCAATATCGTGCTGGACTTTGCTGAGAAGTGCTTTATTTGGACTATGACCGCTCATAAATGCGATGTTTTTCTCGCCTTTCGGCGTGGCAAGATAGCTCTCCAAATCGCCCTGCACCTGATAGCTGAAACCGCCGAAGTTACCCCCCGCGCCGGAGCCGAACGCCAAACAGGGAATATCGGATTTAATCAGAGTATTGTAGCGGTTGCGCTCGCCGCGGCCGGGATAGGCGAAGTGGCTGTTGCTGACCTGTTCCCAGCCTTTTTCCAGCAGTGTTTCAACCGTGTAGGCATATTGGTCTGCCTGAATATCAAAGCCCGGCGGTGTCGGAAATGCGCCTTTTTCAATCATGCGATTGATGGGCAGCATGGGATAAAGGTTGAACGCGTATGTATCCAAACCGGACAGAGGCAGCTCGGCGGCACGGGCAATATCGTTTTGCCAAACTTCATCGGTTTGATTGGGCAGGCCGAACATCAAATCTGCCACAATTACGGCATCGAGTTCGCACAATTTTGCCAAATATTCAAACGCCTCGTCGCCGCTGTGTTTGCGGCCGAGACGGCGGCGGATGGCGGTATTGAAGGTTTGCACGCCGATGGAAATGCGGTTGGCCCCTGCCTCGATACAGGCCTGTGCTTTTTCCAAATTGAAATGGCTCATGCGCCCTTCGATGGTGAACTCGCAGTCTTCGGCAAGCGGCAGATATTGGTAGCAGGCACGAATCAGGCGGACGATGTCTTCCGTAAGCAACGCGGTCGGCGTACCGCCCCCGAAATAAACAGCTCGGATTTTGCCCTTGCCTGTACGAACTTCGGCTTCAGCGGCCATTTCTTCGATAATTTTGTCGGTGTACACGCTGCTTTGGCTGTCCTTCCACGCATTACGGTAGAAGCCGCAAAAAACGCAGTGGTTGGCGCAAAATGGAATATGCAGATAAGCAAGCGCGTCCACATCGGCGGCATGGGGAAGCTTTTTCTTCCAAATGTTCTGCCACTGGGGACGCGGCATTGGAACGCCGCCCCAAACGGGCATTAATGCCTGACGTTCGGGAAATGCCTTGGGTGCGGATTGTCTTGGAGTCCAAACAAGCTGCTGTACCATGATAATGATAAACAAAAGTTATTGGTAAGATTTATATATTAAATAATCATTATCATTTTCTTGTCAATATTTTTTGTAATTAAAAATTAGTATTATTTTAAAATATTGTATTCTATAAATAATAAAATATATTTCTATTTGATGGAAATCGGCATTTTACTTGTGAAATGCGCAAAATTTGGTTCTTCAAGCCGAGAACATCCTCCCATTTCGTTTTATTTTTGAACGATAAAATAAATTTTCTTTATCGTTTTTCAGACGGCCTGTTGGCGCTCAGCTTCTGAAATAAAACCCTGCCTCATCTTCGCAACGGCGTATCTGCCAACCGTAAACCGATTCAAGCAAATCAGGGCGCATCACTTCGCCCACCTTGCCTGATGCAACGACTTTTCCCTTATTCATCAAAATAATATGTTCCGCATAACGCGCGGCGAGGTTTAAATCGTGTAATACCATTATTGATGAGGCACGGTTTGAATGCCCAACCAAATACTGCATCAGGCGGTGTTGGTGGCGGATATCGAGATGGTTGCACGGTTCGTCCAAAAGCAAGACCGGCGCGTTTTGCAACAGGGCGCGGATGATGTTGGCGCGTTGCTGTTCGCCGCCTGAGAGCTTGCCGATACGCTTATCCGCCAATGACGTCAAATCAAAATAATCGAGCAACTCATCCGCCCATTCATGGTTCAGACGGCCTTTTTGTACAAATGACGCCAACGCAATGTATTCGCGTACGGTCATCGGCATGTTGTAACGGCCATGCTGTCCGACCCATGCCACCCTGCCCGCGCGGATTTGCGGCGCAACGGCCTCACCGAAAAGCGTGATTCCCCCCTGCCCTGTTTGCCCGATTAAGGCCCGCAGCAAAGTGGATTTGCCCGCACCATTCGGACCGATAATAACGGTCATGCCCGAAGGTATATCCAGTTGATCGATTTCAAGCAGGGTTTTGTCTTGGACGCGGACGGAAAGATTACAGATTTGAAATAAGGTGTGCATGGCAAAAGACATGGGGCAATGAAGTTTCAGACGGCCTGTTTAGGCATTAACGGCTTTTCAAAGGCTTGATAAACAAATACATAAAAAATGGTCCGCCCAATAAGGCAATCACGATACCAACCGGCAGATCGACAGGGTATGTCAGCCAGCGCGCCGCGCCGTCCACCACCATCAAAAACACTGCGCCCAACCAAGCCGACAGTGCAATCAGTTTGCGGCGGCTGCCACCGACGGTTTGCGCCAGCACATTGGGGATCATCATGCCGAGAAAACCGATGATGCCCGAAAGCGATACCGCCGCCCCCGTCATCAATGCCGCGCCGATTACGGTTTGCACACGCAATGCCCCAACTGATACCCCCATACTGGCAGCCGTGTCTTCCCCTGTCATCAAAACGTCCAGCCGCCTGCCTGCGGACAGCAAAATCAGAAAACCGGGCAACATAACCGCGATTGCCGCGACAGGCGATGAGAAACCGGCTTCGGCAAGGCTGCCCGACAGCCATGTTGTCGCGCTGCGCAATACCAAATCGTCAGATAAAAACAAAATCATACTAACTACCGCGCCCGAAAACGCGCTCAATACAAACCCCAACACCAGCAATCCCAAAGTACCGCCGCCGAGCAGTTTGTGCACCGCCAAAATCAGCAGGCACACACCCAATGCACCGAGAAAAGCCGCGCCCGGCACACCCATCGCGCCGCCGCCCAAAGCCAATAACACAATCACGCCCAAGGCCGCCCCGCCCGACGTCCCGATCAAACTCGGATCGGCCAACGGATTCTCAAATAAAGCCTGCAATGCCGCCCCCGAAGCGGACAAACCGGCTCCGACCAAAAGTGCGGTATAGATGCGCGGTAAACGGATTTGGCGGACGGTTTCATCCATCGCCAATGGCGACTCCCACGCGCCAAAACCGATGCCGCAGCACAAATAAACGGCGGCGGCAGTAAGCAGCAGGCAGAGGGTAAGGATATGCGGTTTCATGACATCATGCGGTTCAAGCGGATTGAGGGACGGTTTCAGACGGCATTTTTAAGACAACCGTTTTGCTTCCTCCTCAATAAGAAGGAACAAATCAAGGCCGTCTGAAAACAAAAATCAGACAGGTTTTTCAAAACAGGCGCGTTTATTTCACCAAACCGTGCAAACGCTGAATCACTTGCGGCGTATCCAGCCCGTAACGGAACATATCGTTGGCCTTCCACAAATAAATCTTGCCGTTTTTCGCGGC
Organism: Neisseria sp. HMSC061H08; assembly: GCF_001836795.1. Taxonomy (NCBI): domain Bacteria; kingdom Pseudomonadati; phylum Pseudomonadota; class Betaproteobacteria; order Neisseriales; family Neisseriaceae; genus Neisseria; species Neisseria sp. HMSC061H08. The sequence continues at coordinate 18,096 of NZ_KV830545.1, read as the reverse complement.
AGGCGAGCCGGCGATTTCGGGGCGTGCGGCAAAGGTTTTGACGTTGCCTATCATGGCGGTGTTGTGGTCGGCAATAATGATAATGTCAGGTTTGGCCGCAATCCATGCCTCACGCGTCATCGGTTTGAGGCCGTCAATGGCGGCTGCGGCATTGATACCGCCGGCGCGGTGGATGATTTCGTCGGCGGCAGTGTTTTTGCCCGATACGATGCGCCCGTCGTAGCTGAATAGGTAGCGTTTGCCGCTGGAAGGCTGCTGTTTCATATCCGCCTGCCACTTACTGGCCAACTTATCCGCCTGCGCGCTTTTGCCGATAAGCTGACCAATGTTGCGGATACTTTGCGGATAGGCGGCGATGCTATCATCGGGCGCAACATTGACGGCTTTAATGCCTGATTTTTGCAGGTGGGCAAAAATATCGGCAGGCTGCGCCATCCATGAACCGATGGCGATGTCGGGTTTGGCGGCCACAATCGGTTCAACCGTCAGGCGGCGATGAATGCCGATACTGGGCTTGTTTTTCAACGCCGGATTTTGAACGGTCTGATCGCGGCCGACGATTTCGTCCAATGCGCCGAGCGCGGCAACAATGTCTGCCGTATCGGGGGTCAACACGACGATACGTTGCGCGTGTGCAGTACCGGCCAACGAAATAAACGCGGAAAGCAGGAGGAGTTTGAGTTTCATTGTTTTTCCTTGTCGAATACTTTCAGACGGCCTGCTCGCTTTCTCAGGCCGTCTGAAAACGGCTGAATCACATTAGAACTTCAGTTGTACGGTTGCGGCGAAATTACGGCCGGTTTCGGTGTACAAGTCCATCACACTGGTACGGCTCATGCCGGCAACGTCGGCGTGCTGCCAGTATTTTTTGTTGCCGACATTGTAGATGTTTGCGCCGATTTCGAGGTTTTTAAACGGCTTGTACCACGCGCCGACATCCCATACGCCATAACCCGGCGCTTGGAAAACAGTATCGCTGCTGACGCGGCTGTGTTTTTTCGACCAGCGCAGCTTGGTGCCGACACCCCATTTTTCCTGAGTGTAATCCAAACCCAAAACGCCGTTGAGCGGATAAGCGGAATCCAACGGTTTGCCGTCCTGCTGCTCACCGCGCATCCAAGCGATGCTGCCGGAGACTTGCCAGCCCGGCAGGAATTTGTAGGCGGCAGAAGCTTCAGCACCGTAGGTTTTGACGTGATCAAGGTTTTGATATTGGTACTGGATAATCGGGCGTCTGCCAACAGTGGAGGTACCGATTTCAGTGCGGTTGATGAAGTTGCGGTAACGGTTGTAGAACGCGGTGACTTGCGCACGGGCGCGTTCGTTTTTGAATTTCATCCCCAATTCAAAGCTGTTGGAGCGTTCGGATTTGAGGTTGGCATTCGGGATGACGGCATAGCCGTAGGTCGTATTGGCAAACGCCATGGTCGCGCTGTCAAACGGCGGCGTGCGGAAGCCTTGGGAATAAGTAGCGAAACCGGTGAACTGCTCACCCATCGGCACGCTCAGGCGCAGGCTGGGCGTAAACGCAGAATCGCTAAAGCGCGTCGCCGTTCCGCTGGGATTGGCGTTGAGATAGGCTTGATCGGTCGACGTGTTCAGCTTGTCTTTTTCGTAACGCAAGGCCGGGGTCAGGACGATGCCGTCGCCGAAGGTCAGGCTGTCTTGTGCGTAAACGCTGAACGTTTTGCGCTTGCTGTCGGGGAAGGTTTTATTCGGATAGGTGCTGCCTGCATAAACTTTGCTGACAGCGCCGGTCAGATTGTCCACTGTCAGGCTGTCGCGCGGACGGGCGGTCTCGGTGTGTTTGTATTCAGCGCCGGCAACGACGGTTTGTTTGACCGCACCGTCAAATTCCCACACGCCATGCCCGTTCAGCCCACGTATGGTCTGATTGAAACCGTAGTCGGAATAACGGGTCGAGTTACCTAATTGGCGCGCGCCCATACGTGTAATGCTCGCATCGACAGCATCGTCTTCCGTACGCAGTTTTTGCTGATAGGCAGTCAGGTTGGCTTCTTTCAGACGGCCTTCGCCAGTGTAGCGGTAGCCCGCTTCGATACGTTGACGGCGGATACGGTCGCGAGCATTGCTCTCGGATGTTGCAATGGTTACCGGCCCGCGCGATTGCGAACCCAAGCCGTTTGCCAATACGGTATCGTTGGCGTGGTAATACTGTTCGTACAAAGTTTCCAAGCGGTGGCGTTCGTTGCCGATATTGCCTTTCGCCAAGATATTGTAGGCATTGTTCTTCTGCGGGTTGGTAGCAGTACGCGCAGTCGAGTAGCTGGTATCGCTGCCCATGTTTTCGGTTTCATGACCTTGACGGCGCGTCAGCATCAGCAGACCTTCGGCGTTTTCATGGAAACCTGCCACAGTCGCAGTAACTCCATGGCTGCGGTCGCGGCTGCGGTAGCCGTGTTTCAAACCGAAATAACCGCGTTTGCCTTCATCGACGAAATCACTCGGAGAGAGCGTCACCATATTCACCACACCGCCGAGCGCATCGCTACCGTACAGCGCGGAATAAGGACCTTTGACAATATCGACCTGCTTGAGTGTGTCGCTTTCGACCATATCGCGTCCCGAAATCGCGCCGTTGGAGCCGCCGCCTGCATAAGATTCAGGAATGCGCACGCCGTCCACCATCATCAGAATGCGGTTGCCATCTATGCCTCGGATATTGATACCGGCATGACCGCGGCGATTGTTGTCTGACGGCACGCTGACACCAGATTCATACATCACGATATCGTCCAAATTCTGCGCCGAGGCTTGATTCAAGGTTTTACGTCCGATAACCGACACATTCGGCGCGGCTTTATCCAAGGTTTGCGCATTGCGGTCGGCCGTGACCACCACAGGCTCTATTTCTGCCTGAGCCACCGGCATCTGAGCCGCATATAACTGTCCAGAAAAAACCGCCCCTACTACACAGGCAATCGCTTTCTTTTTCATTACATAACCTTATCATTTGAATAATAATGGTTTGCATTTATAAAACAAACAGACGGTTTTTGCAAGTTTAAGATATGAACAAAAGGCCGTCTGAAAACCCGATAATTTAGGTTTTCAGACGGCCTGCACTATTTTTCTTTTCAATTAGAACGTATGTTTAACCGTTGCAGTCACACTACGCGGCGTGCCGTAAACGTGAATATCCGGCATGGTGCGGTAGCGTTTGTTGAACACGTTTTCAAAGTCCAAACTGATACGGGTAGATTTGCCGATTTTGTAATGACCGGTCAAGTCCAGCGTTGCGTACGGACGTTGGGTCAATGCGGCGGCTGCGGCCGGATTGATGTCTGCAGGGTATTCGTCCAGCGTGTGGCTTCGGCTTTGCCAGTTGACGTTGGCACCCAGGTTCAAACGGTCGGTCACGTCATACGCGGTAAAGAGTTTGAACAAATGAACCGGGTAAGACGGATGCAGTTGAACCCCTTCGCTGTCTTTGATTTTGGAACGTGCATAAGACGCATTCAGCAGCCATTTGTCGCTCAGGCGGCCGCCGACAGAGAGTTCCATGCCTTTTGTTGTGGTGTTGTCGGCTGCGCGGTAGTATTCCTCGCCATTTGCAAATTTGCCTGCAACCACGCCCAAATGGTCACGTTTGTTCATAAAGACGGAGGCGGAAGCATTCAGACGGCCTTCAAACCATGAGGCTTTCAAACCGGTCTCGTAGGTTTTGCCGCGCTGCGGTTTGAGCGCCGCGCCGTCTTTGGTCAGGTAACGCACTTGCGGACGGAAAATGGTGGTGTAAGACGCATAGGCAGTCAGATTGTCGCCGATGTCGTAGGTTACGCCCAAATAAGGAATGAAAACGTTTTGTTTATGGCTGCTGTGTGCGAATTTGTTACGGCTGGTGCTGTAACGGTAACGCCAATCCACAAAACGGCTGCCGCCGATAAAGGCGAGCTTGTCGGTCAGTTTGAAACGGGTCGAGCCGTAAACCGACAGGTTTTTCATGCGTGAAAAACCATCGCGCAGATACGGCATATCGGGTTTGGCGATATTGCCGTTAAAGAGGCGCAAATCAGGAATCGTCGATTCGCCTTCTTCATAGAAAGACAGGTTTTCTTTGTTGTCCTGATAGCTGATGCCCGCATTGAACTCATGCGAACGGCCCAATGCAGGATAGTGACCATCCAAAGTCAGGGAGAAATCTTGGTCGCGATATTTGCTGCGATCGCGGTCGGATGTAAAGAGCGCGGAATAGTCGGTATTGATTTCGTATGTACCGGCAATGCCTGAAACGATGTCGTTTTTGCCCGAAACATGGCTGTAATTGCCTGTCAGTTTCCAGCCATTGTCAAACTCATGGCTGAGGGAAGTGAATACTTCGGCACTGGTGTCCTTGCCGTATGCCCAGCGTGCGGAAGAATTGCTGCGCGGCGAAGACTCAAATGGTATGAATCCAGTACGGCGCGAACCTGCTGCGGTCAGGTAGCTGAAACGCGAGCTACCGGTATTGCGGAAACGGTGTATTTCTGTACCGAGGCGCCATTGGGTTTGCGGCGTGATATCGTAAGACAAAGTACCGTAGAAAGTGTGATTGTGGCGAGAAGTGTTCGGCAGGTAATCGCCGCCGTGGTCGCTGACCAAAATAGCGCGGCCGCGCAAGGTATTGTCTGCATTCAAAGGCTGATTGGCATCAAGGACGAAGCGGTAGTGGTTCCACGAACCGACACCGGCTTCCACGCTGATGGCTGGCTTGACAGTCGGTTTTTTACGTTCCAAAGCAACCGTACCGCCCGGCTCGCCCATACCGCCGTTGGACAAACCGCTTGCGCCACGTACGACGACGACTTGTTCGTACAATGTGCTGTCCAGATTGTTGGTGCCGCGGCGGATGGCTTTACCGTCGTAAAGGAATTTAGGCGCGCCATCCACGGAAATGCTGTCAATCGCCTGACTGCGCGAAATAAACTGGCTGTGACCGGATACGTTGTTGCCCATTTTGCTGTGGAACACGCCCGGTGTTTGTTTCAACACGTCCTGCAAGGTATCCAAACCTTGGTCATCCATTTGTTTTTCGGTAACGACAGACAAGGACTGCGGCGTTTCGCGCTGGGTCAGGCGGATGCCTGTTGCGGCGGAAGAAGCGGGAATGGTGTAGTTGGAAGTAGTCTGTTTTCCGACACCTTGGACGGTAACTGTCGGCAAATCGACATGTTCTTGCGGCTGGCTATTTTCTACTTCGGTTGCGAAAGAATACGCCGAACACAAAGCCAGACTGACGGCAAAGCTTAATTTGCCATAGGGAAATACGGGTAGTGACATAGCTTCTCCAGTTAGCTGATGTTTTAATTTGGTGGCAGATTCTATCAAAAAGATGTAGTCCGATGAAACTATGTTCTAATCCCTATTTTCTAAGTAGTTTGTTTAATTAGAAATATTTATTTGTTTGCTAGTTATAAATAACTAAAAAGGCCGTCTGAAAACTGAATCATCAGGTTTTCAGACGGCCTTAATCTTTTTATCACAAAAAATCAGTCTGCCAATTTTCGTGCCAATTCTGCCAAACGTTTACCTTGTGCGAAGGCAATGTCGTTTTCTTCGGCGGTCAATGCCGGCTTGCTGTCGTGGCCGGAAACATGGCTTGCGCCGTAAGGCGTGCCGCCGCTTTGGGTATTGCTGAGCGCGGACTCGGTATAGGGAATGCCACTGATGACCATGCCGTGGTGCAACAGGGGCAGCATCATGGTCAGCAGGGTAGTTTCTTGGCCGCCGTGCAGCGAAGATGTGCTGGTGAATACGGTGGCAGGCTTGCCGACGAGTTCTGCGCCGAGCCAAAGGGGAATGGTGCCGTCGATAAAGTATTTCATCGCGGCGGCCATATTGCCGAAACGTGTCGGGCTGCCGAGCGCGAGACCGGCGCAATTTTTGAGGTCGTCGGCAGTCGCGTAGGGAGCGCCTTCGTCGGGAACGGCTTTTTCAACGGCTTCGCAAACGGTGGAAACTTTGGGCACGGTACGCAATACGGCTTCACAACCGTCCACGCTTTCGATACCGCGTGCGATTTGGCGGGCAAGGTTGCGCGTGCTGCCGTTTTGGGAATAAAAGAGGACGAGGATTTTCAGGGGATTTGGGTTCATTTGGGGTTTCCGTTACAATGCTGTCAGGTTTCAGACGGCCTTTTGAATACTAGGGCCGTCTGAAAAGAAAAATTTCTATTCAAAAGTGGGAAAAGGTTATGCCGTTTTCGCAATGGTGGCAAGATTTTTTGAAAAGTAAGGGCGTGGCGTTTGCTTGGTTTGTCGTGCGCCGTTTTGATGACGAGCGTGTGCCGCAGGTGGCGGCAAGCATGACGTTTACGACGCTTTTGGCTTTGGTACCCGTGTTGACGGTGATGGTCGTCATCGCTTCGGCTTTCCCCGTTTTCGACCAATGGTCGGGGGAATTTGTCTCTTTTATCAACCGCACCATTGTGCCGCAGGGTGCGGATATGGTGTTTGACTACATCAATGCGTTCCGCGATAAGGCTACCAAGCTGACGGCCATCGGCAGTGTGATGTTGGTCGTAACCTCGCTGATGCTGATTCGGACGATAGACAATGCGTTCAACCGGATTTGGCGCGTCAATTCGCAACGGCCCTGGATGATGCAGTTTTTGGTGTATTGGGCGTTGCTGACGTTTGGGCCTTTGTCTTTGGGCGTGGGCTTGTCGGTCGTGATCGGTCAGGTGCAAGTGGTGGGCGGCTCGGAATGGCTGAGGGGCATAACCACGGTTTCATTTATTACGCTACTGCTGTGGGGTTTATACCGCTTTGTGCCCAACCGTTTTGTGCCTGCCAGCCATGCTTTGGTCGGCGCGGCCGTAACGGCGTTTTGCTTGGAAACGGCACGCTTTTTGTTCGCGTGGTACATGGGCAACTTTGACGGCTACAAATCGATTTACGGCGCATTTGCCGCTGTACCGTTTTTCCTGTTGTGGCTCAACCTGTTGTGGACGCTGGTATTGGGCGGCGCGGTTTTGACCTCGTCCCTGTCCTACTGGCGCGGCGAAGCGTTCCGCCGCAGTTTGGATGCGCGCGGCCGCTTTGACGATGTATTGAAAATCCTGCTGCTGCTCGATTCTGCCCAACAAAACGGCAAGGCATTGCCGGTGCAGGAGTTCAGACGGCATATCAATATGGGCTTTGACGAATTGGGCGAGCTTTTAGAAAAGCTGGCACAACACGGTTATGTCTATTCCGGCCGTCAGGGCTGGGTCTTGAAAATGGGAGCGGAGTCCATCGACTTGGCTGAGCTGTTCAAACTCTTTGTCTACCGTCCGCAAACGCTTAATAAAGACAAGGTTAATCAAACGGTTGACCACATCATGCAGCCCTGCTTGGAAACCTTGAACATGACGCTGGCCGAGTTCAGTGCCCATACGAAAAAACAATCCTCTTAAACCTGACGCCGTCTGAAAGCAAAAATATCAAGTTTCAGACGGCCTTTGCTATAATCAGCACACTACTGAATACTACATTCAACCTACAAGGAAAAATAGATGAAAACACCAGCCCTACTCTCGCTGCTCGGTCTGATTCCATCTGCCGCTTTTGCCGCCCACGGCGTAAGCCTTGGCCAACCACCGAAATATCCGGCCAACTTCACCGCCTTCGAATACGTCAATCCCAACGCTCCCAAAGGCGGCTCGTTTACCACGCCTTTCCTCGGTGCTTTTGACACGCTCAATCCCTTTACCCTCAAAGGCAACCACGAATACGGCATCAGCATGCTGACGCTCGACACCCTGACCGAGCAAAGCATGGACGAACCTTACGCCGTTTACGGCCTGATTGCCGAAGACATCGCCCTGGCGCCGGACGGCCTTTCCGTTACCTTCAAAATCAACCCTAAAGCCAAATTCCACAACGGCGACCCCGTTTTGGCCAAAGACGTTGCCGCTTCATTTAACATCCTGACCAAAGACAAAGCTGCCGCCCCCATGTACCACTTCTACTGGAGCGACGTGGCCAAAGTGGAAACGCCCAGCGATCGCACCGTCGTGTTCCGCTTCAAACAGCGCAACTCAGAATTGCACATGATTCTCGGCAGCCTGCCCGTCTTCTCGCATAAAAGCTATCCCAAAGGCCTGGCCGCCGCACCCAACAGCCTGCCGATCGGCTCCGGCCCCTACCGTTTTGCCAAAGCCGAAAACGGCCGCATCAGCGAGTTTGTCCGCGACAAAAACTACTGGGCGCAAAATCTGCCCGTACGCAAAGGCCGCTACAACTACGACCACATCCGCATCAAATACGTCAAAGACGAAGTTGTCCGCATCGAAGGACTGAAAGGCGGCCAATATGACTTCGTACAAGAAAACGTCGCCCGCAACTGGGCACGCGCCTACTCCGACGAAGTCCTCAAAAAACGCAATCTGTCCAAACACGAATGGATACAAAACAGCACGGCCGGCATGCAAGGCTTCGTCATCAATATGCGCCACAAGCCCTTGGACAATATTTACGTCCGCCGCGCCTTGATTGAAAGCTTCGACTACGAAAGCGTCAACCGCCGCATCTTCTACGGCGCATACCGCCGCACCGACAGCTTCTTCACCAACAGCACCATGGCCGCAACCGGCAAGCCGGACAGCGCGGAAACCGCATTGCTCAAATCATTGGGCACCAAGCTGCCCGACGGCGTATTGGATCAAGACGTCCCTATGCCGCCGGTTACCGACCCCAAACTGGGCGTGCGCCCGAACCTGCTCAAAGCACGCGCCCTGCTTGAAAAAGGCGGCTATCAATACAAAAACGGCAAAGCAGTCGACAAACAAGGCAAACCGCTGACCTTTGAATTCCTCGCACCAAGCAAAAACTACGAACGCATTACCTCCAAATGGCAGAGCGACCTCGCCAAAATCGGCATTACCATGAACGTGCGCACCTCCGACTCCGCCGTGTACCAAAAACGCATGAACGACTTCGATTTTGACGTGACCACCGGCTACTACGGCAACAGCGAAAGCCCCGGCAACGAGCAATACGACTACTTCAGCTGCGCCGCCGCCAAAACCGAAGGCAGCCGCAACCTATCCGGCGTCTGTCATCCTGCGGTCGAAAAACTGCTGACCCATTTCAACAGCTTTACCAACCGCCAAGAGCTGCAAACCACCTCGCGCGCGCTCGACCGACTGATTCGCCACCAATACACCATCGTTCCAAACTGGTTCGCCGACCGCTACCGCGTCGTGTACCGTAACGATGTCGGCATTCCGTCCAAGCTGCCGAAATACTACGACCCCATCACCTTCGCCATGACCGCAGGCTGGAAGAAAAAGTAGTCGCATTTCGACAACACGTCCAAGCGTCTGACAAGCCCTTGGCGTGTAGTCCTAAGCATAGAATCATAAAACCTAGTTGTTTGTTTAAAAACAATCAATCGGCTGATTCAACACAAACATAAAAGAAAAAACAACAATTATCGCCGGCACCATGTTTATTTCAAACGCATCAATCGCAGCGCCGGCGTTCACTCCGGCGGAACATGCCGTGAAACAGGTAAGAACGCAGGTTCCCGGCTATCACCGTTTAATGGTGGGCGATTTTGAAGTCACCGCATTATACGACGGCTTTCTTTCCGTCAGCCCGCAATTATTCCAACCGTTCAGCAATAAAAGTGCAGCGGAATTGGACGATTTAATCGCGCGCGAATTCAGCCCGCTCGAAGCGGATAAAGGCGTGAATACCGCAGTTATCTGCTTTCTGGTCAATACGGGTAAGAATTTGATTTTATTGGATTCCGGCACGGACGATGTGGATATTATGGGTAAAAATACCGGCAAACTGGTAAACAGCATGAAAGCCGCCGGCTATACACCCGAACAGGTGGACATTCTGCTGCCGACTCACATGCACTTCGACCACGTCAGCGGCTTAACGCACGACGGTAAAATGGTGTTCCTGAATGCAACGCTTCTGCTGGCGAAAGAAGAAAAAGGCTTCTGGCTTGATCAAAAAATGGATCAGATTCCCGAAGCCATCCGCGGCTTTGCACAGCTGGCACGCGACGCCGTAGCGCCTTATGTTAAAGCCGATCGGGTGAAATTCTACAAAACCGGCGAAGAAGTGATTCCGGGTATGGTATCCAAACCGAGTCCTGGTCATACGCCTGGGCACAATGGCATCGAGTTCACTTCAAAAGGACAAACCATGCTGGTGTGGGGCGATTTGATGCACAACCACACACTGCAAATGCTTGATCCCGAAATCGCCATTGAGTTTGACAGCGACCCCAAACGGGCACACGCCAGCCGCCAAGCCGCGCTCAAAGATGCCGCCACACGTAAAATCTGGATAGCTGGCGCACATATGCCCTTCCCTGGCATCGGACACATCCGTGCCGAAAGCAACGGCAGCTACACTTGGCTGCCTGCTGAATACGACCCGATTGAAAGACGCTAAACATTTTCAGGCTGCCTGAAATGCTAAACGCCGTCTGAATCCATTTTTCAGACGACTTTTTTGTGTTACGGCGATTTTCCTTTATAATACAAAAATTTTTATGAATTAACAAAGGCAGGAATTATGGCGGTAGAAGCAGCTAACGGCGATTTATTGCACGTGGTGGAGTTATTGGGGGCGGCGGTAGTTGCCGTGCCGTTATTTAAACGTTTAGGTCTAGGCTCGATTCTGGGTTATTTGGCTGCGGGGCTGGTTATCGGACCCTTCGGATTAAAGCTCATTACCGATTCCCACGCTATTTTGCATATTGCGGAATTCGGCGTGGTGATGTTTCTGTTTTTGATCGGGCTGGAAATGAAGCCGTCGCATTTATGGAAATTGCGTAATCAGATTTTCGGCTTGGGTACCCTGCAGGTGACTTTTTCCAGTCTGTTCCTTACCCAAATCGGGCTGGCTTACGGTTTTTCTTTAGTGATGTCGTTTATTTCGGCGGTAGGTTTTACACTCACCTCCACCGCAATGGTCATGCAGATTATGGACGAACGTCATGAAATCAGCACACCGCAAGGTCAGCGCATTGTCTCCATTTTGCTGTTTGAAGATTTGCTGATTGTGCCCATGCTGGCGATTGTAGCATTTCTAGCACCCGATAATCCCAATGCCGTTGCCGATGCCGTACCGCTATGGCAGAAAATCGGTGTTGCCGCGCTTTCTTTGGCAGCGTTGATTGCGACAGGTATTTGGCTGCTCAATCCGCTGTTTAAAATTCTGGCAAAATCCAAAGCACGCGAGGTGATGACTGCCGCCGCGCTGCTGGTGGTACTCGGTGCGGCTTATTTAATGGAGCTGGGCGGTCTGTCTATGGCGATGGGTGCGTTTCTGGCGGGAGTGCTGCTGTCGGAATCCGACTTCCGTCATCAGCTTGAAGCGGATATCGAACCGTTCCGAGGCCTTTTGCTCGGGCTGTTTTTCTTAGCTGTCGGGATGTCGCTGGATGTGGCAACAGTGCTCAATAACTGGAAGGTAATTCTTTCCGCCACTGTACTGATGATTATCTTGAAATGCCTTGCCGTTTATGGAGTGGCGCGTTTTGCCAAAGCAAGCCATCACACCGCGATACACCGCGCCGTACTGATGTCGCAGGGCGGTGAATTCGCCTTCGTATTACTCGCCTCCGCTGCCGCACAACGGGCGATTAATGCGGAAGTGCTAGCGAATATGACGGCAATCGTGGTGCTCGCCATGATTACGACACCCTTCAGCGTTATGCTGTTCGAGCGCTATTTCAAAGAATCCCGCGCAGCTGCGGCAGTGGACGATGTGGAAGAACATGCGGGCGAACTCAACGGCAACGTGCTGATTATCGGATTCGGGCGCATGGGGCAGGTGGTCAGCCAAATGCCGCTAGCCTACGGTGCCACCATTTCCATTCTGGACAACGATCCCGACACCATCAACGTCGCACGCGAATACGGTTTCAAAGTCTATTACGGCGAAGCCACCCGCGCCGACGTGCTGCATGCCTGCGGCGTAGAACACACCGACATCGTAGCGGTATGCGTGGACAACGGAGAAAGTGCGGTCAGAATTGTGGAAAATATTCATCATATCAACCCGAACGCCAAGGTGTTCGTGCGCGCCTGGGACAGACGCAATGCGCTGGCCCTAGTGAAAGCGGAAGCGGATTTCGTAGTGCGCGAAACCTTCTATTCTTCCATGAAAATGGGCGATGAAATCGTCAAGGCATTGGGTGCTAGCGTGCAGGAATTACGTGCCGTACACGACAAAGTACGCGACGCCGACAAAGAACGCTTCGCTTTGGAAATTGCCGGCAAGGAATTTGAAGGGCGCAGATTACTGTTGGGGAATATAAAGAAAAATTCGTAAAATAGAGCGCACTTTTGTAGCTGCAAGCGATGGAATTTAAGCGAAAAATTGCAAAACACCGCACTTTTTACGCCCGTCCGGAACGCAGGCAGTTTAAAGCCAAATCAAAGGCCGTCTGAAACATCCGTCAGCAAAATCATCTGCAACGGAACATTTCAGACGGCCTTTTCGTCTCTTTTCACTCCAGTTTCACAACCGAAGCAAAATATCGAAAATGAACAAAAAATTGCAAAACAATGCCCTCAAATTTTACAAAACCGTGTACACTTCAAACTAAGAGTTTGAATTATAAGGTTAATCTTAATAAAAACTACAATCATCCAAATTTAACCCAAATCAAGCGTTCATATAACAGACAATAAGGAACAATAATATGGAAATCAAGCGTCTCTCTACCATTCTCAAACTGATTGCCAACCCCGAACGCATGGCCATCCTTTTTCTGCTGCTTGACGGCGACCGCAGCATTACCGAACTGGCACAGGCGCTCGACTCCTCCCCGACCGGCATTGCCAACCACCTCGCACGCCTGCGCACCGAAGGCATCATTGATTTCACGCGCTACCACCGCATCATCGAATACCGCCTCATCTCCGAAGAAGCCACCACCATCCTCGATACCCTGCGTACGCTCAAAGACCAAGCCGAATAAACAAATTATTCCATATCACAACATCAAGGCCGTCTGAAACATCAGCTTCAGACGGCCTACCACTTTTAGCCCATATCGAAAAATAAACCAATCCGCTATACAATACCGCCCATGCCCACAGGCGCAATCCGCCGCCTTCCCACCCAATAACACACACGGAAACATCATGAAAATCGCCACTTGGAACGTCAATTCCCTCAACGTCCGCCTGCCCCAAGTACAAAACTGGCTGGCCGACCACCAAGCCGACATACTCGCCTTACAAGAACTCAAGCTCGACCAAGACAAATTTCCGGCAGCCGCCCTGCAAATGATGGGCTGGCACTGCGTCTGGAGCGGCCAAAAAACCTATAACGGCGTCGCCATCATCAGCCGCCACGAACCGCAAGACGTACATTGCGGCCTGCCCGCCCTCCCTGACGACCCGCAACGCCGCGTCATCGCCGCCACCATCAACGGCGTGCGCGTCATCAACGTCTATTGCGTCAACGGCGAAGCCCTGGACAGCCCAAAATTCCAATACAAAGAACAATGGTTTGCCGCATTGACCGAGTTCGTCCGCACCGAAATGGCCGCCCACCCCAAACTCGTCCTGCTCGGCGACTTCAACATCGCCCCGACCGATGCCGACTGCTACGCCCCCGAAAAATGGCACGAAAAAATCCATTGCTCCTCCATCGAAAGACAATGGTTTAAAAACCTGCTCGACCTCGGCCTGACCGACAGCCTGCGCAAAATCCACCCCGAAGGCGCGTTCTACACATGGTTCGACTACCGCGGCGCCATGTTCCAACGCAAACTCGGCCTGCGCATCGACCACATCCTCACCAGCCCCGAACTCGCCGCCACCCTTACCAACGTCACCGTCGACCTAGAAACCCGCGCCCAAGAACGCCCCAGCGACCACGCACCGGTAATTGCCGAGTTTGACTGTTAGATTTTGAAGCAATATAAACAATAAGGCCGTCTGAAAACTAGATTTCAGACGGCCTTTGCGCTAAGAGTTTTTCAGACGACGTTTGAAATTGTCTGAAAGTTTGAACACCCAAACACGTGTGCGTGCGTACCGCACATAACTCTACACCTCGGTTTTAAAGTTTGTGTCATCTGCAGGTGAGGTGTGTGGTGCAGCCATACACGCGGTTAGTCATGCAAGCTACGGCTTGCTTTCAGTGATTATATTTGTTGTTTGGAATGAAACAAAGGTCGTCTGAAAACGGATTCATGGTTTTCAGACGACCTTTTTATTATGTGCCACTTGAGCAAAATGTAGGTTGGGTTGAAAACCCAACACTCTGTGAAATTTAACAGTTTTGTTGGGTCTTGACCCAACCTACGCTTGCTTTGTCGGATACAAGTGCCCACCCTACGCTTGCTTAATATCCGCGATGAGATTTTAGACCATTAAAAAAAGCACTTCTGACAGCCCATCGTACTGCATCATCAGTTCGGACACTTTTCCAATGATCTGGATGCCTCATTACATCACGCACTTCAAATCTACCTTCTTCAGGGTAACGCACTTCCAAAAAACCAATTCTAAAAAGAAAACGCGCAAGGGCAACCGCTTCATTAGCATCATGTAAAACACCATCCTTTAGTTTTACCTGTCCATTACCAATTAAACCTTTTAAGTGCTGATATAAATCAGATGCCTTCCATTCCAAAGGTTTTCCTGTAAAAGATTGAAGGCAAATATCTAAACCTTTACACAAAGATCGAAATTCCGTCTTTAAGAATTCAAGTTGGTCTATTGAATAACTCCACTCAGCTTCGTAAACTTCAGTATTAGAAACTGGTAGTTCTTCGGCCGCATCTAAGGCATGCTTAATCAGATTACCAAGGCTACGAGGTGTATACATTGTTCTTCGAACAATGTAACTAAATGAATCACTTGTCTCTTTATTTTTTAGAGTTACTTCAGGTTCAAAAAAGACATGCCACATATCATTAAATGGTACTTTAATTAATGCAGGACTAATTTTTAATGCCAATCCAATTGCAAGCCTCAATCTTTGATAAAACCATTTTTTTAACTCAGAAAAATCCCAATTCAGAGACATTACTCCACTTATTTTATCAGCATAATGCCAACCTGGATTTAAACTTAGCCATAAATCTTGTCTCATAAATAAATGTACTTCTGCATCTTTATTATCATGCGTTATTCTATCAGCAGCTTCAACTGCATCTCTAATTAATCGAATGCTAGTAGTGTTACCTTCTTCTTGTAAATTATCGAAATCATCAACATATAATACGAATTTTGTTGCCTGCATGATACGATTAAATCTATCAGGGCTATACTTTTCTTGTTCTGAATTTTCAGTAGACACTTTATTTACCCATGGAATAATGGTTTTCAAAACATCTACGATGCGTTCACCAAAATCCCTCTCTGTAATCCCCTTAATTTTTGCCCAAGCACGTAAAATAGCCTCATCATCACTAATAAGTACCCGACCACTCATTTCTTGCGCAAGTTTGCGGCAAATAAGATCCGCATATATCTGTATCCAATCTGCAACAGCACCATAACCTCGTCCTGATGCCTCTTTCAAACGTTCTGAATGTAATGAGGCAAGTTCATCGGCCGACACTTCAACAATTAATGTAGAAAAGTCCTGTTTACGGTTTTGTATACTGGTTAACCTTGCAGCTGATTTACCAGCTCCTTTTCTAGCGACAGTAACTGTTGTTTTAGGGGAAATTGCTTTTTTAAACCATTTTGGCTGTACTAACAAATTGTCAAACCAACTATTATGAGTTGTATCGCGCTCTGCATCAGGATAGCCAATAAAAGATGAATCGCCCTGCCAAAATTCGCGGATATTTTGCACTTGCTCTTTTGTTAGTGATGTAATTTCATTAGAACTCATTTTAATAACCCATTAAAATTTATTAAATATTCGTAACTAGTATAATAATCTCACTCTGCCCCAAACAACAATCCTTCCTTAATCCCCCGTATCCTATCTCGCAACACAGCCGCCTCTTCAAACTGCAAATCCCTAGCCGCCTGCTGCATGGCTTTTTCCAGTTTGGCGATTTCTTTAATCGCGTCTTCTTCGTTGTGAATCTCGCCGACTTTCACGCCCTTGCCTTTCAGACGACCTTTGCCGCCGTCGTCTTCGTGGTACACGCCGTCAATGATGTCTTTGACCTGTTTTTTAATCTGTTGCGGCACGATACCATGTTCTTCGTTGAATTTAATCTGTTTTTCGCGGCGGCGTTCGGTTTCGTCGATGGCGGCTTTCATGGAGTCGGTGATTTTGTCGGCGTACAGAATGGCAACGCCGTTCACATTGCGAGCGGCGCGGCCTATGGTTTGAATCAGGCTGCGGTGGGAGCGCAGGAAGCCTTCTTTGTCGGCGTCGAGGATGGCGACGAGGGAGACTTCGGGAATGTCGAGGCCTTCGCGCAAGAGGTTGATGCCGACGAGTACGTCAAACAGGCCGAGCCGCAAATCTCTAATGATTTCAACGCGCTCGACGGTGTCGATGTCGCTGTGCAGGTAGCGCACTTTGATGCCGAGTTCGCTGTAATAGTCGGTGAGTTGTTCCGCCATGCGTTTGGTGAGGGTGGTAACGAGTACGCGTTCGCCTTTTTGGATGCGGTCGTTGATTTCGCTCATTAAGTCATCGACTTGGGTGGCAACTGGGCGGATGATGATTTGGGGATCGACCAGCCCTGTGGGGCGGACGACTTGTTCGACCACTTGTCCGGCGTGTTCTTCTTCGTATTTGGCGGGTGTGGCGGAAACGAAGACGGTTTGCGGCATGACTTTTTCAAATTCGTGGAATTTGAGCGGGCGGTTGTCGCGGGCGGAAGGCAGGCGAAAGCCATAGTCGACGAGGTTTTGCTTGCGCGATGAGTCGCCTTTGTACATGCCGCCGATTTGGGTAACGGTAACGTGGCTTTCGTCGATGAACATGATGGCGTTGTCGGGTAGGTAGTCCATCAGCGTGGGCGGCGGTTCGCCTTCTTTTTTGCCGGAGAAGTGGCGGGAGTAGTTTTCGATGCCTTTGCAGAAGCCCATTTCGTAGAGCATTTCGAGATCGAAGCGGGTGCGCTGTTCGATGCGTTGTTGTTCGACGGGGCGTTGTTCGCGGGCGAAGAATTCAATGCGTTCGCGCAGTTCTTCTTTGATGGATTCGCAGGCGCGCAAGACGGTGTCGCGTGGGGTAACATAGTGGCTGGACGGGAAGACGGTGTAGCGGCCGACGCGCTGGATAAGGCTGCCTGAAAGCGGGTCGAATATATCGAGACGGTCGATTTCATCGTCAAACAAGCTGATGCGCAAGGCGTTTTCGGAGCTTTCGGCGGGGTATACGTCAATCACGTCGCCGCGCACGCGGAAGCTGCCGCGTTTGAAGTCCAAATCGCCGCGTTCGTACTGCATGGAAACGAGCGTGGCGATGATGTCGCGCTGCTCGATGGTATCGCCTTCTTTGACGGACAACACCATTTGTTGATACTCGGTCGGGTCGCCGATACCGTAAATGGCGGACACGGTGGCGACGATAATCACGTCGTCGCGCGTCATCAGGTTTTTGGTGGCGGAAAGGCGCATCTGCTCGATGTGTTCGTTAATCGCGCTGTCTTTTTCGATGAACAAGTCGCGGCTGGGCACATAGGCTTCGGGCTGGTAATAGTCGTAGTAGGAGACGAAATATTCCACCGCGTTTTCGGGGAAAAACTCGCGCATTTCGGCATAAAGCTGGGCAGCTAGGGTTTTATTGTGCGCCATGATGATGGCGGGGCGACCGCTTTGGGCGATGACGTTCGCCATGGTATAGGTTTTGCCCGAACCGGTTACGCCGAGCAGGGTTTGGTAGGCAAGGCCGTCTGAAAGCCCTTCGAGCAGGCCGGCAATGGCAGTGGGCTGGTCGCCGGCAGGGGGAAATGGCTGGTGGAGTTTAAACGGAGAATTGGGATATTGGATGACTTCCATAAGACAGCCTGTTTTATGTTCAGGTAAAGAGAAGATTATAACAAAGGGCCGTCTGAAAATTGATAGTGCGCCAATCTAATCTGATAAGACTAAATATTTCATCTCCTCTCTTTGCTACTTGAGGCTTATTCTGTTGAATCTCTCCTCTTCATTCCCCTACCCCATAAAAGGCCGACACTCCGCATCATTGCCCCTAAATATCTCCT
>NZ_KV830544.1:0-560 GCF_001836795.1 Neisseria sp. HMSC061H08 | reverse complement strand
AGGCCGAGACCTTTGCAAAAAAGCCCTTCCCCCGACAGCCGAAATCCAAACACAGGTTTTCGTCTATTTCCGCTCCTAATTACTCCTAATTCTACCCAAATACCCCCTTAATCCTCCCCGGATACCCGATAATCAGGCATCCAGGCCGCCTTTTAGGCGGCTACAGGCGCACTTAGCCTGTTGGCGGCTTTCAAAAGGTTCAAACACATCGCCTTCAGATGGCTTTGTGCACTCACTTTGAGCAGCCCGAAATAGGCTGCCCGCGCATAGCGGAATTTACGGTGCAACGTACCGAAGCTTTGTTCGACCACATAACGGGTCTTCGACAAATATCGGTTACGTTTGGTTTGCGCTTCCGACAGTGGATGTTTGCGGTGGGCTTTGCGCATAATGCCGTCCTGCAGCCGATGCTGTTCCAGGTGTTGTCGGTTTTCCTCACTGTCATAGCCTTTGTCGGCATAGACGGTCGTACCTTTGGGCAGACCTTCCAACAAAGGCGACAGGTGGTTGCACTCATGGGTATTGGCTGGGGTAATGTGCAGTTTCTCGATATAGCCTTC